>NZ_JBLVKW010000002.1:0-381278 GCF_048270745.1 Streptomyces sp. NPDC056231 | reverse complement strand
TTTGTACTCACCCTCTCGGGCTTTCCTCCGGGCTTTCCCTTCGGTCTTGCGTTTCCGACTCTATCAGACTCTTTCGTGTCCGATTCCCGGTCGAAGCGGGTTCCGCTTTCCAGTTCTTCGCTTTCGCGTTTCCCTTTCCGGCGGTTCCAACCTTACCAGACTCTTTTTCGTTTCCGTTTCCGGTCCGAATTTGATTCCGGTGGCCTTTGGAGTGGCCTTTGCCTTTCGGCGGATCCGACTTTATCAGAAGCATTTCGGCCGATCTAATCGGCTTCATTGCTCGAGATAGATAAAGGAATCAACGGCTCTGCGGAAACTTGGTTCCGTTGAGAGCGAGATAGATACTAACCGTTGGGATCGAACCTGTCCAGTCCGACTCAACCGTTTGAATCTACCTCCCCCTGTCCACCGTGTCAACGGTTTTTTGGGGCGAGGAGAAGACTAGCAGGTCAGCGGGGTCATACGCACCATCAGGCAGCGGTCGGGAGCTCGGCGCTCCGCTCGGTGGCGTCGAGGTCTCCTGCCTCTCCGGCTCGGGCCGCGCGGCCGCCGAGTATGTAGACGTACGCGAGGAACGCCAGCTCGGCGGCGATACCGATGGCGATACGGGCCCAGGTGGGGAGACCCGAGGGTGTGACGAAACCTTCGATCACACCCGAGACGAACAGGACCAGGGCCAGACCGACGGCCATGCCGATCGCGGCTCGGCCTTGCTGCGCCAGGGCGGAGCGGCGAGTCTGCGGACCGGGGTCGACGACCGTCCAGCCGAGACGGAGGCCTGTACCGGCTGCGACGAACACCGCGGTGAGCTCGAGCAGGCCGTGCGGGAGGACCAGGCCGAGGAAGGTGTCGAGTCGGCCGGCCGACGACATCAGGCCGATGCCCTCCGCGAGGTTGAGTACGTTCACGAAGAGGATCCAGATCACCGGCAAGCAGAGGAACGCCCCCAGGACCAGACACATTGCGGCAGCCTGAGCGTTGTTCGTCCAGACCTGGGCGGCGAACGAAGCGGCCGGGTGGCTGGAGTAGTACGTCTCGTACTCCCCTCCGGGGCTCGTCATGCGGCGGAGGTCTTCGGGGGCGGCGATCGCCGCCTGGACCTCCGGGTGGGTGCCGATCCACCAGCCCATGAGTGCGGTCAGGAGCGTCGAGAGGACGGCCGTGGGTATCCACCAGTGCCTGGAGCGGTAGACCGCTGCGGGAAAGCCGGCGGTCAGGAAGCGGGTGGCGTCGCGCCAGGTGGCCCTGCGGGTACCCGTCACCGTGGACCGGGCGCGGGCCACGAGCTGGGTGAGGCGCGCGGTGAGCATCGGGTCAGGGGCGCTGGACTGGATCAGTGAGAGATGGGTGGCCGTCCGCTGATAGAGGGCGACGAGTTCGTCGGCTTCGGTGCCGGTGAGACGGTGCCCGCGGTGCAGGAGGTGGTCCAGGCGGTCCCACTCGGTGCGGTGGGCTGTCACGAAGACGTCGAGATCCATGGTCGGCTGCTGCTCCAGGCATGGGTGCGTACGGGTCCGTCCTACTGCGGCGCGCTGCGGGTCAGCTTGGCAGACTGAGCTCCCGAGGGGCAGGGAAGGTCGGCGAAGGGTGGGCGGCAATGAGTGAGCTCGTGACCGGGGACGCGGTCGTGCTGGGGCTGAGGCCGGCGAAACTGCCGAGTCGGGCGCTGGCTCTGGTGATCGATCTTGTCGTGGTGTGGACGGTTTTCATCCTGGTGTCGATCGGGCTGACCGTCGCAACGGTGACGCTGGACGAGGCAGCGAGCGCGGCCATTGCCGTCGCCACGTTTCTGCTCGTACTGGTGGGCGGGCCCATCGCGGTGGAGACGCTCAGCCACGGCCGTTCGCTGGGGAAGCTGGCGTGCGGGCTGCGGGTGGTGCGGGACGACGGCGGGCCGATCCGGTTCCGGCACGCGCTGGTGCGCGGGGCGATGGGGGTCGTCGAGATCCTGATGACGCTCGGGGTCGTCGCATCCATCGCGTCGCTGGTGTCGGCGCGGGGGCGGCGGCTCGGGGATGTCTTCGCGGGGACGCTCGTCGTCCGGGAACGGGTGCCGTCGGGGCGGGGTGTCGCCGTGCCGCCTCCGCCGCCATGGATGGTCGGACGGTTCGCCGGGCTCGATCTGTCGGCGGTGCCGGACGAACTGTGGCTGGCGATACGGCAGTACCTGACGCGGATGAACCAGCTCGATGCGGAGGTGGGGTGGTCGTTGGCCACACGGCTGAGTGGGGAGCTGGCCGCGCGTACGGGGGTTCCCGTCCCGGAAGGGGTGCCGGCTGCGGCATATCTGGCCGGCGTGGTGAACGAGCGGCAGGCACGGGACGCGCAGCGGGTGTTCGCCGCTGCGCAGAGAGTCTCCCCGGATGTCGCGGGTCCGCCCCTGGGCGGACAGACGGGTCTGCCCGCCGTCGCGCAGAGCGGTGGGGAGGGCGCGGGGGGCGTGCGGGCTGCGTCGGCGCCCATGGAGTGGGCGACCCCTGTGGAACCCGTTAACCCTGGGGCTACTGGGGTTTCCGGGGCGGACGGGTCCCCGGTGCGGACTCCGGGCACTGGGTTTGCGCCGCCTGCTTAGCGAGGGGAGGGCGGGGATTCCAGCTCTTCGAGCTCAACGCCGGGGGCCGAGAGGACCACGTCGCCGGCGATGTGGACGGTGTGCTGCTCACCCGTGTCCAGGGCGCTGACCTGGTATTCGTCCACCATCAGGGGGCCACTGTCAGTGGCATGCGCTTCACTGTTCACCAGGGCCCAGGACTGGTCGACGGTGCGGGGGGCGAGGACGGGTTCCGTGAAGGCGACGAGGCGGACACGGGTCGCGGGGGAACCGGGGGTGAGGCGCAGCAGTCGCGAGGTCGCGACGAGGAATGCGGGGGAGGTGCCAGTGAAGGCGTGGGCGCGGACATTGCCTTCGGTGGCATGGGTACCGGTCGGATCGGTGCGGACCCAGGTGACGCCTTCGAGGGCGGCTCCTCGGATCTGCCAGCTCGTGGCATGGAGTTCGAGGCGAACGGGGCGGCCGAGTTCGTCGAGGGTGAGGTCGACGGAGCCCAGGTGATCGCCGGAGGGGGCGGTGGTCCGGGAGACATAGCGCCAGCCGGAGGGGCCTGGGGCGCATTGGAAATGTTCTTGGCCGAGGAGGGTGTGGTCGTGGGGATCATGGAGCGAATAACGGCCGCGGGGCATGGGGTCCTTCGGGTTCCTCGGGCTGTGCGGGTGCGGTACGACGCAGGCCCCCGACACGGGGGTGCGGGGGCCTGCGCTCGTATCTGCTGCTGAAGGTGGGGCTGGTCCGTCCGTCAGGGCCGTTCCGGACCGGTCACCGGCCGGTCTGATCTGTGCCGTCGGCGGACGGGATCAGTGCCGGATCAGTAGCGGTAGTGGTCGGGCTTGTACGGGCCTTCGACCTCGACGCCGATGTAGGCGGCCTGCTCGGGGCGGAGCGTCGTGAGCTTCACGCCGAGCGCGGCCAGGTGGAGGCGGGCGACCTTCTCGTCGAGGTGCTTGGGCAGCACGTAGACGTCGGTCGGGTACTCCTCGGGCTTGGTGAACAGCTCGATCTGGGCCAGGGTCTGGTCCGCGAACGAGTTGGACATGACGAACGAGGGGTGGCCCGTGGCGTTGCCCAGGTTCAGCAGGCGGCCCTCGGACAGCACGATGATGACCTTGCCGTCGGGGAAGGTCCACGTGTGGACCTGCGGCTTGACCTCGTCCTTGACGATGCCGTCGATCTTGGCGAGACCGGCCATGTCGATCTCGTTGTCGAAGTGACCGATGTTCCCGACGATCGCCTGGTGCTTCATCTTGGCCATGTCGGCGGCCATGATGATGTCCTTGTTGCCCGTCGTGGTGACGAAGATGTCGGCCTGGGCGACGACGTCGTCGAGGGTGGCGACCTGGTAGCCGTCCATTGCCGCCTGGAGCGCGCAGATCGGGTCGATCTCGGTGATGATCACGCGGGCGCCCTGGCCGCGGAGGGACTCCGCGCAGCCCTTGCCCACATCGCCGTAGCCGCAGACAACGGCGGTCTTGCCGCCGATCAGGACGTCGGTGGCGCGGTTGATGCCGTCGATCAGGGAGTGGCGGCAGCCGTACTTGTTGTCGAACTTGGACTTGGTGACGGCGTCGTTGACGTTGATCGCCGGGAAGAGGAGGGTGCCGTCGCGGTGCATCTCGTACAGCCGGTGCACACCGGTCGTGGTCTCCTCGGTGACGCCGCGGATCTCGGACGCCAGCTGGGTCCACTTCTGCGGGGCCTCGCCGAGGGTGCGGTTCAGCAGGGTGAGGATGTGGCCGTACTCCTCGCTGTCCGCGGTCGACGGGTCCGGGGCCGATCCGGCCTTCTCGAACTCGACGCCCTTGTGGACGAGGAGGGTGGCGTCGCCACCGTCGTCGAGGATCATGTTCGGGCCGCCGGTGGGCGTGTTCGGCCAGGTCAGGGCCTGCTCCGTGCACCACCAGTACTCTTCCAGCGTCTCGCCCTTCCAGGCGAAGACCGGGACGCCGGCGGGGGCGTCCAGGGTGCCGTTCGGGCCGACGGCGATGGCTGCGGCGGCGTGGTCCTGGGTGGAGAAGATGTTGCAGGAGGCCCAGCGGACCTCGGCGCCGAGGGCGACCAGGGTTTCGATCAGCACGGCGGTCTGCACGGTCATGTGCAGCGAGCCGGTGATGCGGGCGCCGGCGAGCGGCTGCGCGGCGGCGTACTCCTTGCGGATCGACATCAGGCCGGGCATCTCGTGCTCGGCGAGCGTGATCTCCTTGCGGCCGAACTCCGCGAGGGAGAGGTCGGCGACCTTGAAGTCCTGTCGATTGGCGACCGTCGTCATAACGGGCTGCTCCTCATCATGGGGTCGAGGGTGGATAGGGCCGGCTCTGCGGCGGCGGGCACACGAATGCCCGGGGCGCTCGCAGCGCAGTCCGTCGGAGGCCCTCTCTCCCTCGCCCGGTCCGCAGGAGCGGAGCGGCCGACCGCCATCAGCAGCGACGTCTGACACTGTCACCGAATCTACACCGATCGGCCCAGCCGCTCCCAGCCCACTCGGGGCCGGGAGCGGTCGAAAAGGGGATCGGGAGGGTCAGTGGCCGGAATCGGCCGGGTCGGTGTCGGGGGGCGTGGCCGGATTGGTGCCCGCGGCAGCGGCCGCCTCGTTGAAGATGTCCGGTTCCAGGTAGATGACCCGGGCGATCGGGACGGCTTCGCGGATGCGGGCCTCGGCGGCGTTGATGGCGTTGGCGACCTCGGTGGCAGTGTCGTCGTGCTGGACGGCGATCTTCGCGGCGACCAGCAGCTCCTCCGGGCCGAGGTGGAGCGTACGCATGTGGATGATGCGGGTGACGGTTTCGCCGTCGACGACCGCGGCCTTGATCTTGTCGACCTGGTCGGTGCCGGCGGCCTCACCGAGCAGCAGCGACTTCGTCTCGGCGGCAAGGACGATCGCGATGATGATCAGCAGGGTGCCGATGCAGAGGGTGCCGATTCCGTCCCAGACGCCGTTGCCGGTCCCGAGGGCCAGGCCGACACCTGCGAGGGCGAGCACCAGACCGATCAGCGCGCCGAAGTCCTCCAGGAGGACGACGGGGAGCTCGGGAGCCTTCGCGCGGCGGATGAACTCCTTCCAGGAGAGCGATCCGCGGGTCTCGTTGGACTCCTTGATGGCCGTACGGAAGGAGAAGCCCTCGGCGATGATCGCGAAGACCAGTACGCCGACCGGCCAGTACCAGGCCTCGATCTCGTGCGGGTGCTTGATCTTCTCGTAGCCCTCGTACACCGCGAACATGCCACCGACCGAGAACAGGACGATGGAGACGAGGAAGGCGTAGATGTAGCGCTCACGGCCGTAGCCGAAGGGGTGCTGGGGGGTGGCTTCGCGCTGGGCCTTCTTGCCGCCGAGCAGCAGAAGCCCCTGGTTGCCCGAGTCGGCGATCGAGTGGACGCTCTCCGCGAGCATCGACGACGAGCCACTGAACAGGAACGCCACGAATTTGGCCACTGCGATCGCGAGATTGGCGCCGAGCGCCGCCACGATCGCCTTGGTTCCGCCTGACGCACTCATGGGTGCCTGGTGTCCCTTCGTCAATGCTGCGGCCCTGGCGCCGCGGTACGGCCGGACATTGTTGCAGCCGCTGATTCGGACGGTACGTCAGGCCACCACTGTCGCGCGGAACAGTGTGCCGGTACCAGACGCTTCAACCGATTCGTCCGACGGCACGAAGACCGAGCCGCCGGGGGCGAGGTCGAGCGTGCCGACGCGGGGCGCACCGGCGGTGCAGAGCAGAATCTGCGGGGCGGACCTGGTCAGATCCACAGGGGCGGCGCCGGGTGAGAGGTCGTAGCGCGACAGCCGGAATTCGTCGACCGGGGTCTCGTACACCTCCTCGCCGGAGGGGGACGCCTCAGGACGCAGGATGCCGGGGTCGGTCGCCTCGAAACGGACGACTCCGAGGAGCTCGGGGACGTCGATGTGCTTGGGCGTCAGTCCGCAGCGCAGCACGTTGTCCGAGTTGGCCATGATCTCCACACCGAGGCCGCCGAGGTAGGCGTGCGGGACCCCGGCGCCGAGGAACAGGGCTTCGCCGGGCTGGAGTTGCACGTAGTTCAGCAGCATCGCAGCGATGACACCCGGGTCACCGGGGAAGTGGTGTGCGATGCGGGCGTACGGGGCGTGGGCGCCACCGAGGCGTTCGGCGGCGGCGGCCGCCGCCGTGACCGTCTCCGCCATCTCCGCGGGGTCGGCGGTGAGGATCGCCGTGAGCACTTCGCGGAGCGCCGCCTCTTCGGGGTGGGCTCCGAGCAGGTCGACGTACGGCTTGAGGGAGTCGACGCCGAGCGCCGCCATCGCCTCGGCGGCCTCGGTGGGCCGGCGGAAGCCACAGAGGCCTTCGAAAGGAGTGAGCGCGCAGATCAGTTCGGGCTTGTGGTTGGCGTCCTTGTACGTGCGGTGAGGTGCGCCGATCGGCACGGACCGACGCTCCTCGTCCTCATACCCCTTCTTGGCCTGCGCGAGGTCGGGGTGAACCTGGAGGGAGAGGGGGGCACCCGCGGCGAGCAGCTTGAGGAGGAAGGGGAGACGAGGGCCGAACTTCTCGACCGTGGCCGGGCCCAGTTCGCGCTCGGGGTCGGCGGTGATGATGTCGGTGAGGGGCTGCTCGGTGCCTGCTGTACGAGTGAGGCGGGAGGGGGCTCCAGGGTGGGCGCCCACCCACATCTCGGCCTGGGGTTCGCCGGTGGGGGCGACGCCGAGCAGTTCGGGGATGGCGGTGGTGGAGCCCCAGGCGTAAGGGCGCACGGTGTTGGAGAGCCGGTCCATGGAGATTTTTCGTCCTCGTGAGATGCGGGGATCGTGCGATGCGGTGGAGCGGGTCAGGGATGAGCCGCCGATGCCAGGGACAGGTAGACGGCGGCGAAGTCGGTGACTGCGAGAAGTTCGGCGAGGGCTTCGAGTTCGGTGCCCTCTTCCGGTTCGAGTTCGCTGATCGCCGTGTCGTGGCCGAGGGCGAGTTCGCGGGCGGCCGGGGCGGCACTCAGGCCGCCGGTGGGCCGGTCCCGGAGCAGGACGACCCGGGCGTGCAGGGGCTCCGTCTCGTCGACCCGGTCGCGGAAGAAGTCGTCGGGGTCGGCTCCGGCCGCGAAGGTGCCCGCCAGCAGCGCCCCGTGGGCGGGGAGCGCCTCGGGGAGTTCGGCGGCGATGGCCGGGCGGCCGGACAGTTCGGCGAGGACGGCGGCGAAGCGTCGCCCGACCGGTCCTGCGGCGTCGCCCTCCGTCCAGATGAGGGGCAGGCTGTCGGCGAGTTCGGCAGCGAGGGTCTTGGCCGGGTTGCTGTACGTGGCAATGGCCGGGCCGCAGCGCTCGGCGGTGCGGTCGAGGCGGTCTGCGACACTCTGCAGCGCCTCGGGGGTTGCGGTGAGCAGGCCGACCCGGTCGAGCAGGGCGAGCAGCGGCGTGAACAGGGCCCAGAGCGTGCCGGGGCCCGCGGCCGAGGTCTCGGCGTCGTACTCGCCGTGCGGGGCGGACGCCATCGGTACGACGAGCCCGTGCACCCCGTCGACCGCCTCGCGCAGCGGGGACCGGTGGGGGGCGACGGCAACGACCGTGCAGCCGCGCCGGTACGCCTGTTCGGCGAGGAGCGCTAGGCCCGGTTCGGTGCCGTCAGCCGTGGCGATCAGCAGCAGGTCGACGGAGCCGGCCCAGCCGGGGAGCGTCCAGCGCATCGCGCCCGCGGCGGGTGCGACGCCGGAAGGGGGGATACGTGTGACGGGGGCAGAGGCGCCCGCCAGTGCGGCGATCAGGTCGGCGACGCCGAATGCGGCGGTGCCTGAGCCGGCGACCATGACCGCGCGGGGGCGGCCCTCCGGGGTCAGCTCGGTGATCCCGGCCTCCGCGGCGTGCCGGGCGGCGGTACGGACGCGCGCCCCGGCCTCGGCGGCGCCCCGGAGCAGACCGCGGCGGTCGGCTCGGGCCAATGCTTCCGGGGCGTCGAGCAACGACTCGTCGAGCATGGGGACGGGCCTCCGATCACGTGCTGCTCAGCGTGAGGTCTGCGGTGTACGGGGCGGGGTCGCCGGTGTGGTGGGTGACGGCGGTCCCGTGACTCGCCGTTACGCGGGGCGGCGGGCCTCGTCGACGAGGAGGACGGGAATGCCGTCCCGTACCGGGTAGGCCAGGCCGCAGTCCGTGCCGGTGCAGACCAGCTCGGGGCTGTCGGCTGCCGAGCGGTCGTCCAGCGGGGAGTGGCAGGCCGGGCAGGCGAGGATCTCCAGAAGGCCGGCTTCGAGCGGCATGGGGTGGGTCCCTTCGAGCATTCGAACGTGTGTGTCCGGTTCACGCGGATCAGGCGTCGTCAGCCTACCGCCGGGGTGGCGGGGGCGCGGCCCGGCCCGGAGTCAGTGGGGCGGGTGGGGCGATGTGGTGTGCATGGGGTTGCGGTGCGGGTCGGGGCCGGCGGATGGGGCGCCTGCGGCGTGCTCGCCCCGTCCCGGAACCGGTGCCCCGTCCGGGCCCCCGTCCGGTTCCCCAACGCCGGACGGGCCGGACGCTCGCCCAAGAGGGCCGGGAGTGGACCTACGCGCGGACCAGGGCCAGGACCTCGTCGCGTACCGCCTTCATCGTCCCCTCGTCGCGGGCCTCGACGTTCAGGCGCAGCAGGGGTTCCGTGTTGGAGGCCCGGAGGTTGAACCACCAGTCCGGTGCCGTCACCGTCAGGCCGTCCAGTTCATCGAGCGTGATGCCCTCGCGCGCCTCGAAGCATGCGCGTACCACCGCCGTGCGGGCCGGCTGGTCGTCGACCGTGGAGTTGATCTCCCCGGAGCCGGTGTAGCGGTCGTACTGGGCGACCAGTTCGGAGAGCGGGCCCGGCTGGCCGCCGAGGGCGGCGAGGACGTGGAGGGCGGCGAGCATGCCCGTATCGGCGTTCCAGAAGTCGCGGAAGTAATAGTGCGCGGAGTGTTCGCCACCGAAGATCGCGCCGTGTTCGGCCATCTCCGCCTTGATGAAGGAGTGGCCGACGCGGGTACGGACGGGGGTTCCGCCGTGTTCGCGGACCACCTCGGGGACCGACCAGGACGTGATCAGGTTGTGGATGACGGTGCCCTTGCCGCCGTTGCGGGCGAGTTCGCGCGCCGCGACCAGCGCGGTGATCGCTGACGGGGAGACACCCGCGCCGCGTTCGTCGACGACGAAGCAGCGGTCCGCGTCGCCGTCGAAGGCGAGGCCCAGGTCGGCGCCCTCGGCCAGCACCCGGGCCTGGAGGTCGACGAGGTTCTTCGGGTCGAGGGGGTTGGCCTCGTGGTTGGGGAACGTGCCGTCCAGTTCGAAGTACAGGGGGACGACGTCGAGCGGGAGCCCCTCGAAGACGGTGGGGACGGTGTGGCCGCCCATGCCGTTGCCCGCGTCGACCACGACCTTCAGCGGGCGGACGGCCGTCAGGTCGACCAGGGACCGCAGGTGGGCCGCGTAGTCGGTGAGGGTGTCGCGGTCCGTGACGGTGCCGGGCGTGGCGACCGGCTGCGGTGCGCCCTGTTCGGCCCACTTCTCGATCAGGGTGCGGATCTCGGCGAGCCCGCTGTCCTGCCCGACCGGTGCGGCGCCCGCCCGGCACAGCTTGATGCCGTTGTACTGCGCCGGGTTGTGCGAGGCGGTGAACATCGCCCCGGGCAGGCCGAGGCTGCCGGAGGCGAAGTACAGCTGGTCGGTGGAGCAGAGGCCGATCAGGGTGACGTCCGCACCGCGTGCCGCCGCGCCGCGCGCGAACGCCGCCGAGAGACCGGGAGACGACGGGCGCATGTCGTGGCCGATCACGATCGCCTCCGCGTCCGTCACCTCGACGAACGCCGCCCCGAACTGCTCGGCCAGCGATTCGTCCCACTGATCGGGCACGACTCCGCGCACGTCGTACGCCTTCACGATCTGCGACAGATCAGCAGCCACGGGCCGGTCCTCCTGAATTTCCTGCGGACCGCCCAAACTACCCGGCCGGTCCACGCGCCTGCGGGCGGTGCGGTCGTTCGGTGATCGACCGCTTCAGGAGTCGGGCGAGCGCAGGACCCGCAGGTGACCGCGGCGCGCGACCTCCATCGGGCCCGCGGCGTGCGGGCCGCCGCCTCTGGCCTCCGCCGCGCGGTCGTGCGGACGCGCCGCTTCCCGCACGGCGTTGGCGAGTGCTTCGAGGTCGTCACCGCTGGGGCGCGTGGGTGCGGAGGGATCGGCGAGCCGGACGACTTCCCAGCCGCGTGGCGCGGTCAGTCGCTCACTGTGCTCGGCACAGAGGTCGTAGCAATGGGGCTCGGCGTAGGTGGCGAGCGGGCCGAGGACCGCAGTCGAGTCGGCATAGACGTACGTCAGTGTCGCGACGGCAGGGCGGCCGCACGCGGTGCGCGAACAGCGACGTACAGGGCTCACGATGTTGGACGGTACCGCACTCTTGAGCGGGCTGCGACGACTCTCCCTCAGGTCACCCCACCGTGTCGCACTGTGACCTCCGGCACAACCGCCTTTCGGGCAACCGCCCTGACCTGCGCAGGAGGAGGGAAGTGCAGCTCGCAACGGCAACGATATCGGTCACCACTCGGTGCATAAGCTGCCAATACGTAGGAGATCCACGGTCGCGGACCGGGCCTGAAACGGGCTCAAGCTTGGCCGGAATGTTCAAGCGCGGACATGCCGCCGTGCTGCCGATGACGCGCGATCAGGCTGCCCCGCAGAGGGTTACGCTGCGTCGGTGATGGACAGTCCTGTACCGCCGCCCCACCCGCCCGAGCCACGACCGCGCCGTCGTGACCGCCATGGCCGCGGCATGCGCGGACCCGTCGCCCCGCCCCAGGTGCCGCTCTCGGCCACCAGGGCGGAGAACTTCCGTGATCTCGTACAGGACTCGGTGGAGCGGCTGGAGCGGCGCTGGCCTCAGCTGGCCGATGTCGATTTCATGGTCCTCGATGTACCGGGGCCGCAGGCGGAGACCGTACCGCTGGGGCGTGCGGTGTCCGCGGAGAAGGACCGGCCTGCGCAGATCATCATCTACCGGCGCCCCGTCGAGATCCGTACCAAGAACCGCGACGAGCGTGCGCTGCTGGTGCACGAGGTCGTGGTCGAGCAGGTCGCGGAGTTGCTCGGGCTGTCGCCGGAGTCAGTGGATCCGCGCTATGGGCAGGACTAGGGCGTGTTTCGAAAGTAGCGTCGTCCGGCCGTAGGGCGGGCCGGGCGGCGTCTGGTGCGTGCGGTCGCAAGGCTGCCGGAGGTTCTGGGGTGGGGTCTCTCCTGCTCGAACGCCGAGAGCTCGGGGAAGGAGCTACCAGGGCTTCTGGCCGACGTGGCGTGCTGGGCGACGCGACGGGGCAGAGCTTGCCGGGAGGGCCACCAGGTCCTGTCGTCCGGATCAGGCTGCGACCCCCCGCGAGGCCAGCAGGGCGCGAACGAGAGGCCCTGGGTATCCGGGGCGGACCGGCCTCGGCCCGCCCCTGACCCGTTGCTCAGTCGTCCAGGACCGAGAGGTCCTGTTCGGCGTCGGGTACCTCGACCGTTCCGCCGTCGTCCGGCAGCGTCTGCACCGTGAACATCGGGATCCCGTTCTCCGGCAGGGACAGGGTGCGCGCGGCATGGACCGGACCGCCCGACACCGTCTCGATCGTCAGCGCGTAGCTGCCCTTGAGCCCGGCCGGTACCGGCGGGGTGACGGCGATCGTCGTACCGGCCTTGACCGTGTACATCTGGACGGTCTGTTCGCCACCCTCGCTGCCCGCTGAGGCCGTGACCTTCACCTTCCCGGTGGCGCCCGGAGCGGTGAGGGAAAGGGTCGAGCCCTTCGCCCGGTTGTCGGCCACGGTGGCCTGTGCGCCCACCGGCCCGGTCGCCGGGATGTACGCAACCTCCCGCTTGTCGCCGGTGCCGCGGACCACGCGCAGCGCCGCCACCACAGGTGTGGCCCGCCCGCTCTCCGCCGGGGTCAGCAGCAGGGAGCCCGCTTCACCCTTGGTGACGTCCTGCAGGTCGACGCCTGCGGTCATGTTCGACTTGATGTGAAGGTCCTCGTGTCCGGCCGGTGAGATCGCACTGTTCTTGCCCAGCAGCTTCACCGTCAGATCGGCGTCCTCCTCGCCGGGGGCGAAGGCCACCAGCCGGACGTCCGTGGCGTCCGCCGGGATGCCGGGGAGGACGAGAGTGCCGGTCGGGTCGACGGAGGCGGCGAGCCAGTCGCTGCCGGTCTCGTTGTCCGCCGCCCTGACGACGGCGCCGACCCGGCCGGTGCGCGTGGTGACGTGGACGGTCACGTCGTCGGCCGCCTCGCTGGTCAGGGTGGAGATCAGAACCGGAACGCTGGACCTGGCCGGGACCGTGATGCCCTCCCCCACATCGGACTTGAGCGAGCCGTCCGGCCCGTACAGCTCGATGTCGGCCACCGCGGCCGTGTCGTCCGGGTTGGTGAGGTGGACGTAGTCCTCGCGGGACTTCGCGGTGCTGGCAGCTGGGAACCAGAAGTTCGTGTCCGGGCCGGTGCAGCTGACCCCGAGCAGGCCGCGGGTGGCGCCCGCGCTGACGGTGGTGGTCTGCTGCGTGGTCCAGCCGGGCGCAAGCTCGCCGGTGGCGGTGCCGACCAGGGCCGGGGCGTCGGAGCCGGACGCCTCGGCGGTGGCCGGTCTGCCCGGCTTCTTGAGGGAGACGACCGGCTTGCCGGAGACCGCCTTCTTGCTCTTGTCCTTCTTCCCGTCCGTCTCGGCGGTGGTGTCGTCGCCCGCGCCCGCCGTGTTGGAGACGGACGGCATCAGTTCGGCGGCGCCTGCCGCTCCGCCGCTGCCGGCCGCCGGGGTGAAGGACGTGTACGTCGTCTCCGCAAGGTCCGAGAGGCTGGGCGCCGGGCAGAGCAGACTGGACCGCTCCACCGGCAGCCGGGCGGCGGCTTTCGCCTGGCCGGCATCCGCGTCGCCCTGCGTGGTGAGCGCGGCGAACCCGGTGACGGCGGCAAGGGCTACGGTGCCCGCGATGAGGGACAGGCTGGTGGACTTCACTCGGACTCGCCTCGCGATGCGTTACCGGTCGGCCACGGGTTCCGGGCCGGGGCGGGGTTCTCGTCGGGGTTCTGCGGGTCGTACGGGGGCTGTGCGGTGTAGGAGGCTTGTGGGTCGTACGGGGGCTGCGGGGCGTACTGGCTGTACTGGCCCTGGTCGTACGCGCCCTGGCCCTGGTCGTACTGGCCCTGTTCCTGGTCGTACTGGCCCTGGTTCTGGTCGTACTGCTGCTGATAGCCGTACGGGTCGTACACCGGTGCGGTGCCCTGCTGGTAGGGATCGGCGGCGGCCTGCTGCTGCTCGCCCTGGTACTGCGTGTAGTCGGCGTCCTGGTACTGCTGGGTGTCCCACTCGCCGTACTGCTGTTGCTGCGGTACGGGGGCGTAGTGGCCGTCCTCGTCGGATTGGGCGTACGGGTCCTGCGCCGCGGACTGCTCGCCGTACGGGTCCGGCGTTTCGGACCGCTCGGCGTACGGGTCCTGCGTTTCGGACCGCTCGGCGTACGGGTCGGCCGACTGCTGCGCGGGGATGTTCTGCCCTGCCTCCTCCGGCGTCGGCTCGGCGTCCTCGGATACCGCCTCAGCCTCGGCGGCGGCGCGCAGCCTGCGCGCCCGGCGTCCCTCGCCGGCGACCGGCTCGGCCGGAACCGTCAGGTCCGCGTCGGGCAGGTCGTCGTCGATCTCCCGTCGGCGGCCCGGCAGGGCCAGGACCAGCAGGACCACGCCGAGCGCGGCCTGGGTCCAGATCCACGCGGTGTGGGTGATCGGCGTCTCGTACGTGAGGTCCAGCGTGCCGCCCTCGGCGGGCAGCTCGAAGCCCTGCGCCCAGCCGTCCGCGGTCTTGGCGGTCAGGGCCCGGCCGTTCAGCGTGGCCTTCCAGCCGGGGTCCGCGGCGTCGGCGATCCGCAGGACGCGGCCGGAGCCGCCCGCGGGAATCTTGGAGTGCGCCTCGACCGGCCCCGAGCCGACAGGCATCTGCTCGCCGCCGGCACCGGGCGGGACGATCATGATGCGGGCGACCTGACGGTCCACGCGCCACAGCGCGCTGCCGTCGAGCTGGCTCAGCCGGCTCAGACCCGGGGTCGCGTCGAGCACCCGGCTCATCTCGCGCGGCGCGCCGTCCCGTACGAGTACGTAACGGATCGCGAAGCCGCTGAGCTGACTGCCCTGGTCGGCGCCCGAGCCCGCGACCAGGTTGGCGACCACCTTGTCCAGGTGGCTGTTGGAGCCGCCCGACTCGGTCAGTTCCGAGTCGCCGAGCCGCGCGCCGGAGCCACGGACCAGGGTGTACGCGACGGTGGCGGGCGAGCTGCCGCCGAGGACCAGGGTGCGGGGCTGGTCGCGGGTGCTGCTCTCCTCTGCAACGAATGCGGGGACCTGCACCGGGTCACGCCGCTCCAGCGGGCCCGCGGCGCCGCCGATCATCCAGCCGACGGCGGCCAGCGCGGGGGCCAGCCCCGCCGCGAGGGCGATCAGGGCGGCGACCGGCTGGCGCCAGCCGAAGCTGAGCTCGGCGACCCGTACCCGGGCACCGTCCGCGCCGACGAGCGCGGCGGTGATCAGCGCAATGCCGTAGACGAGGGTGGCGGGCCCGGCCCAGCCGGAGCCGTTGGCGAGCCCGGCGAAGACCAGAGCGACGAGGGCGACGGCCCAGGCGGCGCGGATCGCGAACTGCCGTTCCCCGCGCAGCAGCGCGGCCAGCGCCGCGAGCACGATGCCGAGCAGCAGCACGCCGCCCGCGGCCTTGGGGCCGCCAGGACTGATCCCGAGCAGGTCGAGCGCGGAGGCCGAACCCGCACCGAAGTCCAGCCCCGCCTCGTTCAGGAACGACGAGGGGTTGCTGAGCAGCGACAGCGACCACGGCGCGAGGACCAGCAGCGGGGTGCCGATCGTGGCGAGGAAGCGGAGCCCGTAGGCGGCGATGTCGTGGCGGCGCAGTACGAGGACGCCGATACCGAGGACGACAGCGAGCAGCCAGACGATGGGCGTGAAGGCCATCGCGAGGGTGAGGAGCAGGGTGTACGCCCAGGTGGCGCGCCAGCTGCCGCGGGTGTCCCCGTGGCCGCGCATCCCCCACGCGGAGACGGCGGCGCGGGTGATCAGCGGAAGCAGGATCGCCAGTACGGCGGTGCCGAGGCGGCCGGTCGCGAGGGCGCCGGTCGCGGCGGGCAGGAAGGCGTACGCGACGCTCGCCCAGGCCCGCAGCAGTCGTGATTCGAGCAGCGGGCGGGAGACGAAGTACGCGGTGAGTCCGGCGAGCGGGACCGAGCAGACGAGCAGCAGCGTGAGCGCGAAGCCGGTCGAGCCGAGGAACAGCGCGGACAGGGCGGAGATCACGGCGAGGTAGGGCGGTGCGGTCTGAGTGCCGCCGGTGCCGACCGGGTGCCAGCCGTCCGCGTACCGCCCCCACAGGTCGGAGACGTCCGCGGGTGCGGGCAGGAGCGCGCCGCCCGCCAGTGCGCCGCCGCCGAGGAGGCCGCGGCAGGCGACGAGGGAGACGAGGAGCAGGACGGCGAAGAGGACCGGGCCGGGCTTACGGCCGATCCGCTTCAGCCGGGCGAACTGCTCGATCTCCAGGAAGTCGGCGTCGTCACCGCCCGGTCCGGACTCGACGGCGCCGTGCCGTGAACCGCCGGAATCGGCGTCGGACCCGCTGCCGAAGTTTCCGGCGACCTGCTCGACGGTGGCGCGGACGGTCGCACCGGGCGGCGGGAAGAGCCCCCGCAGCTCGGCCATGTCCACGACGCTCTTGCCGCGCCTGCGGCGGGCCGCGAAGATCCTGCCGGGGCGCAGCAGGGTGCCGAAAAGTCCGGCGACTTCGTCGAGTGCCTGACCGGGCACCTTGCCGACCAGGTAGGCGAGGGTGCGGAGCAGGGTGCCGAGCACGAGCCGGAGCAGCACCCAGGGCAGCTGTTTGCCACGGGCGTTGACGAGCATCGTGTAGACGGCGCCGGCCTTGTCGACACGGTGCGGGGAGGCGACGGAGCGTCCGGCGCAGTCGATGGGACGGCGTTCCCGGGCGGATGCCTCGGCATGCCGCAGGACGGCGTCGGGAGCGATGAGGACCCGGTGTCCGGCGGCATGCGCGCGCCAGCAGAGATCGACGTCGTCACGCATCAGCGGGAGCCTGCCGTCGAACCCGCCCAGTTCCTCCCAGATGTCACGGCGGATCAGCATGCCGGCGGAGGAGACGGAGAGCACGGTACGGACCTGGTCGTGCTGGCCCTGGTCCTGCTCGCGGCGGTCGAGTCCGGTCCAGCGGCGTCCGCTGTTGGCGATGGAGACGCCGACTTCGAGGAGCTGCTTGCGGTCGTACCAGCCGCGGAGTTTGGGGCCGACGATCACTGCGTGGTGGTCGGTCTCGACGACGCGCAGCAGCTCGGCGAGCGCGTCGGGCTCGGGTGCGCAGTCGTCGTGGAGCAGCCAGAGCCACTGCACCGGTTCGCCGTGCGGCAGTTCGGGCAGGTCGTACGCGTCGTCGCGCCAGCTCCTGGTGACCGGGTCCCAGGAACTGGGACGCTTCAGGTACGGCAGGTCGTCGGGGGTGAGTTCATCGGCCGTGCGGACCGCCTCGTCGACGGCCGTACCGAAGCCCGTACGGCGTGCGAGGTGCAGGACCTGCTCGGCCCCGAGCGCCTCGGTGACCAGCCGCGCGGAGTCGTCGGAGGAGCCGGTGTCGGCGGCGACGATCTGCTGTACGGGACGTTCCTGCCCGAGCAGCCCGGCCAGCACGGTGGGCAGCCAGCGTGCGCCGTCGTGGGAGACGAGCACGGCGGTGACGACGTGCCGGGGGAACTCTGGGGCGGCGGCGGACGCGTACGGCGCCGTCGATTGGCTGTGCACGGACATCGAGGTACGGGCCCTCCGGCCAGGTCCGGGGGGCGTCCCCCCGGGGCTGCATCGGTGTACACGCGCGCTCCGTCGGGGCGTTGGCGCGTCTCGGACGGGGCCCCACACTAACGGTACGGATGACCGGGGTGGCGCCGAGCGGCTGAACAGAGGCGCTCGGAGGGCGACGGGCGGAGCGGCCACGCCGGCAGTCGTATGGGGGTGTGCGGAGACGGCGATGGCCCGCCGCCTGCGGGCAGGGTGCAGGCGGCGGGCCATCGGGGCCGAGGTCCGGAGCGTGGTCGGTGGCGCTCGGGCGGCCGGGGGGTTCCAGTGAATCCGTCGGTCTGTTGCTTCGCAGGCCTCGCGGTCAGACTGCGGCCTTCTTCAGGCGTCGCCGCTCCCGTTCGGAAAGGCCGCCCCAGATACCGAACCGCTCGTCATTGGAAAGGGCGTACTCGAGGCATTCGGACCGGACTTCACAGGCGAGGCAGACCTTCTTGGCCTCGCGGGTCGATCCGCCCTTCTCGGGGAAGAAGGACTCGGGATCGGTCTGGGCGCACAGTGCGCGCTCCTGCCAGCCGAGTTCCTCGTCCGCGTCCTCGACCAGCAGTTGCTGGAACAGCTCGGTCATGTGCGCCCCTCGTCTGTCTCTTGCGTCCCCGTGATGCAGCCGTTATCGATTCGGCCGAACGACACGAGTGAAATTACAAGTGTGTGGATCCGAGCCAGTCAAGCGGAGATCTGCTATTGGGCCCGGTATTCACTCTGCGGAACCAAGCCTATGCGGAAAGTGTGCAAATCACCAAAAACCTGACATATGCCATGGGCCTCATCGCGCCCCCATCCGCCACAGAGTCAGACTCCCGGCAGGGCGGCCATGTTTCGATTCGATCACCGGAGCGATCAAGATCACAGTCGGATCACGAGGCCGCTACGACGTTTGAGGGCACCACTGTTGCGCCACATCTCCGGCGCGGCGGGTGCACAAACCTTTCTCCGGCTGGAGTAACCGGATGAGGTGAAACATTACCGCCAAATCGGGCATCAGGTTGACAACGGGAGCTTTGCTCGGTTCCCTTGCTGTCATGCCAGCGACCTCCGTGATGCGTGTGACCCACCTCCGTGGGTTCCGCACCGCTGTCCAGGCTCGCTGTTGCTGTTCCAGCTGTCTCAGCTGTTGAGGCCTTCGCGCTCCAGCTAGTCGCAGCCCTATTCCGGACCTCGGCCTTCTCCGGACAACCCCGTCGAACGGCTTCCCGCACGGCTGCCGCCCGGCCCCTCCCCGGTCCCCGGTCCTCGCGACACCCCTGGATCTCTGCATCTGCACTCTTGCCCTGCACTCACTTGCCGAGGAACCACCGCACCCATGAACAGCGACAGCGATCTCCAGATCGCCGGCGACATCCTTGAGGTCCAGCACCTCCTCCGCCCTGCCCGCCAGCACCCGTCCACGGTGGCCGAGTTCGTCGGGCTCGCCCGCAGCATCGCCGCGGACCGCTCGCAGTGGGCGCCGCTCGTCCAGTACGACGCGACCACCCGCTGGTACCACCGGCTCCGCACGGTTCCCCAAGCTCTCGGCTCCGCTCGAGCAGGGGAGACCCCACTCGGTTACGAGGTGTGGCTGCTCAGCTGGGTCCCCGGTCAGGGCAGCGGGCTGCACCACCACGGGCTGTCGTCCGGCGTACTGACCGTCCTGGAAGGCGAATTGACCGAGCGTACGGAGCGCGGCATGCGGTCGCTGGGCCCCGGCGCGCAGCGCGTGTTCGCGCCCGGATACGTCCACGAAGTGGTCAACGACTCCCTCGAACCGGCCGTCAGCCTGCACATCTACTACCCGGGGCTCACCGAGATGCCCATGCACGCGGCGCGGTGCGCCTCGGCAACCGCCGACGCCGTACACGCCTGACAGCCCACCCGTCGCCCACCACCACCCCGACAACGATCAGGCTGCGCCTGACAGTCCCACCCGTCGCCCACCACCACCCCCACAGCGATCAGGCTGCGCCTGACAGTCCCACCCGTCGCCCACCACCACCCCCACGAGGATCAGGCTGCGCCTGACAGACTGGTCTGCATGCGCATTGTGGTTCTGGCCGGTGGTATCGGTGGTGCTCGTTTTCTGCGTGGCCTCAAGCAGGCCGCGCCCGACGCGGACATCACGGTGATCGGCAATACCGGTGACGACATCCATCTGTTCGGACTCAAGGTCTGCCCCGACCTCGACACCGTGATGTACACCCTCGGCGGTGGCATCAACGAGGAGCAGGGCTGGGGCCGTACCGACGAGAGCTTCCACGTCAAGGAGGAACTCGCGGCGTACGGCGTGGGGCCCGAATGGTTCGGGCTCGGCGACCGTGACTTCGCGACCCACATCGTCCGTACGCAAATGCTGGGCGCCGGCTACCCGTTGAGCGCCGTCACCGAGGCGCTCTGCGCACGCTGGAAGCCCGGGGTCCGGCTGCTGCCGATGTCCGACGACCGGATCGAGACGCATGTCGCCGTCGACATCGACGGCGAGCGGAAGGCGATCCACTTCCAGGAGTACTGGGTGAAGCTGCGCGCCTCGGTCCAGGCGCAGGCGATCGTGCCGGTCGGTGCCGAGCAGGCGAAGCCGGCGCCCGGTGTCCTGGAGGCCATCGCCGACGCCGACGTCATCCTCTTCCCGCCGTCCAACCCCGTCGTCTCGGTCGGCACCATCCTCACCGTGCCCGGGATCCGGGAGGCGATCGCCGAGGCAGGGGTGCCAGTCGTCGGCCTCTCCCCCATCGTCGGGGACGCGCCGGTACGCGGCATGGCGGACAAGGTGCTCGCCGCGGTCGGCGTCGAGTCCACAGCAGCCGCCGTCGCCCGGCACTACGGCTCCGGGCTGCTCGACGGCTGGCTCGTCGACGCGGTGGACGCCGGCACGGTCGACGAGGTGGAGTCCGCGGGTATCCGCTGTCGCGCCGTGCCGTTGATGATGACGGACGTGAACGCGACCGCCGAGATGGCGCGGCAGGCACTGGCGCTGGCCGAGGAGGTACGGGCGTGAGCGGCGCGGCCGCCGGTGACACACCCTCGTACCGGGTGTGGGCGCTGCCCGGGATGCCCGAGGTGCGGGCCGGTGACAACCTCGCGAAGCTGATCGCCGCCACCGAGCCGGGGCTGGCCGACGGTGACGTCCTGCTCGTCACCTCGAAGATCGTCTCCAAGGCGGAGGGCCGGATCGCCGAAGCCACCGACCGGGAAGCGGCGATCGACGCCGAGACCGTACGGGTGGTGGCGCGCCGCGGCACGCTGCGGATCGTCGAGAACCGGCAGGGACTGGTCATGGCCGCGGCCGGGGTCGACGCCTCGAACACCCCCGCCGGGACGGTACTCCTGCTCCCCGAGGACCCGGACGCCTCCGCGCGGATGATCCGGGACGGGCTGCGGGACGCCCTCGGCGTCGAGGTCGGGGTCCTGATCACGGACACTTTCGGGCGCCCGTGGCGCAACGGGCTGACCGATGTCGCCATCGGGGCGGCCGGGGTCCGGGTGCTGGACGATCTGCGGGGTGGGACGGATGCGCACGGCAATCCGCTGAGCGCCACCGTGGTCGCCACCGCGGACGAGCTCGCCTCGGCCGGTGATCTGGTCAAGGGCAAGGCGGAGGGGCTGCCGGTCGCGATCGTGCGAGGGCTCTCGCATGTGGTGGACCCGGCAGACGCTGAGGCCGGGGCCCGCGCGATGGTGCGGGTGGCCGCCGAGGACATGTTCCGGCTCGGGACGTCCGAGGCGGTGCGGGAAGCGGTGACGCTGCGGCGCACGGTCAGGGAGTTCACGGACGAGCCGGTGGACCCGGCGGCGGTACGGCGTGCCGTGGCCGCGGCGGTGACGGCACCGGCGCCGCATCACACGACACCGTGGCGGTTCGTACTCCTGGAGTCCGAGGAGTCGCGGACCCGGCTGCTCGACGCGATGCGGGATGCGTGGATCTCGGATCTGCGCCGCGACGGCAAGAGCGAGGAGTCGATCGCCAAGCGGGTACGGCGGGGTGATGTGCTGCGCCGGGCGCCATATCTGGCGGTGCCGTGCCTGGTGATGGATGGCGCCCATACGTACGGGGACGCGCGACGGGATGCTGCGGAGCGCGAGATGTTCGTGGTCGCGGCGGGCGCGGGCGTTCAGAACTTCCTGGTGGCGCTGGCCGGTGAGCAGCTCGGGTCCGCGTGGGTGTCGTCGACGATGTTCTGCCGCGATGTGGTGCGTGAGGTGCTGGATCTGCCGGCGGAGTGGGATCCGTTGGGTGCGGTGGCGGTCGGGCGTCCGGCGGTTGCGCCGGTGGCCCGGGCGGAGCGGGGTGCGGAGGCGTTCGTCGCGGTGCGGTGAGGTGGGCCGGGTGGGATTTCCGCTGCCCGCCCCTGCCCCGGCGGCGAGGGGCGGCCCCGCGACCCGTTCGCCCTCGCTCGCCGGACGGGTTCGTATGCGACACGGCTGGTCGCGGCCTGCGGGCTCGGTTCGTCCTCGATCGCCCGACGAACTCGCATGTGACGCGGCTGGTCGTGGACTGCGAGGCCGAGCTGGTGTCTGAGGGGGTCTCAGAGGCGGGCGATGTCGCCTCTTGTCATGCGCGGAGCTCTGCGCGGCGGGGTGTGGCCCGAGAGCAGGATGAGGCGTGTGGCTCGGTGGCGCTGGCCCTCGTAGGGGGTGAGGAGGGTCAGCATTTCCGCGTCGTCGGCGTTTCTGTTGCCTGCCAGGGCGTGCCCGATGATGCCGGGAAGGTGGAGGTCGCCCACGGTGACCGCATCGGGGGCGCCGTTGGCCCGTTGGAGGGTTTCCGCCGAGGTCCAAGGGCCGATGCCGGGGATCAGTTCCAGGCGGGCAGTGGCCTCGGGGAGGGGCATCGTCGCCGCTTCCTCCAGGCGGCGGGCGACTCGTACCGCGCGCAGGATCGTGGCCGAGCGCTTGGCGTCGACGCCTGCGCGATGCCATTCCCAGGACGGGATCAGCGACCAGGTGCGCGGGTCCGGCATGACGTGCAGGCCGTGCGTGCCGAACAGGGCCGCTGCCGGACCGGGGGCCGGAGTGCCGTACGTACGGACCAGGAGGCGCCAGGCACGGTAGGCCTCGTCGGTAGTGACCTTCTGTTCCAGGATCGACGGGATCAGCGACTCCAGCACCAGACCGGTGCGCAGCAGGCGCAGTCCGGGGCGGCGGTGCCGGGCCGCGGCGACCAGGCGGTGGCGGGGGCGAAATGCTTCCGGGTCGTCCTCCGCGCCGAGCAGGGTCGGGAGCTGGTCCAGCAGCCAGGACGCGCCGGGGCCCCAGGCCGTCGCCTCGATCCGGCCGCCCCGGTCGCTGATGTGGAGCGTGCCGGGGCCTGCCGGGGTGCGGGTGGCCCGCCAGACCGAGGCGTCCCGGTCGATGCGGAACGTGGGGTCGGCGGGGCCGCGGCGCAGCGGGCCGAGAACGAGGCGCAGGTCGAGCGGGCCCGGCGGGGTCCAGTCCCGGGTCAGTACCTCCGGTGCCGGACCGGTCGGCACTTGGCGTGGGACGGGCGTGCGCGGGGCGCTGCGGGGAGCGAATCGTCCTGCCACGGGTGATGTCCTCGGTCGTCGGGGGTGCCTCTCGAGGGTACGCGCCGCAGCGCGCCCGTCATTCGTCCGACGAGAAACGGACCGAGGCGTCCGGCAGGACCGCACCGCACCAGACACGGACGCCGTCACGCAGTTCGTTGTCGGCGCCGACGTGGGCGCCGTCGCCGATGACGGCGCCCGCCAGGACCGTACGGCTGCCGATCCGGGCACCCGCTCCGACCAGGGAGTCCGTGATCACGGCGCCGGGTTCGACGACCGCTCCCGCCAGTACCGCGGAGCCGTCGATCCGGGTGCCCTCACCGATCAGGACGTTTTCGCCGATGACCGTACCGCCGGTGAGTTTGGCGTCGGCGGCGACGGATGCGGTCGGCAGGACGAGCCGGTCGCCGCACCGGCCGGGGACGGCCGGGGACGGGGCGCGGCCGAGGACCAGGTCGGCGGAGCCGCGTACGAATGCCTGCGGCGTGCCGAGGTCCAGCCAGTATGTGGAGTCGACCATGCCCTGGAGGTGCGCGCCGGAGGCGAGCAGTCCGGGGAAGGTCTCGCGCTCCACGGAGACCGGCCGGCCGGCCGGAATCGTGTCGATGACCGAGCGGCGGAAGATGTACGCCCCCGCGTTGATCTGGTCGGTGACGATCTCCTCGCGCGTCTGCGGCTTCTCCAGGAACGCGGTCACCCTGCCCGTGGAGTCCGTCGGCACGAGTCCGAAGGCGCGGGGGTCCTCGACCCGGGTGAGGTGGAGCGAGACATCCGCGCCGGAGGCGGCGTGCGAGGTGACCAGCGCCCGGATGTCGAGGCCGGTGAGGATGTCACCGTTGAAGATCAGCACGGGTTCGTCCGGGCCCGAGGTGAGACGGGACGCCACGTTGCGGATGGCTCCGCCGGTGCCGAGCGGTTCGCGTTCGGTGACGTACTCAATGTGCAGGCCGAGCGACGAGCCGTCGCCGAAGTACGGCTCGAAGACCTCCGCCAGGTACGAGGTCGCGAGCACGATGTGCTCGACCCCGGCGGCCCGCGCCCGCGCCAGTTGGTGCATGAGGAACGGGACACCGGCCGCCGGAACCATGGGCTTGGGAGTGTGCACCGTGAGCGGGCGCAGTCGGGTGCCCTTGCCACCGACCAGGAGAATCGCTTCTTTTGCCTCTGTCACGGCACGTCTCTGCTTCCTGCTGGGGCCGGGCCTGGTTTTGGCTGGCCAGTTTATGCAGACTGGGCGGTTCATCACCGTCCGGCAGCCCCGCAGCAGTCCGCAGCAGCGGGTCGTCAGCGGCCCTGCAGACGGGCGGAGGTGGTCCGGGCCGTGCCGAGCTTCTCGTACAGGCGTTCTCCCGGGCATTCTGTGACGAAGCCGTCCCGGTGGCCGGAGATGACCTTGAGTTTGACCTTCGTCCCCTTCTTGAACCGGTTGCCGCCGCCGGAGACGAGCGTGGTGCTGCCACTGGGGTCGGCGCCGAACAGGCCGAGCTTCCAGGCAGTGAGCTCGGCGACGGCGTTCACCACTGCGGTGGGCGGTTTGGACGTGGTGAAGGTTCCGAGCACCGCGATGCCCATGCTGTCGGCGTTGAAACCGAGAGTGTGCGCGCCCTGGACGGGCTTCGTCACGCCTCCGGCGCGTCCTTCGTAGATGGTTCCGCACTTGTCGACGGCGAAGTTGTAGCCGATGTCGCGCCAGCCGCTGCTCGCGACGTGGTAGCGGTAGATACCACGAAGAACCGAGGCCGCTTGCGCACACGTGTAGGTGTTGCCCGTGGCGGTGTGGTGGATGAAGGCGGCCTTGACGGACTTTGTGTACACGAAGGTGCTCTCGCGGAGCGTCTCGTCGGCGCCCCAGCCCTTGCGGGTGATGATGGTCGGGCGGGGGCCGATGTACGGCTTGGTGCCCGGGGCGACGCCGTCCTCGGCCTCGCTCTCCGCCTCGGTCTCCGCTTTGCTCAGCGCGGGGAGAACCAGTGGTTCGGAGGACGGGGCACGACTGTCCCTGCTGCCGGCCGCGGCTCCCGGGCCGGCTGAGGGGAGTTGTTGGGGGTCCTTGCCCGGGTCGACGAGTTCGAGCCGCAACCCGTCGGGCAGCGGAACACTGGCGCCGCTGTCCCGGTCCCGTACGTCGGTCACTTCGGGGCTCACCCGGACCTCGACTCCGTCGGAGTCGCCGACCCAGAGCGGAGCGGTGGAGCCGCGGACGGTCCCGGAGTCGCGTTCGGCGGTGCCGGGGTCGGCGCCGTGCTCGGCGTTGTGGGTCTCCAGCTCCTGCCAGTCCGACCAGTGGGTGGTGCCGGTGGCGCGGGTGCGGACCTGGACGGTGCCGTTGAGTTCCACGTCGGCGTCGTTCCAGACGACACCGACCAGGGAGAAGGGGCGGACGTCGCGCTGGGGCAGGCCCTGTTCGACGGTGGCGGCGTCCTCGGTGGGGGCGCCGGTCGCCCGCGTGGACGCGGCGGGCAGCGCAGTGAGTGGCAGGGACTGGGTCGACCCGGGCACCTCGACGGGGTCGGCGGCCTCGGTCTCTGCGGTGACGGTGGTGTCGGAGGCGGCGCCCGCGGGCGCGGCGAGCGGCAGGACGAGGACTGCCGAGCAGGTGACACCAATGGCGGATGCAATAAAGGCACGCATACGAACGATCTTGGGCACACTCTGACAACTCCGGCTACCGGTGTATCTCTGCACAATTGACGATTCGTCTGCCGAACCGGTGTATTGCGACACCTGTGGCACCCGGTCGCGTCCGGCGCGGCCGCGTACCCTTGCGCGGATGAAAGCCAGCGATCGCACCCCTGCCGACCTGCTGCGTTCCGCGCTCGCCGCGGACCCGGCCCGCCCCATGGTCACTTTCTACGACGACGCCACCGGAGAACGCGTCGAACTGTCGGTGGCCACCTTCGCCAATTGGGTGGCCAAGACAGCCAATCTGCTGCAGGGCGACCTGGCCGCGGAACCCGGCGACCGGCTCGCCCTCCTGCTGCCCGCGCACTGGCAGTCCGCGGTCTGGCTGCTCGCCTGTTCCTCGGTCGGCGTCGTCGCCGATGTGCAGGGCGACCCCGCCGCCGCCGACCTCGTCGTGACCGGTCCGGACACGCTGGACGCGGCGCGCGCCTGCCGCGGCGAGCGCGTCGCGCTGGCACTGCGTCCGATGGGCGGCCGGTTCCCGCAGCCGCCCGAGGGCTTCGCGGACTATGCCGTGGAGGTGCCGGGCCAGGGTGACCGGTTCGCGCCGTTCGCACCGGTGGACCCGGACGCGCCCGCGCTGACCGTCGGCGGTGTCGCGCTGACGTCGGCGCAACTGGTCGCGCGCGCCCGCGAGGACGGTACGGAGCTGGGCCTGACGCCCGGGTCGCGGCTGCTGACGGGGCGCACCTACGACACCTGGGAAGGGCTCAGCGCCGGGCTGTACGCGCCGCTGGCCACCGGTGGCTCGGTGGTTCTCTGCCGGCACGTGGACCGGCTGGACGAGGACGGGCTCGCCAAGCGCATCGAGAGTGAGCGGGTCACCAACACCGCGGTACGACCGGCATTCTGAGCGCACTCGTACGGCCCACAGCGGGCCGAGCCCCCGAGCCTGCGCCACAACTCCGGTACATGATCGGCGGTACAGGCCCTGGCACAACCAAGCGTGGGGTTCAGCCGTCTACTCCTGCGGCCGGCGGCCCAGCGCGCTGCCGAACGTGAAGGATGGACGCAGACGTGACCGAAAATGCCGGCACGCCGCCGGACCCCGACCGCTCGGCCGCGGACAAGGACGAGCACGAGGACACGTCGAGGGGCGAGTCGCAGGACACGTCGCAGGACGGGCCGGGCGGGGAAGCCTCCCGCGTACGGTGGCGGGACGGGGCCGTCCCCGCCCGGCGCAGGCACCACTGGCTGCGCTGGGCCGCGCTCGCCGCCTCGTTCCTCGTCCTGGTGGCCGCCGGCGTCGGCTGGTGGCTGTACCGGAAGCTCGACAGCAACATCAGGACGGACACGGCGGCGGCCGCCGAACTGCGCGCGTACGAGAAGGAGCGCCCGCCGTCCGTCGTGCACGAGGCGCAGAACATCCTGCTCATCGGCTCCGACAGCCGCGCTGGTGACAACGGCAGGTACGGTCGCTCCTACGGCGGCAGCCAGCGCTCGGACACCACGATCCTGCTGCACCTCCCCGCGGACCGGAAGAGCGTCACCGCGATGTCCCTCCCGCGCGATCTGATGGTGGAGATCCCCAGGTGCCGCACATCGGACGGAAAGCGGACCGACAAGCAATTCGCCCAGTTCAACTGGGCCTTCGAGTTCGGCGGCACTGCCTGCACGATCCGTACGGTCGAGCTGATGACCGGGATCCGCATGGACCACTACATGGTCGTCGACTTCAGCGGCTTCAAGGACATGGTCGACGCGGTGGACGGTGTCGAGATCTGCCTCAAGGAGCCGGTCGACGACCCCGACGCGCACGTGAAGCTGCGCGCGGGACGCCAGAAGCTCGACGGCGAGGAGGCACTGGGTTACGTACGGGCCCGCAAGTCCCTCGGCGACGGGAGCGACACCGACCGGATGGACCGCCAGCAACGTTTCCTCGGCGCGCTGGTGAACAAGGTGCAGAGCAATGGTGTCCTGCTCAACCCGACCCGCCTCTATCCGGTGCTGGACGCGGCCACCAAGTCGCTGACCACGGACCCCGGCCTGGACAGCCTCAAGGACCTGTACGCACTGGTGCGCGACGTGCGCGACGTGCCGACCGACAGGGTGCAGTTCCTGACCGTGCCACGACAGCCGTACGCCGCCGACCCGAACCGGGACGAACTCGTCCAGCCCGACGCAGCCAAGCTCTTCAAGCAGCTGCGCCAGGACGCCCCTGTCACGGTGGTCCCGGCGGACGAGCCGGCACGCAGGAAGAACGGGACCGGGCACGCCTCGGAGTCCACGAACCCGACGCCCACACCCACCTATTCGGGCAACAACGCGGCCGCGGACCTGTGCAAGCAGTAAAGCAATGGCCAAGGAGATGTCGACGATCGGCACGCAATGAGCAGATTGACCGGTTATAAAGTCCGTGGAATTTGTCACGCCCGTCGCTCGACGCCGAACTTGGCGGATAGTGTGACGCGATCCGGTGCTTCCGGCCGTCAGGTCGCGCACTGCTGGAGCGAAAGAACGAGCGCCTTGTCGGGGGAGGCGCCTCGCGTGGCACCGACGGAGGACTCAAGCAACCGTGGATGCGCAAGGCCGTGGGCGGGCGGACGAAATCGATCCCGCAGACCAGTGGGTTCTCAACCCGCAGACCGGTGATTACGAATTGCGACTGACCCAATCCGGAGGGGGTTCGAGCCGCAGGCCGACCACGCCGGGGCAACGTGGTTCCAGGCGTGCAGGTGCGGGTCGCGAGGGCAGTGGCGAGCGCAGAAACGATGCGCGTGACGGCGGCGGGCGTGGCAACGGGCCGCGCCGCGAGGTGCCGGCACAGCGTGGCCGCCGTGCGGCCAATGGACCGCGCGGGCCGGAGGATTCCGGTCCGGACACCGCGGGCCGGCGCAAGCGCAAGCAGCCCAAGTCCCGCGGCAAGAAGGCGCTCATCTGGACGGGCGGCGGGATGGCCTTCGTGCTCGTCGGCCTCTCGATCGGCGCCTACGCGCTGTACCAGCACTTCAACAGCAACCTGAGCACTATCGACACCGGTGACGTCGGAAACAAGAACGTCACCTCCGACGCACCCCTCAACATCCTGATCATCGGCACCGACAAGCGGACCGGTAAGGGCAATGAGGGGTACGGCGACAAGGGCAGCGTCGGTCACGCCGACACCAACATCCTCTTCCACGTCTCCAAGGACCGGACCAACGCGACGGCGCTGAGCATCCCCCGCGACCTGATCACCAACATCCCGGACTGCGAAACCACGCTGCCGGACGGCACGAAGAAGGTCATTCCGGGGACGCGGAACATCCGGTTCAACACCAGCCTGGGCCAGGACGGGCGCGACCCGGGCTGCACCATGCGTACCGTCGAGGAGATCACCGGCCTGAAGGTCGACCACTTCATGATGGTCGACTTCAACGCGGTGAAGGAACTGTCCACGGCGGTCGGCGGCGTCAAGGTCTGCCTGGCGCACGCGGTCAAGGACAAGGACTCGCACCTGGACCTGCCGGTCGGCGAGAGCACGATCCAGGGCGAGGACGCGCTCGCGTTCGTCCGCACCCGGCACAGCTTCGGCAACAGGAGCGACCTCGACCGGATCAAGGTGCAGCAGCAGTTCATCGGCTCGATGATCCGGCAGATGAAGTCGGACGACACCCTGACCAGCCCGACGAAGCTGTACGACCTGGCGAACGCGGCGACCAAGGCCCTCACGGTCGACAAGCCCATCGGCACGGGGACGAAGCTGGTGTCGCTGGCCAAGGAGCTCAGCAAGGTCGACACCAAGAACATCACCTTCGTGACGGCCCCGGTGATAAACAACCCGGCCGAGCCGAAGCCCATCACGGTGGTGCTGCATCCGGAGAAGGCGGACCAGCTCTTCGCAATGATGCGCGAGGACACCTCGCTGACCGAGGTGAAGAACCAGAAGAAGGCCGCCCAGAGCAAGCAGGACGCACAGCTCAAGGGAACCAAGGCCGCTGCCGCCGACGTCCGTGTCGATGTCCTCAACGGCGGCGACCGGCCGGGTGCCGCGCAGGAGACGGTCACGTGGCTGCAGAACAACCAGGGCGTGCTCAAGTCCACCAACAAGGCCAACGCCCCGGCGAAGATCTCCAAGACGACGCTCGAGTACGCCCCCAACCAGGCGGACCAGGCCCGTGCACTCGCCGCCATGATGGGGCTGCCCGGCTCGGCCCTGAAGCAGGGCACCACCGACGCGGAGGGACTCCAGGCGATGGTCCTGACCCTGGGCGCGGACTTCAAGGGCGCGGGTGTGCCCATCACCGGACCGGCAAAGGCGCCGGCAGACGTACCGCTAGCAAACGCCGCCAAGGCAGAGTGCGCGAAGTGACACCTGGTCACTGCGCCATTCCAAGAGTCTGAGCAGCAGGGGGGTCCAGGTGGGACGGAGCAGCACACCCGGGGAGGGGACGCGACCACGCGTCCGGCATGCAGGCCAACTCGGCTGGGACGACGACCTGTACACGGACGGCCCGGCCCCAGGCCGGGACGGCCGGGGCGCCGGCACGGACCGGGAGGGGCCGGGTCACGGCGGGCGCCGCCGCGGCACGTCGCACCGGCACGGGAAACGCGGAAAGCGCCGCATACTGCGCTGGGTCGCGTACGTACTCGCACTGGTCATACTCGGCACCGGCGCCGCCGGTTATCTCTGGTACCAGCACCTGAACAGCAATCTCCGCAAGGGACACCGCAGCGCCGGGAACAACGCGGCGAAGAAGACCGCTCCGAACGCCGCGGGCCAGACCCCGCTGAACATCTTGCTGATCGGCTCGGACAGTCGTAATTCCAAGGAGAATCTGAAGCTCGGCGGCTCGAAGTCGAGCGTCGGCGCCAAGCCGCTGGCCGATGTGCAGATGCTGCTCCATGTATCGGCCGACCGGAAGAACGCCTCGGTCGTCAGCATTCCACGTGATACGCGCGTCGACATCCCGAAGTGCGTGGACCCCGAGACCGACCACGAGTACCCGGCCACCAACGCGCTCATCAACGAGTCGCTCGGCCGTGGCGGCCCGGGCTGCACGCTGGACACCTGGGAGCAGCTGACCGGCGTCTACATCGACCACTGGGTGATGGTCGACTTCGCCGGTGTGGTCGCCATGGCGGACGCCGTGGGCGGCGCCGATGTGTGCGTCGAGGACAACGTCTACGACATCCCCAAGCCCAAGGTTCCCGGCGGCTCCTATCTGAAGCTGACCAAGGGCACGCACAAGATCAAGGGCAAGAAGGCGCTGCAGTGGCTGCGTACCCGGCACGCCTTCGAGAGCGACATCGGCCGGGCCAAGGCCCAGCACATGTACTTGAATTCGGTCATCCGTGAGCTGAAGAATCAGAACGCCTTCACCGACACCGGGCGGCTGATGGATCTCGCCGAGACGGCGACCAAGTCGCTCCAGGTCTCGGAGGAGATCGGCTCGGTGAAGAAGCTGTTCGATCTCGGTATGCAGCTCAAGAACGTACCGATGGACAAGATCAACATGCTGACCATGCCGCGGATCGCGGATACGCAGGACGACAACCACGTGCTGCCGAAGCCGGTCGCAGCCGACAAGCTCTGGGCGCTGCTGCGGGACGACCAGTCGCTCGACCCCAAGGACCGCAAGAAGTCCGGGACCAAGAACAAGTCCGCGACGAAGAACAAGGGCCCGGCCGCGACCGCCACCGCGGCCGCGCCCGACGCTCTCGACCTCACGGTGGTCAACGGCACCGCGGCCGACGGTCAAGCCGCCACCAGCGGCCGGGCGAAGGACATCCAGGACATCCTCCGGTCCAAGGGCTTCACCAAGGCCACCGCCTCGACCTCGCCCGGGTCGGCGCTGACCACCGCGGTGACGTACCCGAAGGACTCCGGGGCCCAGGGCAAGTCGGACGCGCTCTCGATCGCGCAGGCGCTGTCCTTGCCGACCAGCGCGGTCAAAGTGTCGGCCGACGTCGACACGCTGACTCTCACGATCGGCTCGGACTGGCGGACAGGGACGACGTACCCGAAGCAGGCAGCCGGGGACGAAAACCCGCTGGAAGGGACCGACGCGGTCAACGGGTCCGAGACAGACGCCTGCATGCCTGTCTACTGGCCGTACCGGTTCTAGTGCCCCTCCCGGCAGGCTTTGCCGGTCACGGCACGAGCGGCTGACCGCGCGCGACAGGGGCGCCGGCTGTTTCTCCTGGGAGGAACAGCCGGCGCCCCTGTCCGTGCTGGGTCAGGCCGCCTGTGGCTGGACCGCCGGGCGGCGGCTGGCGATGACCTTCCTCGCGAGCGAGCGGGGGCTGGTCAGGAAGCCGTAGCCCCAGGAGATGTGCATGGTGGCCAGCGCCACCGGGATCTGGGCCCGCGCCTTCAGCGACAGGCCCTTGCCCGCCGGGAGGGACCCGGCGACGATGGCGGCGACATAGCCGGCCGGGACGACGAACGCCCACGGGGTGACGGCCGCGCCGACCACGAGGCCCGCCGCGATCGCACAGACGGCGGTCGGCGGGGCAAGGTAGCGCAGGTTGATCGAGCCGGAATGGTAGCGCGCGACGACATGGCGCCAGCGGCCGTAGTCCTTGTACTGCTTGGCCAGCGCCTTCACCGAGGGCCGCGGCCGGTACTGCACCTTCAGCTCCGGCGAGAACCAGATCAGTCCGCCCGCCTCGCGGATCCGGAAGTTCAGCTCCCAGTCCTGGGCGCGGATGAACTCCACGTTGTAGCCGTCCGCCTTCTCCAGGGCCTCGCGGCGGAACACGCCGAGGTAGACGGTCTCGGCCGGGCCCGCCTGGCCGCCGGTGTGGAAGGCCGCGTTGCCGACGCCGATCTTCGATGTCATGGCCGCGGCGACGGCGTCCTCCCAGGCGTTCTCGCCCTCGGCGTGCATGATGCCGCCGACGTTCTGCGCACCGGTCTCCTCCAGCAGGCGGACGGCGGTCGCGATGTAGTTCGGCGAGAGCATGCCGTGGCCGTCGACCCGCACCACGATGGGGTGCGAGGAGGCCTTGATCGCGGCGTTGAGCGCTGCCGGGGTGCGGCCGGTCGGGTTCGGCACGGTGTGGACCCGGGAGTCCTCCCGTACCAGCTCGGCGGCTATCTCGTCCGTACGGTCCGTGGACGGACCGAGCGCGATCACGACCTCCATCTCGCCGGCGTACTCCTGCTCCAGGATGTGCCGGACGGAGTTCCTGAGATGGCGTTCCTCATTGAGCACCGGCATGATCACGGAGACGGCGGGGTACTGCGCGGCAGACATGTGGTCCTCGGATGGTCCTCGGGGGCGCCGGGGGTTCTCACCCCAGGAGGCGGCGTTTCGGCCGCCACGTTACCGCGAATGGGGGACACAGGCGCGCGCCGCAAGCTCGCTTCCCGGTATGGAGATCGTACGGGCCTACTGTGCGAACGATCCCCCTTGCACCGCGGAGGTCCCCCTGTGCCCACACCGCACCGCTCCCCCCGTCCGCCGCGCCCCCGCGCCGCACCCCCGCAGCTCAGGCCGAGAAAGCAGGACGGGAAGCCCCGCTGGGGCATGCGGGTCGCGACCGGTCTGTCCGTGCTGGTGCTCGGCGCCGGTGGGATCGGTCACGCGGTGGTGACCAATCTGGAGACCGGGATCGACCGTATCGACCCGTTCAAGGACATGAAGAACCGGCCGCGGGCCGGGAACGGCACGAATCTGCTGCTCGTCGGCACCGACGGCCGCGACAGCATCAGCAAGGACGACAAGACGAAGTACCGGCTGGGCGGTGCTCCCTGCTACTGCACCGACACGATCATGCTGGTGCATCTGTCCGCGGACAAGGAACGCGCGAGCGTCGTCTCCCTTCCGCGCGACAGCTACGCCGAGATCCCGGCACACCGCGACCGGAACACCGGCGCCGAGCACGCCGCCCACCCGCTGAAGCTGAACGCCGCCTACGCGGAGGGCGGGCCGAGTCTGACCGTGCGGACCGTCGAGGACATGACCGGCATCAAGATCGACCACTATCTCGAGGTCGACTTCACCAGCTTCATGAAGACGGTCGACACCCTGGGCGGGGTGCAGATCTGCACCGCCCGGCCGATGAAGGACTCGTACACCGGTCTCGATCTCGCCGCGGGCACCCACTGGCTGAACGGCGGGCAGGCGCTCCAGTACGTGCGCTCGCGCCATGTCGACGGGGCCGCTGACCTGGGCCGGATGCAGCGCCAGCAGAGGTTCCTCGCCTCGCTGATCAAGCAGACGACCAGCAGCGGTGTGCTGCTGAACCCGGTGAAGTTCCGGGACATCGCCTCGACGATGCTCCACTCGGTCCGGGCCGACGAGGGGTTCGGCACGGAGCAGATCCTGGAACTCGGCCAGGCGATGCGCGGCTTCACTGCGGCGTCGTCCGAGTTCACCTCCGTACCGATCAGCGATCCCTCCTATCCGGTCAAGGGCATCGGCTCAACGGTCAAGTGGGATCCGAAGAAGTCGACCAGGCTTTTCCAGGCGCTACGTGACGACAAGCCCCTCGCGGTGCAGCAGCCGAAGCAGGCGGCCGCGAAGACCGTCGATGTCGCGCCCCAGGAGATTCGGGTCCAGGTCTACAACGGGACCCCGATGGACGGCCTCGGCAAGACGGCCGACGACGCCCTGCGCGCCACCGGGTTCCGTACGACGCGGGCCCCGATCAACGGGGCACCGCGGGAACTGAAACACACCCTGGTCGAGTACGACCCGAGGTGGGACCGGTCGGCGAAGTCGCTGGCTGCGGCGCTGCCGGGGGCCGAGCTGCGGGCAGTCAAGGGGCAGGGCGCGACGATTAAGGTGACGACGGGAGCGGACTTCGGCAAGGTCGAGCGGGTACGGGCCGAGGACACGCACCGGGGCGCGTTCGCCGCGGTCACGGGCGACCAGGTGGCGTGCCCGTAGCGAGGCGCCCCGTGGGCGGAGCCCCGGGGCGGGGCGGGGGCCCCCCGGGGGCGCGGGGGGGGGGCCCCCCGCCGGGCGGGCAGGGCGGCCGGCCCGCGGGGGGGGCCCGGGAGGTGGGGGCGGGGCGGGGGCCGGGGCGCCCGGGGGGGCGCCCCCGGGGGGCGCCCCCGGGGGGGGGCCGCCGGGGGGGGGCGCCCCCCCCGGGGGGGGGGGGGGGCCCCGCCCCGCCGTCAGTCCTCGATGCCGTCCGCCGCGCGCTTCTCGCGCAGTTCCTTGATCGCACGGCGCCGCGCCAGCCGGTGCGTGCGCCGGATCTGCGCCTCCTGGTAGCGCCGCTTGTCGCGCTCCGTCTCGGGGATCACCTGCGGTACGGGGCGCGGCTTGCCGTCCCCGTCGACCGCCGCGAACACCAGATACGCGGTGCCGACCTGCTGGGCCGGGGTCGATTCGTTCCACCGCTCGGCCATGACCCGGACGCCGACCTCCATCGAGGAATGGCCGGTCCAGTTCACCTGGGCACGGACGTGAACAAGGTCACCGACGCGCACCGGCTCCAGGAAGACCATCTCGTCCATCGAGGCCGTGACCGCGGGTCCGCCGGAGTGCCGGCCGGCCACGGCGCCCGCCGCGTCGTCGACCAGCTTCATGATCACACCGCCGTGCACCGTACCCAGCAGATTGGTGTCGTTACCGGTCATGATGTGGCTGAGGGTGGTCCGGGATGCCGCAGTCGGCTTGCCCGGAATGTCGCTCTCCGAGCGTGGGGCCTGATCTGTCATACCGTCTACCTTATGCGGGGGGACCTGGGCCGCGGACATTGCATCAGCTTCGCAACATCGCAGGCCCGATATCTCACACCCCCTGTAATACCGGCACGCCCGGACTGCACACTGGACCGCATGAGCGACAGGCCCGGTGGATGGACCGACGACGACCGCAACGACCGCTACGGGTGGGGCAGTGACAGCGCCCAGCCCGAGGGCGCCCGCGTCATGCCGCACGTCCAGCGGCGCCCCGCGCCGCCTCAGCAGCGTCCCGCACCGCCGCGACAGCGTCAGCCCGAGGCACCGCAGTACGGCGGCTATGACGACGGCGCAGGGTACGGCGGCGGTTACAACACGGGACAGGTCTACGGCGGCGGCCACGGTCACGGCGGCGGCCGGGGTGACGGCGGTTACGTCCAGGGGAGGCCCGCGCCGGACTGGCGACGCCGGATAAAGATAGGCGCCCTGACCCTCGTGGTCGTGGTGCTGGCCGTCTCCATCGGCACGTACTTCTGGGCCGACTCCAAGCTCAAGCGTGAGGTCGACCTCTCCAAGGTGATCGAGCGACCGCACGAGGGCGACGGCACCAACTATCTGATCGTCGGCTCCGACAGTCGCGCGGGCATGACGGCCGAGGACAAGAAGAGGCTCCACACCGGCTCGGCCGAGGGCAAGCGGACCGACTCGATGATGATCCTGCACGACGGCTCGAACGGCCCGACGCTGGTCTCGCTGCCGCGTGACTCGAACGTCGAGATCCCCTCCTACAAGGGCTCCGACTCCGGCAAGCTCTACCCCGGCCGCGGCCGCTTCACCAAGCTGAACGCCGCGTACGCCGAGGACGGTCCCGAACTGCTCGTCCGCACGGTCGAGTTCAACACCGGGCTGCACATCGACCACTACGTCGAAATCGGCTTCGGCGGCTTCGCCAAGATTGTCGACGCGATCGGCGGGGTGGAGCTCGACATCCCCAAGGCGTTCAAGGACAAGTACTCCGGCGCCGATTTCCAGGCGGGCAAGCAGACCCTCGACGGCCAGCAGGCCCTTGCCTTCGTCCGCACCCGGCACGCGTTCACGTCCGACCTGGACCGTACGAAGAACCAGCAGAAGTTCCTCGCGGCGCTGGCGAGCCAGACGGCGACGCCGTCCACGGTCCTCAACCCGTTCAAGCTGTACCCGACGTTGGGCGCCGGTCTCGACACTCTGATCGTCGACAAGGACATGTCGCTGTGGGACCTGGGCAACATGTTCTTCGCGATGAAGGGCATCACGGGCGGTGACGGCAAGTCCATGAACATGCCGATCTCCGGCTCCACACGCGGAAACCTGGTGTGGGACAAGGCCAAGGTCAAGCAACTGGTGGAGCAGCTCAACAACGACGAGAAGGTCACCGTCTCCGAGAACTGACGGCAGGCGAAAACAGGGCCCGGACGGTTCACCGTCCGGGCCCTCTTCATGCGATGCCGTTCATGGACAGGGAAGGGACGCCGCCGAAAGCGGCGCGGCTACGCCCCTCGGCCCGTCATGCCGGCTGACGGGGTTCGGGGCCGCCCCTGCCCCTCCCTGTCCGCGGGTTCGAATCCCGCCGGTGTCGTAGCCGAACAGCACCGCACGGCCGCGAGAATTCCTGGCAGCCCTCGGAAACGGCCCCCGGCACGAGGCGAATTCGCCTGACGCCGGGGGCCGTCCCGCACCGCTGAAGCCGACCGCTACGGCAGGTTCCTTGCCATGACTATCCGCTGGACCTGATTCGTGCCTTCATAGATCTGCGTGATCTTGGCGTCGCGCATCATCCGCTCCACCGGGTAGTCCCGCGTGTAGCCGTAGCCGCCGAGCAGCTGGACCGCGTCCGTGGTGATCTCCATCGCGACGTCGGAGGCGAAGCACTTGGCCGCGGCGCCGAAGAAGGTGAGGTCGCTGTCGCCGCGTTCGGACTTGGCGGCGGCGGAGTAGGTGAGCTGGCGGGCCGCCTCCAGCTTCATCGCCATGTCGGCGAGCATGAACTGGATGCCCTGGAAGTCGGCGATCGGCTTGCCGAACTGCTTGCGCTCCTGGACGTAGCCCTTGGCGTAGTCGAGGGCGCCCTGCGCGATGCCGAGGGCCTGGGCCGCGATCGTGATGCGGGTGTGGTCCAGGGTCTTCATCGCCGTGGCGAAGCCGGTGCCCTCCTCGCCGATCATGCGGTCGGCGGGGATCCGGACGTTGTCGAAGTAGACCTCGCGAGTCGGGGAGCCCTTGATGCCGAGCTTCTTCTCCGGGGCGCCGAAGGAGACGCCCTCGTCCGACTTCTCGACGACGAACGCCGAGATGCCCTTGGAGCGCTTGGTCGGGTCGGTGACGGCCATCACCGTGTAGTACTCGGAGACGCCCGCGTTGGTGATCCAGCGCTTCACGCCGTTGAGGACCCAGAAGTCACCGTCGCGGACGGCCTTGGTCTTCATGCCGGCGGCGTCGGAACCCGCCTCGGGCTCGGAGAGGCAGTACGAGAACATCGCGTCGCCCTTGGCGAGCGGGCCCAGGTACTTCTTCTTCAGCGCCTCGGAGCCGGAAAGGATCAGCGGGAGCGAGCCCAGCTTGTTCACGGCCGGGATGAGAGAGGAGGAGGCGCAGGCGCGGGCCACCTCCTCGATCACGATCACGGTGGCGAGGGCGTCCGCACCGGCACCGCCGTACTCCTCGGGGACGTGCACGGCCTGCAACTCGGAGGCGACCAGGGCGGCCAGCGCCTCCTGCGGGAAGCGGGCCTCCTCGTCGACCGCCGCAGCGAACGGGGCGATCTTCGCCTCGGCGAGCGCACGGACCGTCTCGCGGAGCATGTCGTGCTCCTCGGCCGGACGGTACAGGTCGAAATCGGTGGAACCCGTCAAGACTCTCACTCCCCAGGGATGCTAACTACCGTTAAGTAACCCAATTTTAGGTGCCTGGCCCACAAAGGCCTATGCGAGCTGCACGTGAGCTTCGCGACAGGGGTCCCCCGGGCCCGTAAATCCCGGTCTTCAGAGGCACGACTATGCTCGTTCACCGCATGTCTGTCCGCATCTCTCTGGAGCACTCCATGGCCCTCAGGATCACTGTGATCGGCACCGGCTACCTCGGCACCACCCACGCCGCGGCCATGGCGGAACTCGGCTTCGAAGTGCTCGGTCTCGATGTCGTGCCCGAGAAGGTCGAGATGCTCAGCAGTGGCCGGGTCCCGATGTACGAGCCGGGACTGGAGGAACTGCTCCAGAAGCACGTCGCGGGCATCGAGGGATCCACCGGGCGGCTGCGGTTCACCACCTCGTGGGAAGAGGTCGGCGCGTTCGGTGATGTGCACTTCGTCTGCGTGAACACCCCGCAGAAGCACGGCGAGTACGCCTGCGACATGTCGTATGTGGACTCCGCCTTCGAGTCGCTGGCGCCGCAGCTCACCCGCCCCGCGCTGGTCGTCGGCAAGTCGACCGTGCCGGTGGGCTCCGCGGCCCGGCTCGCGGCGCGGCTGGCCGAACTGGCGCCGGTGGGAACCGATGTGGAGCTGGCCTGGAACCCGGAGTTCCTGCGCGAGGGCTTCGCCGTGAAGGACACCCTGCGCCCGGACCGGATCGTCGTCGGCGTGGAGAGCGAGCGGGCCGAGAAGCTGCTGCGCGAGGTGTACGCGGTGCCGGTCGCGGAGGGGTCGCCGTTCGTGGTGACGGACTACCCGACCGCGGAACTGGTGAAGACCTCGGCGAACTCGTTCCTGGCGACCAAGATCTCCTTCATCAACGCGATGGCAGAGGTCTGCGAGGCCGCCGACGGTGATGTGGCGAAGCTGGCCGAGGCGATCGGTCACGACGAGCGGATCGGAGCCAAGTTCCTGCGGGCCGGGATCGGATTCGGCGGCGGGTGTCTGCCGAAGGACATCCGGGCCTTCATGGCGCGCGCCGGTGAGCTGGGAGCCGACCAGGCGCTGACCTTCCTCCGTGAGGTCGACTCGATCAACATGCGGCGCCGCGGTCACATGGTGGAGCTGGCCCGGGAGGCCGTGGGCGGGGGCTCGTTCCTCGGCAAGCGGGTGGCCGTGCTGGGTGCGACGTTCAAGCCGGACTCGGACGACGTACGCGACTCGCCGGCCCTGAACGTGGCCGGGCAGATCCACCTCCAGGGCGGCCAGGTCACCGTCTACGACCCGAAGGGCATGGACAACGCCCGGCGGCTCTTCCCGACACTCGGGTACGCCGAGTCGGCGCTGGACGCGGTGCGCGGCGCGGACGTGGTGCTGCACCTGACGGAGTGGCGCGAGTTCCGCGAGCTGGACCCGGCGGCTCTGGGCGAGGCCGCCGCACACCGGATCATTCTCGACGGCCGCAACGCGCTGGACAGCACGCTGTGGCGCGAGGCGGGCTGGACGTACCGGGCGATGGGACGGCCCCGCGCCTGACCGGGGTCGTCCCGCACCGCCGGCGCGGCATCCGCAGCACGTCGTCGAGGACGTCAGACGGGTGGTCGGTGAGCGCGTGGGCCGCACAGCGGGACGGCCGAGGCGGGCGAGTCCGCCCCTGCGTTCGGGGGGACGGGAGGAGCGCCCTCCCGTCCCGTGGGACGTCAGGACGCCGGGGCGTCGAATTCCTCGATCGTGGCGTGGGACGGGCCGCGTCGCGTCCGCAGGTCGCGGGCGACGGCCTCGGCGTCGCGCAGCACCCGTACCGCGTTGCGCCAGGTGAGCTTGGCGAGGTCGGCGGCGGACCAGCCGCGGCCCAGCAGTTCCGCGATCAGGTTCGGGTAGCCCGAGACGTCCTCCAGACCTGCGGGGAGGAACGCGGTGCCGTCGTAGTCGCCGCCGATACCGATGTGGTCGATCCCGGCGACCTCGCGCATGTGGTCGAGATGGTCGGCGATCGTCGCCACGGTGGCCATCGGGCGCGGGTGGGCGGCCTCGAACTCCGCGTGGATCTTCATGGCCGCCGCGGTGGTGTCGAGGTGGTGCAGACCGTGATCGCGCATGTTCTGGTCCGCCGCACGGGTCCATTCGACGGCTTCCGGCAGGACGAACTTCGGTACGAAGGTCGCCATGGCGATGCCGCCGTTGGCCGGGAGCTGCGCGAGGACGTCGTCGGGGATGTTGCGCGGGTGGTCGCAGACCGCCCGCGACGAGGAGTGCGAGAACATCACCGGTGCGGTGGAGGTGGCGAGCGCGTCGCGCATCGTCGTGGCCGCCACATGGGAGAGGTCGACCAGCATGCCGGTGCGGTTCATCTCCCGTACCACCTCGTGGCCGAACGGCGAGAGACCTCCGACGCCGGGCTCGTCCGTCGCCGAGTCCGCCCACGCGATGTTGTCGTTGTGGGTGAGCGTCATGTAGCGGACACCGAGGGCGTGCAGGGCGCGCAGGGTGCCCAGCGAGTTGTTGATGGAGTGGCCGCCCTCGGCTCCCATCAGGGAAGCGATCCGGCCCTCGGTGCGGGCCGTCTCCATGTCGTCGGCGGTCAGGGCGCGCCGCAGGTCCGCGGGGTAGCGGCCCAGCAGCTCGGTGACCACGTCGATCTGTTCGAGGGTGGCGCTGACGGCGTCCTCGCCCGCCATGTCGGACCGTACGTAGACGGACCAGAACTGCGCGCCGACGCCACCGGCGCGCAGCCGCCCGATGTCGGTGTGGAGGTGGGCGGACTGGTCGGTGGCGATGTCGCGCGCGTCCAGGTCGTACCCGACCTGTTCGCGAAGTGCCCAGGGCAGATCGTTGTGACCGTCGACGACCGGGTACTCGGCGAGGAGTTCCGCAGCCTGTGCGAGGTGGTCCCCGGAGTGTTCCGTGGTCCGGTCCGTGATCAGATCCGCCATGGTCGCCCGCTTCCGCTCGTTGTCCGCTGTGTCTACTTGCCGAAGCCGAAGGCGTCGCTGCCCTCGACCTTGCTGCGCAGCCGCTTGCCCTTCTCGGTCGCCTGGTCGTTCAGCTCCTGCTGGAATTCCCGCATGCGGGCCAGCAGCTCGCTGTCGTGGGCGGCGAGGATACGGGCGGCGAGCAGACCCGCGTTGCGCGCACCGCCGACCGACACGGTCGCGACGGGCACACCAGCCGGCATCTGCACGATGGACAGCAGGCTGTCCATGCCGTCCAGGTACTTCAGCGGAACCGGGACGCCGATGACGGGCAGCGGGGTGACCGACGCGAGCATGCCGGGCAGGTGGGCTGCGCCGCCCGCGCCCGCGATGATCGCCTTGAGGCCGCGGTCCGCGGCGTTCTCCCCGTACGCGATCATTTCGTGCGGCATGCGATGGGCGGAGACGACGTCGACCTCGTACGGGATCTCGAACTCGTCGAGGGCCTTGGCAGCTGCTTCCATGACGGGCCAGTCGGAGTCCGAACCCATGACGATGCCGACGACCGGCGCGGCGGAGGCGGGGGAAGTCATTCGGTGATCGTTCCTCGCAGGTAGTCGGCCGCGTGCCGGGCGCGCTCGCGCACATCCGCCAGGTCGTCGCCGTAGGTGTTGACATGTCCGACCTTGCGGCCGGGCTTCACGTCCTTGCCGTACATGTGGATCTTGAGCTGCGGGTCGCGGGCCATGCAGTGCAGGTACGCCTGGTACATGTCCGGGTAGTCGCCGCCGAGGACGTTGCACATGACCGTCCAGGTGGCGCGCGGGCGCGGGTCGCCGAGCGGCAGGTCGAGAACGGCTCGGACGTGGTTGGCGAACTGGGAGGTGATCGCGCCGTCCTGGGTCCAGTGCCCGGAGTTGTGCGGGCGCATCGCGAGCTCGTTGACGAGTATGCCGGGAGTCCCGTCGTCATTGCGGGTCTCGAAGAGTTCGACGGCGAGGTGGCCGACGACACCGAGCTCGGCGGCGATCCGCAGGGCCAGCTGCTGGGCCTCGCCGGCGAGCTCTTCGCTCAGCTCGGGGGCCGGGGCGATGACCGTGTCGCAGACGCCGTCGACCTGGATGGACTCCACGACCGGGTAGGCGACTGCCTGGCCGTGCGGCGAGCGGACGATGTTGGCCGCCAGCTCCCGTACGAAGTCGACCTTCTCCTCGGCGAGGACGGGGACACCCGCCCGGAACGGGTCCGCCGCGTCCGCCTCGGAGCGGACCACCCAGACGCCCTTGCCGTCGTAGCCGCCGCGGACCGTCTTCAGGATGACGGGGAACCCGCCGACCTCGGCCGCGAACGCCGCGGCGTCCGCCGGGTCCGTCACGATGCGGTGGCGGGGGCAGGGCGCGCCGATCTCGCTGAGCTTCGCGCGCATCACCCCCTTGTCCTGGGCGTGCACCAGCGCGTCGCGGCCGGGGCGCACCGGAATGCCGTCCGCCTCCAGGGCCCGCAGATGCTCGCTCGGGACGTGCTCGTGATCGAAGGTGAGCACGTCACAACCGCGCGCGAAGGCGCGCAGCGTGTCCAGGTCGCGATAGTCGCCGATGACGACTTCGCTCACCACCTGGGCCGCCGAGTCCTGAGGGGTGTCGCTGAGGAGCTTGAATTTGATGCCGAGGGGGATGCCCGCCTCGTGGGTCATACGGGCGAGCTGACCGCCGCCGACCATGCCGACTACCGGGAACGTCACGCCTCCAGAGTATCGGGCGTCCCGGGGGCCGCCGGACGATGCCCCTGGGGGCGGCGGCCGGAGGATCCGTTTCAGAGGCTCGCCACGCCTCTGTGGATGCTCACAGGAATCTCCTGGGAGGCGTGGATAGCATGACTGGGTTGACCGAATCCACGGACGGGGCTGAGCCATCACCATGAACGAACGGGGCGTGCTACGGACCCGGCTGGATGCGCTGGCCCGGGAGGTCGCCAAGTTCGGCGTGGTCGGCGCGATGGGTCTGCTGGTCAATGTGGCGGTGTCCAACCTGCTGTGGCACACCACGGACCTTCAAGTGGTGCGGGCCAGTCTGCTGGCCACATTCGTCGCCATCCTCTTCAACTACGTGGGCTTCCGCTACTGGACGTACCGGGACCGTGACAAGACCGGGCGGACCCGGGAACTGACGCTGTTCCTGCTGTTCAGCGCGGTGGGTGCGGCGATCGAGAACGGTGTGCTGTACACGGCGACGTACGGGTTCGGGTGGGACGGCCCGGTCCAGAGCAACATCTTCAAGATCCTGGGAATCGGGATCGCGACGCTGTTCCGGTTCTGGTCCTACCGGAGCTGGGTGTTCAAGGCACTGCCTGCCAAAGACGGCGTAGCCGTGGTGGCACAGGGGCGCGGGACCGTGGAGCGGGTGCCGGTGGAGCCCGTACGACGTTGAGGCACCGGGGGCGTCCGATGGCAGCTTCGCCCTCGGTCTCCCCTTGGCGGGCCTGATTCAGCGGACCGGTCGTTCCGGTTCCTCGCGGTTCCGGGCCACCCGGCTCAGGAACAGGGCGAAGACCGCCGGCTGCTGCTGGAGCAGTTCCAGACGACCGCCGTCCGCCTCGGCCAGGTCACGGGCGACCGCGAGGCCGATTCCCGTCGAGTTGCGGCCGCTGATCGTCCTCTCGAAGATCCTGGCGCCCAGATCGGGCGGGACGCCGGGGCCCTCGTCCGTCACCTCGATGACCGCCTGGTTGCCGGTGACCCGGGTGCGCAGGGCCACCGTGCCGCCGCCGTGCATCAGTGAGTTCTCGATCAGTGCGGCCAGCACCTGGGCGACCGCGCCCGGCGTGCCGACGGCCCGCAGGCCCTGTTTGCCGGAGCGGACGATGGCGCGGCCCTCGCCGCGGTAAGCGGGGCGCCATTCCTCGATCTGCTGCTTGACGACCTCGTCGAGGTCGAAGACGACCGCCGAGCCGGTGCGCGGGTCGCGGGCGTTGGTCAGCAGCCGCTCCACCACGTCGGTGAGGCGCTCGACCTGGGTGAGGGCGATGTTCGCCTCCTCCTTCACCGTGTCCGGGTCGTCGGTGACGGAGATCTCCTCGATCCGCATGGAGAGCGCGGTCAGCGGCGTGCGGAGCTGATGGGAGGCATCGGCTGCGAGCCGGCGTTCCGCGGTCAGCATCCGGGCGATCCGTTCGGCGGAGGAGTCGAGGACGTCCGCGACCCGGTCCAGCTCCGGCACCCCGTACCGCTTGTGGCGCGGCCGCGGGTCACCGGAGCCCAGACGTTCCGCGGTCTCGGCGAGGTCGGTGAGCGGCGAGGTCAGCTTGTTGGCCTGGCGTACGGCGAGGAGCACCGCGGAGACGATCGCGAGCAGCGCCACCGCACCGATGATCATCAGCGTGCGCCCGACCTCGCGGGTGACGGCGGAGCGGGACTCCTCGACGGTGACCTTCTCGCCCTGCTCCCCCTTCGCCGTACTTCTGATCACACTGCCGGTGGGACGCGTGCCCACGACGATGGGGGCGCGGCCGGGGATCTCGACCCGGGCGTACCGGTTGTGGTCGACCTGTTCGGCCAGCACCCGGGGATTGATCCGTTCCGCCCCGAGGAGCCGGCTCTCGACCACGCTGATCAGCCGCAGCGCCTCCGAGTCGACACTCTCCTGGGCGCTGTGGCTGATGGTGCGGGTCTCGACGATGACGAGGGACACGCCGAAGACGGCGATCACCACGAGCACCACGGCGAGCGTGGAGTTGATCAGTCGGCGGCGCATGACTGTTTCTGTACGTCAGCTCTTCTCGAACCGGAAGCCGACGCCCCGGACGGTCGCGATGTAGCGAGGATTGGCCGCGTCGTCGCCGAGCTTCTTGCGGAGCCAGGAGATGTGCATGTCGAGCGTCTTCGTGGAGGACCACCAGGTGGTGTCCCAGACCTCGCGCATCAACTGGTCGCGGGTGACGACCCTGCCGGCGTCGCGGACCAGGACCCGCAGCAGGTCGAACTCCTTCGCGGTGAGCTGGAGCTCCTCGTCGCCCATCCAGGCCCGGTGCGATTCGACGTCGATCCGCACCCCGTGCGTGGCGGGCTGCGGGGTCGGGTCGGTGATGCCGCGCCGGAGCAGCGCCCGGACCCGGGCGAGGAGTTCGGCCAGGCGGAACGGCTTGGTGACGTAGTCGTCGGCTCCGGCGTCCAGGCCGACGACGGTGTCCACCTCGTCGGCGCGGGCGGTGAGCACCAGGATCGGCACGGCGTGGCCATCGGCGCGAAGCCGTCGGGCTACTTCGAGGCCGTCCATCCCGGGCAGGCCCAGGTCGAGCACGACCAGGTCGATGCCGCCCTGGAGGCCGGCGTCGAGGGCGGTCGGACCGTCTTCGCGGACCTCGACCTCGTAACCCTCCCGACGCAGGGCGCGAGCCAGCGGCTCCGAGATGGAAGCGTCATCCTCGGCGAGCAGTACACGGGTCATGGAGTGATGGTAGTCCGCATGGGGCGGCCACCGGGAGGTGATCCACAAGGCCTGTGGGTCTGCGTCCCAATTCGAAGGGCCGCCTTGGAATATGTGATTTGGTTGCACCTGAACCTGTGATCCATATCTCAAGTCCTTTCATATCGACCACAGTGGTTCGTATGGTGACTCGACGCCTGTTGCACTACTCAAAGACCTTTGGGCAGCTTTAAGCGCCAAGGGTCTCTTTTGTGCACGGGCTGGCACCCGCCAGCCCTGACTTCAGTGAATGACCTGTGGCCGGGCCCGGAGCGCAAGGATGTGCGCCGGGCGTGGATCCCGATGCAGCTGGTCCCCCGACTCCGGTACCCGCTCCGTGCACCGTGCGGAGTCCGGAGCGAATCCCTTCTCAGGCGTGAGGGGTGGGACGTCTGCCGCGTCGGTGCCGGCCTCCCCCCACCGGGCGCGTCACGCTCACGAGGCGTCGCGTCCCGAGCAAGCAAGGATCGACCATGGCGTCCAGCCTGACGAAGGACTCCGCCGGCACGGCCGGCTCGGAGAAGACCTTCTTCGGCCACCCCCGCGGCCTGGCCACTCTCTTCATGACCGAGATGTGGGAGCGCTTCAGCTACTACGGCATGAGGGCCCTGCTCCCCCTCTACCTGATCGCTCCCGACGGGCTTCACATGAACCCCGCCACGGCCACGGCGATCTACTCGGTCTACGTGTCGCTGGTGTACCTGCTCGCCATGCCCGGCGGCTGGTTCGGCGACCGTGTCTGGGGCCCCCGCAAGACGGTCGCCGTCGCCGGCACGGTCATCATGATCGGCCACCTGACGCTGGCGCTGCCCTCGCAGGGCACCTTCTTCGCCGGTCTCGGACTCGTCGCCATCGGTTCCGGTCTGCTGAAGTCCAACATCTCCACGATGGTCGGCCACCTCTACGACGGACCGGACGACCCGCGCCGCGACGGTGGCTTCACGGTCTTCTACATGGGTATCAACGTGGGCGCCTTCGCCGCCCCGCTGGTGATCGGCACCATCGGTGAGAGTGTCAACTGGCACCTGGGCTTCGCGCTCGCCGCGGTCGGCATGGGGCTGGGCCTCGCTCAGTACCTGTTCGGCACCCGCCACCTGAACGAGCGCAGCCTCGTCGTCCCGAAGCCGCTGTCGGCCGCCGAGCGCGCCGACACGCTGCGCAAGGGCATGATCTGGCTGGCCATCGCGGCCGTCTTCTACATCGTGACGGTTGTCACCGGCGTCTACACGCTCAACTGGATCCTGGTCCCGATCACGATCGCGGGTCTGATCATTCCGGTGATGGTCCTGACGCGCATCAAGCGCGACAAGGAGCTCAGCGCCGCCGAGCAGTCGAAGATGTCCGGCTACATCTGGTTCTTCGTCGCCGCCGCCATGTTCTGGATGATCTACGACCAGGGCGGTTCGACCCTGGCGATCTTCGCCGACAACTCGGCCGACAACAGCATCCTCGGGTGGGACTTCCCGGTCTCCTGGTACCAGTCGGTCAACCCGGTCCTGATCATGGCGCTGGCCCCGGTCTTCGCCGCCTTCTGGCTGGCACTGAACCGGCGTGGCAAGGAGCCGAGCACGATCGTGAAGTTCAGCTCCGGTCTGGTGCTGGTCGGTGCGTCGTTCTTCCTCTTCCTGATACCGCTGACGATCGCCACGGACGGTCACAAGGCCGCCGCGATGTGGCTGGTCGCGATCTACTTCGTGCAGACCGTCGCCGAACTGACGCTGTCCCCGGTCGGTCTCTCCGTCACCACGAAGATGGCTCCGGCCAAGTACGCGAGCCAGATGATGGGTGTCTGGTTCCTGGCCGTCACCGCCGGTGACTGCACCACGGGTCTGCTCTCCATCGCGGGTGTCGGCCTGAACGGCACCGGCATCGTCGCTCTGCAGGCCGCCCTCGCGGCAGCCGCGGGTGTCGCGATCTTCATGTACCGCAACAAGGTCAAGCAGCTCATGGGCGAAGTGCACTGAGGCACTGAGGCACTGAAGGGCCGCTGCACCGGATCGCCGGTGCGGCGGCCCTTCGCGTTTCCGGCGGCTCAGCTCATCGGGTGCCGCGCAGCCTGCGCCACGGGGTGAACGTGAACACGGCGCCGCCCAGCAGGATCGCCGTACCGGCGACCAGGCCGAGTGCGCGCAGAGTGCCGTTGTCCTCGGCCCCGGTCTCGGCCAGTCCGCCTCCGGAGTCCGTACCGCCGCCGGCCGTGGCGCCCCCCGTGCCCGAGCCGCCCACGGCCCCGCCGGGCTGGGACGAGGTGTCCAGCTCCAGGGAGACCGCGACACCGGCCGGCGGGGTGCAGGTCGTCGTCGTGCCGAGCGCCTTCACGGTCAGCACGCCCGGACTGAGGGTGGACCTACCGCTCGCGCCCGGCTTGTACGTACCCGTGAGATCGGGGATCCGGATCGGTGTGCCGGACTTGATGGGCCCCTTGTTGGTGGAGCCCTCGACATGGACCGTGCCCTTGTCGGCTCCGCCGAGCCCGACCTCCATGGAGGGCTTCACCGAATCGGCCGGAATGTCGGCGGGGCTGTCCATGACCGACTTGCTGAACTTCACCGTGAGGTCGAAGCTGCCGCCGTTCTTCTTCGCGTCGATCTTCACCGGGGAGGTGGCGTTCTTGTCACCGAGCGGGGTCTTGCAAGCGTACGCGACAGACACCTCCTTGCCCTCGAAGTCGGTTTGACCACTGCCGCCGCCGCTCGACCCGGCGGTGGTGGTGCCGGAGTCAGCGCCTCCGGTGTCCGTTCCGCCGGACGTCGTTCCCCCTGCCGCCGTCGTACCGCCCGCCGTCGTGCCGCCCGCCGCGGTGGAGCCGGTGGTCGTGCCACCCGCTGTCGTACCGGTGGTCGTACCCCCTGCTGTCGTACCGCCGCCGTCCGTGACCTTGATCGTCGCGCCCGGCTGAACGGTCTCCTTCGGGGAGCACTTGGTGTCGGTGGAGATCGGCTTCGACACGTTGATGTTGTACGCGCCCGGCGTCAGCGTGATCTCGCCGGCCTTCTCCAGCTTCAGCGTGCCCTTCATGTCGGGCAGCACCATGGCGCTGTTCTTGGGGATCGGCGGGTTCTGCCGTGGCCCTTCCATCTTCAGCGTTCCCGTGGCCGCACCGCCGACCTCGATGGTGCCGGTCGGCTTGACCGTGTCCTTCTCCAGGTCCAGGACGTCGGGGTTCCTGGAAGCGGCCTGGACCGTCTTCCACACCACCTCGACGCTGTCCCCGACCTTTGCCTCGGCGGGTGCGGTCAGCTGCACCTCGGTCGTGCCCTGCACAGGGGGCAGTCCGGAGATGGACGGCGGTATGCACTCCGTCTTGTACGAGACGTCGGCAGCCAGGGCTGGGCTCGCGGCCAGCAGGATCCCCGCGCCGCCGAGCATCAGCGCGACTCCGGCCGCGCTCATCCTCCGTTGCGTGCTCACGAATGTCCCTTCGTCGTGGGTCTGTTCTCTGACGGTGCGGAATCCGGTGTGAACCACGGCAGCGCGGCCGTGGTGGTAGCGCCCGGGGCAGGCCCTGCCGTGGACGCTGTCGACGGGGTTGCCGGGGTGCGCGGTCCCCGGCGCAGCCTCGGGAGCTTCGCCACGCCGGCCGGCAGCGGATGGCGATGACGACCGGCGCGGGCCGGGGTGTACGCGGCGCGGGGCCGCACCTTGTCGACGATCGCCATGCCGATACGGAACACCGCGGCCGGTACGACGACGCAGAGCATGATCCAGAAGAGCGTGACGCCCCAGGGCCGGCCCACCCCCCACGGCTGTTCGGCCAGTGTTTTCGTCCCGTACCGCAGGGAGATCCGGTAGTCGCCGTGGGCGCCCGCCGTCAGTTCGACCGGCAGTTCGATCTGTGCCTTGCGGCCGGGCGCGATGGTGCCGCGCCACTGCCGCTCCTCCCACTGCGGGGCGAAGACGCCGTGCGCGGTGCCGACCCGGAAGACCGGGTCCTTGACCGGCGCCGAGCCGAGGTTGCCCACAGTGAAGACGAGTTGCCGGGAGGGCGGGGCGCCGAACCAGGTGAGGATTCCGCTGTCGCCCTCCAGCCGGGTGGTGGCGAGCACCGCGAGCTTTCCGCCGTCCGTCTGTTCCGGCAGCGGGGCGACGGGGTGTCCGGCTACGACGAACCCGGCGTCGGCGGCTGCCTGTTCCCCGGTGACCGTCGCGACATGCACCACGCAGGGGCACGGCTTGGGCGGTTCGGAGACCGGCATCTTCTTGCTGAAGGCGCCCTTGGCGTCTGTGGTGACGGCGCGTCCGTCGGCGTTGGCACAGGAGTTGGTGCCGCCGATGACGCCCGTGGCGGGTGCGGACTGCCCGCAGATCAGCATCATCAGCAGGGTGTTCGGCCGCCATCCGGTGCCCTTGACGGTAATGTCGCCGCCCTTGCCCGCCTGCTTCTCGGAGAGGGTGACTGCGGGCTTTCCGTCCGCCGCGCGGGCGCCGGGCGCCGGCAGGAGCAGCAGGGCGGGCAGCAGCGTGACGAGCAACGCGGCGGCCCACTGGTGGCTGCCACGCCGGAGGGACGCCGGTCCGTTCTGTCGTCTCACGATTCCGCTCCCGCCTTCACCACGTGCCTTCTCTCTGCCGGGGTTCGAGCTGCGTCGCCATGGTCCGGGCCGTCGTCGCCCGGTGGCCGGCGCCGGTATGCGTACGCACCTGCGGCGGCCGCGGCCAGAACCAGCAGGGCGCCGCAGGTCACCGGCGCCCAGGGGACGAAGACCGCCGGGGCGGTCGCCTCGCTGTGCGCTCCGCCCGCGGCGGTGACGCGGAGCCGGACGGTGGCGGAATCGAGAGCGGGGGCGTCCCGCCACGGTTCGGTGAGTCTCACCCGCTGTCCGGGCAGCAGGTCCACCGTCAGGTTCCGCGCCTCGCGCCGCAGCAGGGTGCCGAAGACCCCGTCCGCGCTGACGGCGAGGCGTGGGGCGAGGGCCGCGTTGCCCCGGTTGACCAGGGTGTAGTGGATGGTCCGCCCGGACACGCTGACCTCCTCGACGGTCAGTGCGGTCAGTGTGGGCCCGCTGACCCGCAGATGGACGCGTACGCCCACCGAGCGCCCGGAGCTCTCGGCGACGATCGCCCCCGGGTGGTCGCCCGGCGACGCACCTGCCGGGACAGTGACGGAGAACGGCACTTCGGCGCGGGTACGGGCGGGCACGGTCACCCGGTCCGCGGCGAGCCGCAGCCAGGCGCCGGTCCCGGTGGAGTCCTTCGTTGCGCGTACGGCGAAGTCACCGCCCTCGGCGTGGTACGCGTCCGCCCCGCGCAGGCGCACGGTGACCGGGGCGGTGCCCGGGTTGGTGACGGAGAGCCGGTCCTGCAGCACAGTGCCGGGCAGTCCCTCCAGATAGAAGTACGGTCTGCCGCCGTCCCCGCCGCTCCGGGTCCCACCGCCCGCCGCGGGCCGCGCCGTCCAGTCGGCGCCGCTCCGGTCGGCGGCGGTTGCCGGGGTCGCGGAGAGGGCGCAGGCAAAAGCACACAGCAGCGCTGCGAGAACGGCTCGGGCTGCGTGACCGGTCAACAGCGGCATGGGGGCAGGCTCCCTGGTGCGTACAGAACGGGCGTGTACGTACGGACGGCGCGCGGCGGCTCCGCGGAGCTCAGCCCACGGCCCGCTGTCCCCGCCGGGTCAGCCACAGCACCCCGGCCGCACCGGTCAGCAGTACCGTGCCGCCGAGCGTCCCGAGCGCCATCGCCGAGTCGAGCGGTCCGGTCTTCGGCAGGGTGGTCTCCGGGGCGTCCTTCGAGCCGGCCGCCGCCGTCACATCGAGTTCGAGCGACGGCTTCGGACTGTTGCCCGGAGTGCAGGTCGTGGTCGTACCGAGCGCCTTGATGGTGAGCACGCCGGCGGTGAAGCCGACCTTGCCGCTCTTCTTCGGGGTGTACGTACCCGACAGGTCACTGATCTTGATCGGGGTGTTCGCGGGGATCGCCTCGGCGTTCGCCGGTCCCGAGACCTGGACCTGGCCCGATTCGGCGCCGCTCAGCCGGATGACCGCGCTGGGCTTCATGGCGCCCTTGCCCAGCTCGACGGGGCTGGACGAGACGCCCTTCTGGAAGGACATCGTGAGCGTGTAACTGCTGCCGCTCTTCACTCCCTTGATGTCGATGGGCGACACCGCGTTCTTGTCGCCGATGGGCGTCTTGCACCTGTAGTCGACGTCCACGACCGTGGCGTGGGCGGCGGGCGCGGCCAGCAGCACCACCGAGCCGGCCAGCGCGGACGCCAGCGCGAGAGCTGTTCGCTTCGGGTACGGCACCTCAGTTCCCCTCATGCCGGAAGTCGCCGCGCGCCGCATCGCTCCGACGCAAGTTACTGACGACACATCAGATCGGGCGCTCAAGGTACGCCTGGGGCCCTATGGAGGGAAGACAAAGAGCGCGCCGATCCGGCGCGCTCTTCGGGGCAAGAAGGGGGGCGCACGGCCCGACGGTTCGGGTGGTGACTACGCGGGAGCGGCCAGCTCCGCCCATACGGTCTTGCCGGGCCGGCCCGACTCCCGGTGGACACCCCAGTCCAGACAGAGCCTCTGCACGATGAACATGCCGTGCCCACCGGGCCGGCCCGCCCGGTGCGGGGTGCGCGGCGCAGGCTGTCCCGCACCACCGTCGACGACCTCCACCCGCAGCACCTTCGAGGTGCAGGCGATGCGAAGCTCCTCCGGTCCTTCCGCATGCAGGCAGGCGTTCGTGACCAGTTCGGAGACGACCAGCAGGACGTCCTCGGCGGCTGCACGCCGGTCGGCGCTCGACGCGGGGAGCCAGCCCCAGTCGCGGAGCGCCTGCCGGGCGAAATCGCGGGCTGTCGGAACGATGCCGCTGACCCCCCGCAGGGGCAGCGTGCGCCACCGCCGGTCGACGGGCCCGGAGGAGGCTGCGTCGGCGCCGTCGCCCGCGCCCTCCGGCTCCCGGCCGAGGTCGCCCGGCGGATGCTGCCGGGTGGTGCTCATCAGCGCTTCACCTCACCGATTCACCATGTCGCCATTGAACAGTTACAGATACAGATACGGCCGCAGCTGCCGATACGGATATCGGCCGCATACAGAGTGTGCGGGCCGCACGGAGTGTGCGGGCCACCCGGGTCACGAGAGGTTCGCCGGAATGTCTCCTGCCCCGCCGTATCGTGACAACACCCACTTCGCCCATGCGGAATGCGTGAGGCAGGCGACACCCGGGACGGGTGAGGCTGCGCTCCGGGCCACGATCAGGTGTCCAGCGCCGATTCGAGGGAGTCATGGACGGTGAAGACCGCCTCGGCCCCGGTGATCTCGAAGACCCTCGCCACCATCGGCAGCATTCCGGCCAAATGGACCCCTCCCCCGGCCGCCTCCGCCTTGAGGCGGGCACCGAGCAGCACATTGAGCCCGGTGGAATCACAGAATTCGAGTCGCGAACAGTCGACCACCAGGCGGGTCCGTCCGTGTTCGACCGCGCTCTCCAGGGGTTCGCGGAGCAAGTCGGCGGTGTGGTGATCCAACTCACCCACCGGCGTCACTACCTCACTGCGCCCCTCGGTCCGGACCTCGACCTGAAGTCGACCCCGGTTCGCATTGCCGACCGTCTGGCGGTCCATGCCCGTCCCTCTTCGCCGTTCGTCACTGCCTGCGTCACCGTGCGTCCACCCTCTGCGATGGCGCGTGCGGTTGCGTGTGTAGCTGTCGCTGACGTTCGTAAAACACTACGCGTTCCGTGCGGCACACGGTAGCCAGAGACCCCAACAAACCGGACATATAGCCGCAATTGGCGGTTGTATCCGCACGTCAGGACCGGGTAAGGGTAGAGGGACACCCGAAACACGACCGGCTTTGGAGGCGCCGCTTCACCGCAGGAACACGCATGGGCATCGGCAGCCATATGCCGAGAACGATGGAGGAGACCATGTCACCCCGGCTCGACGGACCGCGTACCCATATCGCGACGTCAGCATGTCCTCAGGGACTGACCGAATCAGACTCCCCTGCCGCGGTCGCCGTACCCGCTCCGCGCCGCAGCACCAGCGACATCAGTATTACCAAGGGCAGCGACAGCCTCGAAGGACTTCCCGAGATCCCGCCGTACGACGAAGTGGGCGCAACGGACGCCAGAGCGCTGTCGAAGACACTCTTCGCGCGGCTCGAATCCCTCGAAGAGGGCACCCACGAGTACGCGTACGTGCGCAACACACTCGTCGAACTGAACCTGGCCCTGGTCAAGTTCGCCGCCTCACGGTTCCGCTCCCGCAGCGAACCCATGGAGGACATCATCCAGGTCGGCACCATCGGCCTGATCAAGGCGATCGACCGGTTCGAGCTGAGCCGGGGCGTCGAGTTCCCGACCTTCGCGATGCCGACCGTCATCGGCGAGATCAAGCGATTCTTCCGCGACACCAGTTGGTCCGTGCGCGTCCCGCGCCGGCTGCAGGAGTTGCGGCTCGACCTGGCCAAGGCGGGCGACGAACTCGCCCAGCAACTCGACCGGGCGCCCACCGTGGGCGAACTCGCCGACCGCCTCGGACTCACCGACGACGAGGTCGTCGAAGGCATGGCCGCAAGCAACGCGTACACCGCGAGCTCACTCGACGCCAAGGCCGAGGAGGACGAGACCGAGAGCGCGCTGGCGAACCGGATCGGCTACGAGGACCACGGACTCGAAGGCATCGAGTACGTCGAGTCCCTGAAACCGCTGATCGCCTCGCTGCCCGGTCGCGACCGGAAGATCCTCTCGCTCCGGTTCGTCGCCAATATGACGCAGTCGGAGATCGGTGAGGAGCTGGGCATCTCGCAGATGCACGTGTCCCGGCTGCTCTCCCGCACGCTGGTCAGACTCCGCAAGGGACTGACCCTGGAGGAGTGAACGGTCGCACGGTACGCCGCACTTGCGGAGGGGCCCGCCCCACGGCTGATGGGCGGTTTCCAGGGGTCGTCGCCACACATGGTCGGTTTGATCAGGCCGCGAGTGGTTGGCGACGGTGAAGGAGAAGTGGGACACCGAAGGCCGTGGTTCCGGTCCGCCCAGATGGGCCGGAACCACGGCCTTGCGCATGTCAGGGGGTGGTGAGGCCGAACCAGTAGCCGAAGGTGTCGAGGAGTTCGTTGAGGGCGTTCAGCGGTGCGAGGCCACCGGATTCCACGGTGAGGTCGCCGGAGTTCAGCAGGTCCTCGGGGGTGGCGGCGGAGATGGCCAGCTTGTTCGGGCCCTCCCGGGTGATTCGTGTAGCCGGCGTCGGTCCGCACCGCGTCCAGGGTGTTCGGGTACTGGACGAGTACACCGTTGCGCACGTGGAGGCTGTAGGTGCTCGGGTCGCCCGCGATGCCCCCGGTGATGTTGAAGCCGAGGGCGACCGGTACCTCGGCGGTCTTGGGGCCGTTGAGGCGGATGCCGAGGTAGTCGAAGAGCATGTCCAGCGGCATGGCCGCCAGCACCGGGGCGGTGATGATGTCGGGCGAGGGCAGGTCGACCGCGCCGTCGGCGGGGCGTACGCGCAGTTCGTTGGCGGCGGCCAGGTGACGTCGGCGCACCGCAAGGCCATCGCAGCGCTCCTCGGCATCTCGGCCATCCAGAATGCCTGCAAGTTCTAGGAGCCGTGCACGATGTTCGCTCTGATAGCGCTGCTGGCGCAGCTCGCGCTCATCTTCGTCCACCGGTCGAGGAACAAACTCCGCTCCAGGCCCAACCCGCGCGCGCTCTACACCGGCCTGTGCCTGGTCGGCATCGCGGTCGGCTGGGCGGCCATCGGCCGCCCGGAGATCACCTGGAGCGACGGTCCTCTCGTCCTGCTCAGCGGTCTGCTGATCACGGTCGAAGCGGCGGACGCGGCGGCGAAGCTCGGTGCGCCCCGTTGGGCGGACAAGGCGCTCTGCCTTCTGTGCGGAGCCGCGGCGGCGACGTGGATGGCGCCGGGGTGGATCCCCGGGGCCTAGAACCGCGTCGGGCCGTGTTCGCCCTGCTGTGACATGACGCGCCGCCCGGCACCGTGCCGGGCGGCGCGTTCGCGTCGTGCTGTGCGGGTCAGACGACGCGTTCGCCGCGCTGCCAGACCGTGTGGACCAGCGGCACGCCCGGCCGGTAGGCCAGGTGGACGTGGCTGGGCGCGTCCAGGAGCACCAGATCGGCGCGGGCGCCGGGGGCGATGCGGCCGATGTCCGTACGGCGCAGGGCCGCGGCGCCGCCCGCGGTGGCGGACCAGAGGGCCTCGTCCGGCGTCATGCCCATGTCGCGTACGGCGAGCGCGATGCAGAAGGGCACGGAGGACGTGAACGACGAGCCTGGGTTGCAGTCCGTGGAGAGGGCCACGGTGACGCCCGCGTCGAGCAGGCGGCGGGCATCCGGCCAGGCGGCGCGGGTGGAGAACTCGGCGCCGGGGAGCAGGGTGGCGACGGTGGTGCCCTGTGCCAGGGCGTCGACGTCGGCGTCGGTGAGGTGGGTGCAGTGGTCGGCGGAGGCGGCACCGAGTTCCACGGCGAGCTGGACGCCGGGGCCGTGGCCGAGCTGGTTGGCGTGGACGCGGGGGTGCAGGCCCTTCGCGATGCCCGCGGTCAGGATCGCGCGGGCCTGGTCGCCGTCGAAGGCGCCCTTCTCGCAGAAGACGTCGACCCAACGGGCGTACGGGGCACAGGCGTCGAGCATCGGCCCGGTGACCAGGTCGACGTAGCCGGCCGGGTCGTCGGCGTAGTCCGGGGAGACGATGTGGGCGCCGAGGTAGGTGACCTCTTCGGTGTGCTGGGCGGCGATGCGCAGGGCGCGGGCCTCGTCCTCGACGGTGAGGCCGTAGCCGGACTTGGTCTCGAAGGTGGTGGTGCCCTGGCGCAGGCCCTCGGCGAGGTATCGGGCGACGTTGGCGGAGAGTTCGTCGTCGGTGGCGGCGCGGGTGGCGGCGACCGTGGTCCTGATGCCGCCCGCGCTGTAGGCGCGGCCGGACATCCGGGCGTTGAACTCCTCGGTGCGGTCGCCCGCGAACAGGAGGTGGGAGTGGGAGTCGACGAAACCCGGGATCACCGCGCGGCCGCCCGCGTCGACGGCGTTGTCAGTGGCGGGTGCTTTGCTTGATTCACCGGTCCAGACGACCCGGTCGCCCTCGATGACGACGGCCGCGTCCAGGATCAGGCCCAGGGGGGAACCGTCACCGAGGGAGGGGTCGTTGGTGACCAGACTGGCGATGTTGGTGATGGCGGTCGTCGTCATCGGGGGACTGCTCTCCTTGCGAGGGTCCGGGGTCAGCCGTGCAGGACGGCGATGGCCGAGGCGAGTGCTGCGGGGACGTCCTCGACGAGCGTGTGCTGCCCGTCGCGGACGATGTGCCGGCCTGCCACGACCGTATGACGCACATCGGCTGCGGAGGCGGCGAATACGACTGCTTCGGCGGCCAGTCGGGGCACCGGTCCCGCTGTTCTGACGGAGTCCAGGGCGACGGTGGTGAAGTCGGCGAGCGCGCCCGGTTCCAGGGTGCCCGCGTCGGACCGGCCGAGGGCTGCGTGCCCGTCGACGGTGGCGGCGCGCAGCAGCGCGGCTGCCGTCCAGTGGCCGCGGGTACGGGTGCGCAGACGCTCGTTGAGCTCCATCGCGCGGGCCTCTTCGAAGAGGTCGATCACGGCGTGGCTGTCGCTCCCGAGAGAGAGCGGCGAGCCGGCGCGCTGCAGGGCGACGGCGGGTCCGATGCCGTCGGCGAGGTCGCGTTCGGTCGTGGGGCACATGCAGGTGCCCGTGGCCGAGACGCCGAGCAGCGCGATGTCCTCACTGCTGAGGTGGGTGTTGTGGATGCCGGTGGTGCGCGGGCCGAGTACCCCGTGGTCGGCGAGGAGCCGGGTGGGGGAACAGCCGTGGGCGGCCTGGCAGGCGTCGTTCTCCGCGGTCTGTTCGGAGAGATGGACATGGAGGGGCGCCTGCCGCTCCTCGGCCCACTTCGCCACGGTCGCGAGCTGGCCGGCGGGCACCGCGCGTACGGAGTGGACGGCCGCGCCGATCAGGGCGTGGTCGCTTCCCTTGAGCAGGGAGGCGCGTTCGGCCCAGGCGTCCGCGGTGGTGTCGGAGAAACGCAGCTGGTGCTGGTCGGGCTCCCGGTACTGGCCGGCCCGCTGCCCGAATCCGGCGGCGAGATAGGCCGTGTCCAGCAAGGTGATCCGGATCCCGGCCGCGCCGGCGGCGGCGATCAGGGCTTCGCCCATCGCGTTGGGATTGGTGTACGGGGCTCCGCCGGGTGCGTGGTGCAGATAGTGGAACTCACCCACCGCGGTGATGCCTGCCAGCGCCATCTCGGCGTACACGGCACGCGCCAGGTCGTAGTACGTATCGGGGGTGAGCCGGGACGCGACCTGGTACATGAGCTCGCGCCAGGTCCAGAAGGTGCCGGAGCCCACCTGGACGGTGGAGCGCAGGGCGCGGTGGAAGGCGTGCGAGTGGGTGTTGGCGAGACCGGGCACCGTGAGCCCGCGCAGCACGGTGGCGCCCGGCGGCGGGGCGTCGACGCCGGTGCGGATCCCGGCGATCCGCCCGTCGGCGACGACCAGGGCGACGCCCGGCTCGACATGGGTGCCGAGCCAGGCGTGGGACATCCAGAACGTGGCGGTGGGGCGCGCGCCCGTCGGTGTCGTTGTCAGCTGCACGCGAGACCTTCCAGTACATCGGCGAGTGCGATCACCCCGGCGGTGCAGTCGTCCTCGGCGGCGTACTCGGCCGGCGAGTGCGAGATCCCGGTGGGGTTCCGTACGAACAGCATGGCGGTAGGGACCGAAGCGGACAAAATACCCGCGTCATGTCCGGCGCCGGTGCCGAGGACGGGCACGGCGCGGCCCGCGTCGCCGCCCCGGCCGGTCAGGATCTTGCCGAGTTCGTCACGCAGGGCATGCTGGAACTCCACGACGGGCGTGAAGGACTCCCGTACGACATCGAGATCGATGCCCGCACGCTCGGCGTGCTCCCGGGCGGCCCGCTCGATGCCGGTGACGACGGCGTCAAGGGTGTCCTGGTCGGCGGCGCGCGAATCGAGCCAGCCACGGACGACGGAGGGGATGGCGTTGACGCCGTTCGGCTCGACGGCGATCTTCCCGAAGGTAGCGAGAGCGCCGGTGAACTCCGCCTCGCGGCGGGCGGCCAGCACGGTCTCGGCGTACGTGAGCATCGGGTCGCGCCGGTCGACGAGCCGGGTGGTCCCCGCGTGGTTGGCCTCGCCCCGGAAGTCGAACCGCCAGCGGCCGTGCGGCCAGATCGCGGAGGCGATACCGACCGGGTCGCCGGTGAGGTCGAGGGAGCGCCCCTGCTCGACATGGAGCTCGACGAACGCGCCGATGCGGGCCAGCCGTTCGGGGTCCGGGCCGATGGCGTCGGGGTCGTACCCGGCCGCCTCCATGGCCTGCGGCAGTGTGATGCCGTCGCCGTCGCGAAGCCGGTGCGCCTTCTCGACGGTCAGCTGCCCGGCGGCGAGCCGGGACCCGACGCAGGCGAGACCGAACCGGGCCCCTTCCTCGTCACCGAAGTTGGTGATGGCGAACGGCCGGGTGAACTCGGCTCCTCTGCGGCGGAGTTCGTCGAGCGCTGCGAAGGAGGAGACCACGCCGAGCGGCCCGTCGAACGCACCGCCGTCGGGCACGGAGTCGAGGTGCGACCCGGTGACGACGGCGTCGTCACCGAGCGGATCCCCGAACCAGGCCCACTGATTGCCGTTCCGGTCGACCTCGTACCCGAGCCCACGCGCTTCGGCCTGCTCCCGGAACCAGACCCGGCAGTCGGCATCGGCACCAGTCCAGGCGTACCGCCGGTACCCACCGCTCTCGAGGTGGCGCCCGATGGGGGCAAGTTCCTTCCACATGGCCTGGAAGGACGGCTGCCCGGCCCCTCCCGGTCCCTGCGGACCGTGGAGGAGGGCGGGCGCCGGGAAACTCTCGGCGCCCACGGAACCGCTTCCGCCCGGAAGGCTCACTGCCCCTCCGTCATGGGAATCCGCACGCCCTTGTCCGCGGCAACGGACTCCGCGATGTCGTACCCCGCGTCGACGTGCCGGATGACCCCCATCCCCGGGTCGTTCGTCAGCACGCGGCGGATCTTCTCGCCGGCCAGCTTCGTACCGTCGGCCACGGTCACCTGACCGGCGTGGATGGAGCGCCCCATCCCGACGCCGCCGCCGTGGTGGATGGAGACCCAGGAGGCGCCGGACGCCACGTTGACCATGGCGTTCAGCAGCGGCCAGTCCGCGATCGCGTCGGACCCGTCGAGCATCGCCTCGGTCTCGCGGTACGGGGACGCCACCGACCCGCAGTCCAGGTGGTCGCGGCCGATCGCCAGCGGTGCGGCCAGTTCGCCAGAGGCCACCATGTCGTTGAACCGCTCACCGGCGCGGTCGCGCTCGCCGTAGCCGAGCCAGCAGATCCGGGCGGGCAGCCCCTGGAAGTGAACGCGCTCGCCGGCCATCTTGATCCACCGGTGCAGCGACTCGTTCTCCGGGAAGAGTTCGAGCATCGCCTTGTCGGTCTTGTGGATGTCCGACGCCTCGCCGGACAGCGCGGCCCAGCGGAACGGGCCCTTGCCCTCGCAGAACAGCGGCCGGATGTACGCGGGGACGAACCCGGGGAAGTCGAATGCCCGGTCGTAGCCCGCGAGCTGGGCCTCGCCGCGGATCGAGTTGCCGTAGTCGAAGACCTCGGCCCCGGCGTCCATGAAGCCGACCATCGCCTCGACGTGCTTGGCCATCGCCTCGCGTGCCCGCTGCGTGAAGTCGGCGGGCTTCTCAGCGGCGTACGAGGCCATGTCGTCGAAGTCGACGCCGATCGGGAGGTACGCGAGCGGGTCGTGCGCGCTGGTCTGGTCGGTGACGATGTCGATCGGGGCGCCCTCGGCGAGCATCCGGGGCAGCAGCTCCGCCGCGTTGCCGAGCAGCCCGATGGAGAGCGGCTTGCGCGCGTCGCGCGCCTCGGTGGCGAGCTGGAGCGCGTGCTCCAGGGAGTCGGCGCGCACATCGAGGTAGCGGTGCTCGATGCGGCGCTCGATGGCGCGCGGGTCGCAGTCGATACAGATCGCCACGCCGTCGTTCATGGTCACGGCGAGCGGCTGGGCGCCGCCCATGCCGCCGAGTCCGGCAGTCAGGGTGATCGTCCCGGCCAGCGTCCCGTTGAACTTCTTGGCGGCGACGGCGGCGAACGTCTCGTACGTGCCCTGCAGGATTCCCTGCGTACCGATGTAGATCCACGAGCCGGCCGTCATCTGGCCGTACATGGTGAGTCCGAGCGCCTCCAGGCGGCGGAACTCCTCCCAGTTCGCCCAGTCGCCCACCAGGTTGGAGTTGGCGATCAGGACGCGCGGCGCCCACTCGTGGGTCTGCATGACACCGACCGGGCGCCCGGACTGGACGAGCATCGTCTCGTCCTGCTTGAGCGTCTGCAGCGTGCGCACCATCGCGTCGAACGAACGCCAGTCGCGTGCCGCCTTGCCCGTGCCGCCGTAGACGACGAGCTTGTCGGGGTGCTCGGCGACCTCGGGGTCGAGATTGTTCTGCAGCATGCGGAGGGCGGCTTCCTGCTGCCATCCCAGGGCGCTCAGTTCGGTACCGCGCGGTGCCCGTACGGGGCGGGGTCCTGACATGGCAATGGCCTCCTCGCGACTGCGTTGCTTCTATTCACATCCTGCTTCTCTGAATACTTATAGTCAACAGGCGCACCCGAAAGACCTGCCCTTGAAGGCGGGATGCAGCACCGAACGCGGACAGAACATGACAGGGGCGGCAGCGGGTCCGACCGTTTCCGGTCGCCTTCCGCATGTACCAAGGGAAAATGCCAGAACTCCCACCCGGGGCGGGCACGTTGCGTAACCTCTGGGTCACAGCCGCACATCGGGTCGGGAGGGAGTCCGCGTGCCCGGAATCGACGAGTGCCTGCTCGAAGTCATGAGGCTGCCCGGTGCCCGCGGCGCCGCGGTGGTCGACTGGACGAGTGGTCTCGCCCTAGGCACCGTCGGCGACTCACCCAACGGCGATCACGAGGCGACCGCCGCCGAGACGGCCGAGGTGGCGCGTATGGCGGCGGAGCAGCCCGTGTTCACCCTCTCCGTCCCGGAACCCTTAACAGGCCCGGGCGGGAACGACGCCACCGCGACGGGCGCCGCGCCGCCGGTGGAAGACGTCATCGTCACCACCCGCGCCGGCTACCACATCATCCGATTCGTCGAGACGGCTTTCGACAGCAGCGTCTTCCTGCATCTGTGGCTCGACCGCTCCGACGGCAACCTGGCGCTGGCCCGGATGAGGCTGGGCGAGATGGCGGAGCGGCTGGTCCTGGCATGAGAGCCGCCGCGCCCGAGGGAACGCCTCCCGCGAGAACCTTCCCCGCGAGAGCAGCCTCCGCCCTCTCCCCCATGCTCCAGCGTCTCGCCGCCGAGCGTGCCACCGGGGCCCTGATGCGCGACCGCGGCACGCTCTACCTCGCCGACGGCCAGGTCGTGCACGCCGAGAGCCCGTCGACACCCGGCCTCGACATCCTGCTCACCGCGAGCGGCGCCCTGCACCGCGACGGCTGGTGGGACGCGGTCGCCCGGGCGGGCGCCGGGCAGCGGGTCGGCCGCTACCTGGTGGACAGCGGGCGGGTGCCCGGCGGCGCACTGGAGCTCTGCCACTTGAGCGCGCTGTACGACGCCGCCTTCTTCGCCCTCTCCCCCACCCGGACCCCGGCCCGGTTCCGTTACGGGGTCTCGCACTGGATCGGCCCCGTGCATCCCGTCCCCGTCGATGCCGTGCAGCGCGAGACGCTCCGGCGCCGGGACCTGCTGGACCGGATCTGGCCCGACGCGGTGACCGACACCGCCCCGCTCGCCCGGGCGGCCCATCCCGTCGACGCCCCCGTCCCGTCGCGCCGGCGCCGTGTACTCGACCTGGTGGACGGAGCACGTACGGCATCCGACATCGCCCAGCACCTGGGCCGCTCGGCGTTCCACATCCTCGTCGACCTTCGGCGGCTCACGGCCGCCGGACTGGTCGAAGCGGTCCGGCAGACGGCGGCCCCGTCCGCCCCCGCTCCCGGCCGGATCACACTTCCCGAGGTCACGGCCGACCCCGACGTCGCCCTGCTGCGCCGGCTCAGAGACGCATTGGAGGCCCTGTGATACGCGCGCTCAGACAGCGTGCCGGGAGGAGACAGCTGATGGTTCCCGAGGCCGAAGTCCAGGACGTCCTGGACGAACTCCAGCGGCTACGGGTCCGGGTGCCGCTCCTCACGGGCGCGCTGGCGGCCAGCACCGACGGCCTCGTCCTGGCGCAGGACACCCCGGGAATCGAGGCGGAGGGCGTGGCCGCGCTCACCGCGTCCGCGCTCGGCGTCGCGCTCCGGATGGCGGAGGCGACCGGCCGGGGCGGCTTCCGCGAACTGCTCGTACGTGGCGAGACCGGCTACATCGCCACGTACGCGGCGGGATCCTCCGCTGTCCTCACACTCCTGGCCGAGGACCGGATCAACGTCGGCCGACTCCACCTGGAAGGCCGCCGGGCGGGCACCCGGATCGGCGAACTGGTCGACTCCGCGCTGAAACGCACCGCCCAACCCGCACCGCCGCCGCATGCGCCGCGCCCACGGACCCCACCCCCCGGCCCCCTCCCACACCGCACGCAGCACCAGGAACGCCAGAAGTAGCACCAGGAACGCCAGAAGACGGAGCCGGTCACCTCGGCCGGCAAGGAAAGGAAACGAGCACTCATGGCCAACACCGAAGCGTCGCTCAAGGAAGCAATGACGTCCATCGAGGGCACCGTCGGTGTCGCACTCGTCGACTACACCAGCGGCATGGCACTGGGCACCCTCGGCGGCGGCAAGGACTTCAACCTGGAGGTCGCTGCCGCGGGCAACACGGATGTCGTACGCGCCAAACTCCGCACCATGGAACATCTCGGCATCAAGGACGAGATCGAGGACATCCTGATCACCCTCGGCGCCCAGTACCACCTGATCCGGCTGCTCAAGACGCGCGGCAACAACGGCCTCTTCCTCTACCTGGTGCTGGACAGCGGCCGCGCCAACCTGGCAATGGCCCGCCACCAGCTGAAGCGGATCGAGGCCGAACTGGAGGTCTGACCTCCGCGGGACGCCCTCAGCGACGCCGCGCCCCGCCGGGCGCGGCGTCGCCCGCCACCGGCCCGGTCGTCCGGTACGCCGCGACCCGCTTGCCCGCCGGCCGTCCCTTCTCCACCCAGTCGGTCCGCACCCAGTACAGGACGTCGCCCTTCCGCTCCCGCTGCCCGATCCGGACGGACTTGGCCCAGAGACCGGCCCCCGCACCCGCGAGCATCAGCCCACCGGCGCCGGGCAGCAGGAATCCGCCGGCGATCGCCACGAGAAACCCGCCCAGCAGCCACCACCGGCGCCCACGCCGCCAGTTGCGTACGGTCACGGCCCGGTCCTGGAGGAAATCCGTCCGCCCGGCACGGGTGGCGGCCCTCTCCAGCTCCGCATACCTGCGCCCGCGCGCGAACGCCACCACAACCGCGGTGAGCAGGAAGAGCGCGGCTCCGGCAAGCAGTCCGATCCGACGGCCGGTGAGCCCCGGGACGAGCGCACTGACGGCGGCGGCGAGCAGCCCCAGCCACCACAGGGGTACGGCTCCGGCCCGTACGACCACCGCCACCCTCGCCAGCGACTGCGCTCCGCGCCCCACGTCCGTACCCCTCTCGACAGCCATCGATGCTGAATCTCGGGGCGCAGATTAACGACCGTATCTGAGCGGTGTCTGAGAATCGGCGAGGAATGGCGACCACCGGCCGGACTTCCCTCAGCACCGGACACCCGCCCGGCCGCCCCCGCCCCCGCCCCCGGCGCAGGCGGACTCGCCTCCGTGGCACCGTTCCCGGCCGGCGGATTTCCGGGTCCGCCAGTGCCGGAATCGATCACGGTCCGGACGCCGACCGCAGCCCGCCCGGCCTCAGCCCCGGCGTCGGCACGACCGTCCGCCCGATCCCCGGATGCCCTCGACAGCCCCCCGGGCACTCACCCCGCCGGGCGGCCCGGCAGGCACATTCCGTGCGTCACGCCCTCATTCCGCGAACAGCCCGCGCGCCGCCGCCCGCGCGTCGAACTCCTCCAGCCGCGCCTGCGCGTCCGGCAGGTCGTCGCACATCGCCTCCAGCAGTACCCGCCCCAGCAGCATCGGCGCGCATGCCGTGTCGAAGGCGAGTCCGGTGCCGACGGCCGCGGGAATCAGCAGGTCGCTGTGTTTGGCCACCGGGGCAAACGCCGAATCGGCGACCGACACCACGGCCAGCCCCTGCTCCTGGGCGTACGCGAGCGCGTCCACGACCTCCTTGGGATGGCGCGGCAGCGCGAAGCAGACCAGCGCGCTCGCCCCCGCCCGGCGCGCGGCGTCGATCCGGTCGTGCAGCATGCTGCCGCCCTCGTCGAGCACTCGCACGTCCGGGTGGACCTTGGCGGCGAAATAGCCGAAGCCCCGCGCCTGCGAGGAGGCGGCGCGCAGCCCGAGCACCGGCAGCGGACGCGACGCGGCGAGCAGCCGCCCCGCCCGCTCGACCGGAGTGGGGTCGGCGAGGAGTTCGGCGAGGTGCTGCAGGTTCTCGATCTCGGCACGGACGGCCTGCTGGTACTCGTTGTACGTGTCGGCGGCGGTGCCCGCACCTCCCTCGACGGGGCCGGGCGCGACCTCCCGCAGATACCTGCGCAGCGCCGGATATCCGTCGAACCCGAGCGCGACGGCGAACCGGGTGACGGACGGCTGGCTGACCCCGGCGAGCTCGGCGAGCTCCACACTCGACAGGAACGGGACGTCCCCGGCCCTGCGCACCATCGAATGCGCGATCCGCCGCTGCGTGGGCGTGAGCCGGTGCCCCTCGAAGAGCTGCTGCAACCGCGCGGCCGGGCTGCTCCCGTTCATGCTGTCCCCCTAGTGCTGGTGCTGGTGCGATCGGTGTTCCACAGGTCCGTGCAGCGGTCGAGCCGCTCCCCTGCCGCGGCCTTCACATCATCGTTGAGCGGCCGGTCTGCGAACTCCCCTTCAAGGAGCGAATCGGCCGGCTCGAACACCCGCCCGACCGGCAGCGGCTCGCCGATGGCCCCGGCGGGGCTGCGCAGCAACCGCAGCCCGCGGTCGGCAGCCTCGGCCGGGACCTCCTCGTTGATGACAACGGCGACGGGAAGGGCCTCTCCGTCGAGCTCGACGATGGAGGCGGCGCGGCCCGTGGCCCATCCACCGAAGAGCGAGGAGTCCATCATGTGGGACGACATTATGCGCAGATGCTCCTCATTCGGACACCCAATCCTGCCTTTCGGGCTTCTGTCCCCAGCGATTTACCCCGAGGCATTGACAATCCATTCAGTCAACGAGAACCCTGCATGACTATATGCAGTCGGGGCAAGGGACGGCTGGTGATCACATCCGACGCAGTGAACAAGCACTTCCCGAACGGCACAACAGCAGTTCATGAGCTCAGCCTCACCGTGCAGGAGGGCGGCATCACCGTTCTGGTCGGTTCGTCCAACCGCGGCAGGACCACCACTCTCTCCGAATGATCAACCGGTGATCGATCCGGGCTCCGGGACGATCACGCTCAGCGGCCGAAGCATCCTCGAATCAGACGCCACCGCCCTCAAGAACCTGATCCCCGGCCGGCATGTGGTCCCCCTGATCGCGGACCGCGCGGCGGACTCCACGGTCCGCAGGGCACTGGCCCGCGTGGGCGCCACCCGCACGACAGAGGACCTCACGGAGCTGAACCGTCTGATGGACAGGGACAAGAAGGACCCGGAGGACGTGGCGCACGACTGGGCCGCGGCGCACGGCCTGGCAGAGAAGCAAGAGAAAAGGAGCAACCCCCCATGGCCGACTCCCTCGTCGAGCGCCGCTCGATCGACGTCGTACCGGACGACGAACGGCACGGCACCGCTTTCTCCCAGTTCACGCTCTGGCTCGGAGCAAACCTCCAGATCACCGCGGTGGTCAGCGGCGCACTCGCCGTCATCTTCGGCGGCGGCGCCTTCTGGTCCCTGATCGGCCTGCTGGTGGGCAATCTGCTCGGCGGAGCGGTGATGTCGCTGCACTCGGCGCAGGGTCCCAGGCTGGGCCTGCCCCAGATGATCTCCAGCCGGGCACAGTTCGGGGTGCGGGGCGCGGTCGTGCCGCTGCTCCTGGTCGTCGTGATGTACGTCGGCTTCTTCGCCAGCGGCAGCGTGCTGGCCGGCCAGGCGGTCGGCGAGCTCACCCACCTCGGGCAGACCCCCGGCATCCTCGTCTTCGCCGCGATCACCGCACTGATGGCGGCGATCGGCTACCGGGTCGTCCACGTCCTCGGCCGGGTCGCCAGTGTGGTCTGCGCGCTGGCCTTCATCTACCTCGGTATCCGGTTGCTGGACCGGATCGATCTCGGCGCCGCCCTCGCCGACCGCGCCTTCGACCTGCCGATGTTCCTGCTCGCGGTGTCGATCGCGGCGTCCTGGCAGCTGGCGTTCGGGCCCTACGTCGCCGACTACTCGCGCTACCTGCCGCGCCGTACGAGCTCCCGCGCCACCTTCTGGTGGACGCTGGCCGGCACGACGCTCGGCTCCCAGTGGTCCATGGCCTTCGGCGTGCTGGTCGCGGCATCCGCAGGCGAGGCGTTCCTCAACGACCAGGTCAGCTATGTCGTCTCGCTGGGCGGCACCGGGCTGATCGCCTCGCTGCTCTACTTCGTGATCGCGCTCGGCAAGCTGACCATCAACGTGCTGAACACCTACGGCGGTTTCATGTCGATGGTGACCGGAATCAGCGGCTTCCGCGGGCAGCGGGCGCTGTCGCAGCGCGGCCGCTCCGCATACATCGCCGTGATCATGATCGCGGGCACGGCGGTCGCCCTGCTCGGCAAGGACACCTTCCTCGCCTCGTTCAAGGACTTCCTGCTGTTCCTGCTGACCTTCTTCACCCCGTGGTCGGCGATCAACCTCGTCGACTACTACCTGATATCGCGTGAGCGCTACGACATCCCGGCCCTGTCCGACCCGGACGGCCGCTACGGCGCCTGGCGGTGGGACGCACTGACGGTCTATGCCATCGGCATCGTCGCCCAGCTGCCCTTCCTGGCGACGACCTTCTACACCGGCCCGCTGGTGGAGCCGCTGGGCGGCGCGGACATCTCCTGGATGATCGGCCTCCTCGTACCGGCCCTGCTGTACTGGCTGCTCGCCCGGCGCGACACCACCCACGTCCCGGCCGCCACCATCATGCCGACGGACCGGGTCCCGGCGGCCTGAACCCGGCCGGCCACTGTGCCGTTGCTCGCGATCGTCGTCGCGTCGGCGATCGCCGCCTACGGCCCGCCCCGCATCCACACCTGCTGAGCGGCTCGGCCCTTCGAAGAGGGGGGTTAGCCCCACTGCCCCGGGCCCCTCCGCTTCGTACTGTAGAGACATGGAAGCCCGCGACCCGGAGCTCAAGAGTGAGCTCAATGCCGCCCTGCAGGCCCGCAGTGAACTGGGGCCGGAGTACGAGTCCGCGCTCATCGACTCGTTCCTGGAGAAGGTCGACCAGCGTCTCGACGTCACGCTCGACCGGCGGGTGCGGCGGCATCTCGCCGAACAGCAGACTGTGGTGGCCCGGGGGGCCCGGGCGCCACAGCCGCCGGTGGGGAACTTCGGTGAGCGGTTCGGGCTCGGGGTCATCTCCTTGGTCCTGGCCATCCCGCTGTCCGCGATCGCGGTCACGAACGCCGGGACCAACGGGCTCGTCGTGGCCTGGCTGGGGATCGTCGGGGTAAATGTCGCCCAGGCCGCCCGTAGCCGGCCGTTGTTCCGGCGCGCGGAGGAGCGCACGAAGTCCGACTGGGAGGACTGAGCGAAGCGGATCGCGCTGCCGGCGAGCCGGGTGGCCGCGCCCGCCGGATGAGCCGCCCTCGGCCTGGTGGACGCGCACAAGAGGTATGTCGCGGGGACCGCCGCACCCCTGGTTTCCCAGAGGCCGGGACGACGGCGGTCCCCGCGAAGGACGCGGGTCCGGTCAGGGCCGGGGGCGCGCGTCCTGGCGACAGTGGAGGTCCGGGAGCCGCTCCGTAGTCCGCGTCGCCGTCTCGGGTGCCGACGGGTTTCCCTGCCGGCACCCACCAATGTGCCGGAGCCGTGTTAAGCCGGTGCTGCGCGTACGTGTCGTGCTCGTACCGTTCTCGCGAAGCCCCGAATCGCTCCCTACTGCTTCGGGCCCGCGTCCCTCGCCAGGAACGCCAGCAGGTCCTGCCTGCTCACGACGCCCTTCGGCTTGCCTTCCACCAGCACGATCGCCGCGTCGGCACCGCCCGCGCCGCCGAGCACCGACATCAGGTCCTCGACCGGTTCGCCGGAGCCGACCTGCGGCAGCGGCGGCGACATGTGCTTCTCCAGCGGGTCGGTGAGCGAGGCGCGCTGCGCGAACAGTGCGTTCAGCAGTTCCCGCTCCACGACCGAACCGATGACCTCGGCGGCCATCACGTCCGGGTGGCCGGCGCCCGGCTTCACGATCGGCATCTGCGAGACGCCGTACTCGCGCAGGACGTCGATCGCCTCCCCGACGGTCTCCTCCGGGTGCATGTGGACGAGCGTCGGCAGCGGACCGTCCTTGTAGTCGAGCACGTCGCCGACGCGGGCGGACGTACCCGTGTCGTCCAGGAAGCCGTAGTCGGCCATCCACTCGTCGTTGAAGATCTTGCTCAGGTAGCCGCGGCCGCTGTCCGGGAGGAGCACGACGACCACGTCGTCCGGTCCGAGGCGCTGCGCGACCTCCAGGGCCGCCACGACCGCCATGCCGCAGGAGCCGCCGACGAGCAGCCCCTCCTCCTTGGCGAGCCGCCGGGTCATCTGGAAGGAGTCCTTGTCGGACACGGCGACGATCTCGTCCGTGACCGTCCGGTCGTACGCGGTCGGCCAGAAGTCCTCTCCGACGCCCTCGACCAGGTACGGACGACCGGAACCGCCGGAGTAGACCGAGCCCTCCGGGTCCGCGCCGACGATCTTGACCGAGCCGTCGCTGACCTCCTTCAGATAGCGGCCGGTGCCGGTGATCGTGCCACCGGTTCCCACGCCCGCCACGAAGTGAGTGATCCTGCCGTCCGTCTGCTCCCACAGCTCGGGGCCGGTGGTCTCGTAGTGCGAGCGCGGGTTGTTCGGGTTCGAGTACTGGTCGGGCTTCCACGCACCCGGCGTCTCCCGGACCAGCCGGTCCGAGACGTTGTAGTAGGAGTCCGGGTGCTCGGGGTCAACGGCCGTCGGGCAGACGACGACCTCCGCACCGTAGGCGCGCAGCACATTGATCTTGTCCGTGGACACCTTGTCCGGGCAGACGAAGATGCACTTGTAGCCCTTCTGCTGGGCGACGATGGCCAGGCCGACACCCGTATTGCCGCTCGTCGGCTCGACGATCGTGCCGCCGGGCTTGAGCTCGCCGCTCTCCTCCGCGGCCTCGATCATCCGCAGGGCGATCCGGTCCTTCACCGAACCGCCGGGGTTGAAGTACTCGACCTTGGCCAGCACCGTCGCCTGGATGCCGGCCGTGACACTGCGCAGCCTCACCAGCGGGGTATTGCCAACGAGACTGATCATCGAATCGTGAAATTGCACCGTGTTACTCCGGGGTCTCCGAGATGGTGCCGCCAGGGTATGCGTACGGGCGTGAGATTGGGCGAAGCGATTGGGCGACGGTCGTTACGGGGCAGTTAGCTGTAAGTACGGCGGTACGGCAACGAGGAGGTGGACCGGACTGTGTCAAGAGCAAGGGTGGCACGGCGGATCGCGGCGGGCGCGGCCTACGGCGGCGGCAGCATCGGGCTGCTCGGCGCGGCGGCGGCAGGCGTGCTGCTGGCGGAGGTCCAGCTGGCGAAGCGGCACGTGGGAGGCGGTATCGCGCCGGTTCCGCCCAGTGCGGACGGGCGGTACGGGGTGGCGTTCACCGGGCCTGCGGAGCCGCTGCGGCTCGGGCTGCTCGGTGACTCGACGGCGGCCGGCCAGGGGGTGCACAGGGCCGGACAGACGCCGGGGGCGCTGCTCGCCTCGGGGCTCGCGGCGGTGTCGGAGCGGCCGGTGGATCTGCGGAACGTCGCGCAGCCGGGGGCCCGGTCGGACGATCTGGAGCGGCAGGTCTCGCTCTTGCTGGCCGACACATCCCGTCCGCCGGACGTCTGTGTGGTCATGATCGGGGCGAACGATGTGACACACCGGATGCCCGCCACCCAGTCGGTGCGGTATCTGACCACCGCCGTGCGCAGGCTCCGTACGGCGGGTGCGGAGGTGGTCGTCGGAACCTGCCCGGATCTGGGCACGATCGAGCCGGTCTACCAGCCGCTGCGCTGGCTGGCCCGGCGGGCGAGCCGTCAGCTGGCGGCGGCGCAGACGATCGGATCGGTGGAGCAGGGCGGGCGAACGGTATCGCTGGGCGACCTGCTGGGGCCGGAGTTCGAGGCGAATCCGCGCGAGTTGTTCGGCCCGGACAACTACCACCCGTCGGCCGAGGGGTACGCGACGGCGGCGATGGCGCTGCTGCCGACCCTGTGCGCCGTGCTGGGCCTGTGGCCGGAGTCCGACCGGCTCGACGGGTCGCGGCGTGAGGACATGCTGCCGGTGGCCAAGGCGGCGTCCCAGGCGGCCCAGGAGGCCGGTACGGAGGTCACGGGGGCGCGGGCACCGTGGGCTCTCCTCAAGCACCGCAGGCGCCGGCGTCTGCCCGCGGCCACGGAGCCGCACCCGGAGCCGGCTGTACAACACTCGGATACTGAGCACCTGGACGGCCGGCAGCCGGAGGTCCAGCCCCCGGAGATCCAGCACCTGGACGGGAAGCGCCCGGACGTGCCGTTGGACAGGGACCCTCGCGCAGGCGGGGACACGGGCACGGACCCGGCGCCCCGCACCGCCTGAGCGGTCGCTTAGAAAAGAGGCCCGCATCACACAGCCTGCCGGGTGACCTCGGCGATACGTACGGGTAACTTCCCAGACAGTCCCACTGCGTCCTGCTCAGCCTGCCGTGCCTCCCGCCCGGTTCTGCTCAGCCCAGACAGCCTTCCAGCCCTCATGGAGCCGCGTGATGCCCGAAGCCGTGATCGTCTCTGCTGCCCGTTCCCCCATCGGCCGGGCCTTCAAGGGGTCGCTGAAGGACCTGCGGGCGGACGACCTGACCGCCACGATCATCCAGACCGCGCTGGCCAAGGTCCCCGAGCTGGACCCGAAGGACATCGACGACCTGATGCTCGGCTGCGGCCTCCCCGGCGGCGAGCAGGGCAACAACCTGGGCCGCATCATCGCCGTGCAAATGGGCATGGACCACCTTCCCGGCTGCACGGTCACCCGCTACTGCTCGTCCTCGCTGCAGACCAGCCGCATGGCGCTGCACGCCATCAAGGCGGGCGAGGGCGATGTCTTCATCTCCGCCGGTGTCGAGATGGTGTCCCGCTTCGTGAAGGGCAACTCGGACACCCTGCCGGACACACACAACCCGCTCTTCGCCGAGGCGGAGGCGCGTACCGCCGCCCGCGCCGAGGAGACCGGCGCGGGCTGGCACGACCCGCGCGAGGACGGCCTCGTCCCGGACGCGTACATCGCGATGGGGCAGACCGCCGAGAACCTGGCCCGGCTCAAGGGCGTCACCCGTCAGGACATGGACGAGTTCGGCGTGCGGTCGCAGAACCTCGCCGAGGAGGCCATCAAGAACGGCTTCTGGGCGCGCGAGATCACCCCGGTGACGACCCCCGACGGCACCGTCGTGTCGCGGGACGACGGCCCGCGCGCGGGCGTCACCCTGGAGGGTGTGCAGGGTCTGAAGCCGGCCTTCCGCCCCGACGGCCTGGTCACCGCAGGCAACTGCTGCCCGCTCAACGACGGTGCCGCCGCGCTCGTGATCATGTCCGACACCAAGGCGCGCGAGCTGGGTCTGACCCCGCTGGCCCGGATCGTCTCGACCGGCGTCTCCGGCCTCTCCCCCGAGATCATGGGGTACGGACCGGTGGAGGCGAGCAAGCAGGCGCTGAAGCGTGCCGGCCTCACCGTCGACGACATCGACCTGGCCGAGATCAACGAGGCGTTCGCCGCCCAGGTGATCCCCTCCTACCGCGACCTCGGGCTGCCGCTGGAGAAGGTCAACGTCAACGGTGGCGCCATCGCCGTCGGCCACCCCTTCGGCATGACCGGCGCCCGGATCACCGGCACGCTGATCAACAGCCTGCAGTTCCACGACAAGCAGTTCGGTCTGGAGACCATGTGCGTGGGCGGCGGCCAGGGCATGGCGATGGTCATCGAGCGGCTGAGCTGAGCTGCAGCGGAGGGTAGGGGGCGCCCGAGGAACGAGGGCGGCACCTGCCCGCAGCGGAAGCGAAGCGAACGCGACCACAGGCCCCAGCGGCTGAGCTGAGCTGCAGCGGAGGGGAGGGGGCGCCCGAGGAACGAGGGCGGCACCTGCCCGCAGCGGAAGCGAAGCGAACGCGACCACAGGCCCCAGCGGCTGAACTGAGGCGGCGGCCCGTTCCTACTGAGCGGGTGTCCCGAGCCGAAGAGCCGGCCGGTTCCGAGCCCCGACCGTGACCGAATCTCCCCCAGGATGTGACCTATCTCCTGGGGGAGAGCCATTTTCGCAGGTCACACCCACATCAGGGGTAAACCTCAGGCACAAAGACCTGTCCAATTCGTGACGTAATGCACTGACACCGGGCGCAGGTAGAGGACAAGCTGATGTAGGAAGTCGGGGGATCGATTGAAACCGGGAGTATGTCAGTGAGCGCCATGCCTCTTGCCCTGTTGCTGACCGCCGCCGCTGCCACGGCTGTGGGCGCTGCTGCTCTGCACGCTGCTCACGGGCTGCGCAAGCAGGTCATGGCCCTGCGGATGGAGCTGGCTGCCGGCCAGGCCCACACCGCCGCGGTGCCCCAGCAGGTCCGCAGCACCGCCACCCCCGCCGCCGAGATACGTGCGGCCGTGGCCGAGGCACTCGCCGAGGAGCGTGAGCGCGAGCTCGCCGAGGCGCGGGCGTTCTGGGCCTCCCAGGAAGCGCGCGACGCCGCGGACGCCCCGTCCCTGCTGGGCGGTCTGTCCGGGATCGGCGAGGACGCGCCGTTCTTCATGCCGCGCCAGGCGGACTTCGCGGGCCTCGAGGCGATGGACCTCGACGCCACCGAAGCGCTCGAGGAGCTGACGGAACTGGCCGAGTCGGCCGACACAACCGAGTTTCCGGAGACCGTGGAGTTCGCCGAGGACTCCCCCGAGCTGGCGGCGGCCCGTCGCCGTCACCCCTCGCACCCCGACTTCGTACCGGTGCAGACTCCGGTCGTCACCGACCACGAGCGCACCGTGAGCCGGCTGGAGGAGCTCGCCGACAGCCGGACCGAGCTCTCCGACGTCCGTCCCGGCCCGCTCGGCACACTCGATGTCTATGTCTTCGCCGATGGCACCACGCTCTGTATGACCCCCGGCCACCGCGAGACGGCCGAGCGGCTCGCCGAGGCGCTGCTGGCGGGTGAGCACCCGGTACTGCTGGGCGGTTCCGGCGTCTCCGGCGCGTACGCGCTGACCTTCTCCTGCGGCAGGGAGAACGTCTACATTCTCGCCGACCGCGTCATCGCCTCGCTCTGACCTGCGGGCCCCCCGGTTCCCGCGCAGCGGCCGTCGTCGGCCGATGCCGCGACCTCCCGTACGGGACGGCCGCTACGCGAAAGCCCGGGCGGTCGCTTCCTCGACGAATCGCACGGCCTCGTCCAGTTCGACGGACGGGGCCCTTTCCAATGCCACCGCCAGGTCCCGGCCGGCGACCGCGACCTGGTCGCCGACCGCGAACATCCCCGCGTCCGGCATGATGCGGGGCTCGCGGCCCGGTGCCTCGATGCGCTGGGCCCGTACGGCCAATTCCCTGGCCGCGGCCAGCCCTTCGGCGGCCGCTCCGTGCTGGAGCCTGCTCTGCGGGGCGGCGCGCAGCCGGTCGGCGAATCGGTCCACGACGGTGACCAGCGGGGTCGTATCGAGCATGCCGCGACCCTACGCGCCCTCCCCGGATCGTTGCCAACGGGCCGACGCTCAGGCACGGTGTCGGGAAGGACCAGCAACGCCTCTCCGACTGGCTCCGCACCGTCGAAGACGGCCCTGCCCTCCGGTTCGACGAGAAGGTCAGCCGGCTGCGGAGCGAACACGACCTCGCCTACGGACACGCGAAGGCGCTCGTCCACGAGTACGACCTGAGGCGGGCGGCGCGGAAGCTGCTCCAGGGCGTGTTCCGAAAGTAGTGTCGTCCGGCAGGCGGGACTTTCGGAACACGCCCTGGGCAAGCGGAACCCGGACAAGCGGAACGGCCCGCAGGCGGTGTGCCTGCGGGCCGTTCCGTCGTGCGGGGCTGTGCGGTCAGTCGTCACCGCTGAGGATGGACAACAGACGCAGCATCTCCAGGTAGATCCACACCAGGGTCATGGTGAGACCGAAGGCCGCCAGCCAGGACTCCTCGCGCGGCGCGCCGAACGCGATGCCGTCCTCGACCTGCTTGAAGTCCAGGGCCAGGAAGCACGCACCGAGGATGATCCCGATGACGCCGAAGAGGATGCCGAGACCGCCGCTGCGGAAGCCCAGGCCGTCGCCCCCGCCGAAGACGGCGAACAGCAGGTTGACCACCATCAGGAGCATGAAGCCCATGGCGGCGGCCATCACGAAGCCGTAGAAGCGGCGGGTGACGCGGATCCAGCGCATCTTGTACGCGAGAAGCACACCGGCGAAGACACACATGGTGCCCAGCACGGCCTGCATCACCACACCGGGACCGATGTACGTGGAGACCGCGCTGGAGATCACCCCGAGGAAGACACCCTCGAAGGCCGCGTAGGAGACGATCAGCGCCGGGACCGGCTTGCGCTTGAACGACTGGACGAGCGACAGGACGAACGCCACCAGGGCGGCGCCGATCGCGATGCCGTAGGACTTGCCGAGGTTGGCCTCGTCGACCGGCAGCAGGGCCCAGGCGAGGACCGCGCCGAGCACCACGGTGCCCAGCGTGATCGCGGTACGCGAGACGACATCGTCGATCGTCATCGCGCCGGTGCGCGCGGGCGCCTGCGGGGCGCCGTACTGGGCATCCGGCTGGGCGTAGGGATTAGTGGCGTACGGGTTGGTGGCGGTGCCCTGGGCGTACGGGTTGGTGCTCGCGGTAGCGGCCCCGGCCTGCGGCGCCGCGTTGAAGCCCGCGTAGCCGTTGTCGCGGCTGAACCCCCGTCGCGAGAAGACCGGGTTGCTGCTCCTCATCTCACTCCTTCATGGCCACCCTGCGTGGCCTTGCCACAAGAGTAATGGGTAGGCAAAGGGAACACCCTAGTGCCCAAGGAGGATCTTCATGAAAGTTGATCGCTGAAGTGACGTCCGGCCGATCGGCACCGCCACTGAACGTCGCAGTGGTGCCCGGAGCCGGACTCGAACCGGCACGCCCCCGAGGGGCAGCGAGGTTTAAGCTCGCCGTGTCTGCATTCCACCATCCGGGCTTGGCGCGCGGCTCCGCGTTGGCACCTGACCCTATCCGGGGGTATCCCCCGATCAGCGGAACGGTGGCGCGATGTTGTCTTATTTTATTGACCGTTTGAGGGGCCGTCAGCACAGCATGTAAGGCATAGTCACATGCCTGGGCGGGGCGGTGGGCACCCGGACCGGAAATCGGGAATGACGGAAACTCGCCTCCCCGGGGCAGCCCTGCGCGCCATGGGCCGCCACCCGCCGGGCAACGGCCTCACCGGCACTTCTCGCTCCCGGAGCGATCTCCGGCCCCCATGGGGCCGCGGGCGCGCACGTGTCACCCGGATCACAACAGCGCCGGCCCCCCATCTGCGACGCACCTCCTGACCCGTCCGCCCCGTCGGGCGGAATCAGCCGATCGAGCGACACAGTCATGCGTCGGCACAGTCGTGCGAGGGGTGAGCGGCGCGCCGTGCCCAGTCCACCCGACCCTCACTCTGTGTGATCTTCGGATCCGGATGTACACGCCGCGGAGGAATCGGTTCGGCGTACGACCGGCTCAGGGTCGGTGTCATACCGGAGGAGGACGAATCGCCCCTCCGGTGCGACTCAGGTGGCCCTCCGGAACGGGCACGGGGGCTGACGCCCGGCAGCGGATCAGCGGCGACTATGGAGTAGTCCGCTTCCGGACCCCCGAACCGAAGCCCTGAACAGGAGTGTCCCCGTGACCATCACCTCCACCGCTCACCGCGCCACCGCGGTGGCTGCCCGCGCCACGGATCTTTCCAAGGTCTACGGACAGGGCGAGACCCAGGTGAAGGCCCTGGACCGGGTCACCGTGGACTTCCCGCAGGGCGAGTTCACCGCGATCATGGGCCCGTCCGGCTCCGGCAAGTCCACCCTCATGCACTGCGTGGCCGGTCTCGACAGCTTCAGCAGCGGTTCGGTGCGGATCGGCGAGACGGAGCTCGGTTCCCTCAAGGACAAGCAGCTCACCCAGCTCCGCCGGGACAAGATCGGTTTCATCTTCCAGGCGTTCAATCTGCTGCCCACGCTGACCGCGGAGGAGAACATCACGCTGCCGATGGACATCGCGGGCCGCAAGCCCGACGCCGAGTGGCTGCGCAAGGTCATCGAGATGGTGGGGCTCTCCGACCGGCTGAAGCACCGGCCCACCGAGCTCTCCGGCGGCCAGCAGCAGCGTGTCGCGGTGGCCCGCGCCCTGGCCTCGCAGCCGGAGATCATCTTCGGTGACGAGCCCACCGGCAACCTGGATTCCCGCTCCGGCGCCGAGGTGCTGGGCTTCCTGCGCAACTCCGTGCGCGAGCTGGGGCAGACCGTGGTGATGGTGACCCACGACCCGGTGGCCGCCTCCTACGCGGACCGGGTGATCTTCCTGGCGGACGGGGCGATCGTCGACCAGATGATGCACCCCACCGCGGACGGGGTCCTCGACCGGATGAAGGCGTTCGACGCCAAGGGCCGTACCAGCTGAGCACGGACCACCCCCGCGCCCACTTCCGGAACCCCTCCCCATCCCAGGACTGACAGACATGTTCCGTACTGCCCTGCGCAATGTGCTCGCGCACAAGGCCAGGCTGCTGATGACCGTTCTCGCCGTGATGCTCGGCGTGGCCTTCGTCTCCGGCACCCTGGTCTTCACCGACACCCTCGGCAACGCCTTCCGCAACCAGTCGGCGAAGAGTTACGACCAGATCGCCGTCGCCATCACCACCCACGCGGACCAGCACGACAACAAGGCCTCCGGCATCGACGCCGCCACGCTCAAGAAGATCCAGGGCCTGGACGGGGTGGCCACCGCCACCGGCCGGGTCTCCGGCTTCGCCGGAGTCGCCGACCCGCACGGCAAGCTGATCGGCAACGGCTGGTCCAACACCGGCGCCAACTTCTCCCCCGGCCCGAACGGCAAGGACGCCTCGTACACCTTCGTCGACGGCACGGGTCCGGCCGGCGACGACCGGATCGCGCTCGACAAGGAGACGGCGAAGAAGGGCGAGTACAAGGTCGGCGACCGGGTACGGGTCGCCACGAACGGCCCGGTGAAGGAGTACACCCTCTCCGGTGTCTTCACCACCGAGGACGGCGCGGTGAACGCGGGCGGCAGCCTGGTCCTCTTCGACACCCCGGTCGCCCAGCAGCTCTACCTCAAGCCCGGCTGGTTCCAGGACGTCACCGTAACCGCGGCGGCCGGCGCCTCCGACCGGAAGCTGCTGGACGCGGTGGAGCCCCTGCTGCCCAAGGATGTCGATGCCCAGACCGGCAAGGTCCTCGCCGATGACCAGGCGAAGCAGATCGAGAGCGGCCTGAGCAACCTCAACACGATGCTGCTCGCGTTCGCGGCCATCGCCCTGTTCGTCGGCATCTTCCTGATCGCCAACACGTTCACCATGCTGGTCGCCCAGCGCACCAAGGAACTGGCGCTGCTGCGCGCCGTCGGCGCCTCCCGCCGACAGGTCAAGCGCTCCGTACTCCTCGAAGCAGCCGTGGTCGGCGCGCTCGCCTCCGTGATCGGCTTCCTGCTCGGTCTCGGTCTCGCCACCGGACTGCGGTCGGCGATGAGCCTGATCGGCGGGAAGATCCCGGCCGGACCGCTGGTGATCTCCCCCGTCGCGGTCAGTGCCGCGTTCGGCGTCGGCATCCTGATCACCGTGCTGGCCGCCTGGCTGCCGGCCCGCCGCGCCGCGAAGATCGCGCCGGTTGCCGCGATGAGCAGCGTCCACGCGGTGGCCACCACCAAGTCGCTGGTCCTGCGGAACTCGATCGGCGGGGTGCTCACCCTGCTCGGCGCGGCCGGGATCGTCGCGGGTGCGGCGGCCGGTTCGGACGGCCGGACGATGATCGGGATCGGTGCCTTCGTGGCACTGATCGGTGTCATCGTGCTGATCCCGCTGCTGTCGCGGCCGGTCATCGCCCTGGTGCGGCCGATGCTGCTGAAGCTGTTCGGGGTCTCGGGCAAGCTGGCTGCGCAGAACGCGGTCCGTAACCCGCGGCGTACCGGGGCAACCGCCTCCGCACTCGCGATCGGTCTCACCCTGGTCACCGGCATCTCGGTGCTGGGCGTCACGCTCGGCCAGGCGGTCGACCGGATGACGACGGACAACATCAGGGCCGACTACATGATCTCGATGGCGAGCGGCGACTCGCTCGACGAGTCGGCGCTCACCGCCCTGGAGAAGTCCGACGTCGTCGTCGCGGCCTCGCCCCAGCAGGCCGCCTCCATCAAGGTCAAGGGCACGTACCACCCGGTCGCCGGGGTCACGCCGGGCGATGTGCAGAAGGTCTTCTCCGTGAAGACGGTCTCCGGTTCGCTGGACTCGCTGGGCGACGGCGAGATCGCCGTCGGCGACAAGACCGCCAAGTCGAACGGCTGGAAGACCGGCACCTCCCTCCCGGTAACGTACGACGACGACAAGAAGGGCACCCTGACGGTCGGTGCGATCTACGAGGAGAACGGATTCCTCGCACCGGTCCTGATGCCGAGGGACGTCCTGACCGCGCATCAGAGCCACCCGGACATCCGCGAGATCTGGCTGAAGACGGACGGTGGCGCGTCGAAGGCCAACGAGCAGGCCGTGGTCGACGCCCTGGGTGACAACCCGGCGATGTCCGTCATGGACCGGCAGGACATCCGGGACAGGTTCGGCGGCTTCATCAGCATGGCGCTGAACATCATGTACGGGCTGCTGGCGATGGCCCTGATCATCGCGGTGCTCGGGGTCATCAACACCCTGGCGATGTCGGTCTTCGAGCGTCAGCAGGAGATCGGCATGCTGCGGGCGATCGGTCTGGACCGGCGCAGGGTCAAGCGCATGATCCGGCTGGAGGCCGTGGTCATCTCGGTCTTCGGTGCGGTGGTCGGGGTCGCGCTCGGTACGTTCCTCGGCTGGGCGATCGGCCGGACGCTGGCCTCCTCCATCCCGGACTACGCCCTGGTGATCCCGTGGGACCGGATCGCGCTCTTCCTGGTACTGGCGGCGCTGGTGGGCGTGCTGGCCTCGCTCTGGCCGGCCCGCAGCGCCGCGAAGCTGAACATGCTGACGGCGATCAAGACCGAGTGACGAGTGAGCCCCCGGCAGTGAGCCCCTGATACGGAGGGCCGGTACCCGCAAGCGGAAGCTGCGGGTACCGGCCCTCTCTGCGCTCGTACGTGTTCAGCCGGCCGCGGACGCCTTCCATTCGCGGGCACGCAGCGGCATCCGGGAGGATCCGTCGTCCACCGGACGCACCGCGAGGATCTGGTTGACCCCGATCCTGTTGTGCTCGAAGGACAGGGCGGAGGCGGCCATGTAGAGGCGCCAGACCCTGGCCCGGCCGGGCGAGGTCATCGTGACCGCCCGGTCCCAGTGCTTCTCCAGATTGGCGACCCAGCGGCGCAGGGTCAGTGCGTAGTGCTCACGGATCGACTCGACGTCACGGGCCTCGAAGCCGGCCTCCTCGAGGGTGGCGACGGTCCGGCCCAACGGGGCGAGTTCGCCGTCGGGGAAGACGTACGCGTCGATGAACTCGTCCACGTGGTAGCCGGACTCGTCCCGTTCGGGGCGGCGGGCGATCTGATGGTTGAGCAGTCGGCCGCCCGGCTTCAGAAGGGCGTGGAGGTCGTCGGCGTACTCGCGGTAGCGGACCGATCCGACGTGCTCGGCCATTCCGATCGACGAGATGGCTTCGTACGGGCCGTCCCTGACGTCCCGGTAGTCCTGGACGCGGATCTCGATCCGGTCGGTCAGACCTTCCTCGGCGATGCGCTTGCGGGCATAGGCGGCCTGTTCGACGGAGAGGGTCACCCCGGTGACCTGGGCGCCGTACTCGCGGGCCGCGTGGATGGCCATGGAGCCCCAGCCGCAGCCGACGTCGAGGAGGCGGTCGCCCTCCTTCAGCGCGAGCTTGCGGCAGACCAGGTCGAGCTTGTCTCGCTGGGCGTCCTCCAGGCTTCCGTCGCTCTCCCAGTAGGCGCAGGAGTAGACCATGGACGGGCCGAGGACCAGTTCGTAGAAGTCATTGCCCACGTCGTAGTGGTGGCTGATGGCCTCCTTGTCACGGCGCTTGGTGTGGAGGGGGCCGGTGCGGCGGCGGACCTCCTCGGCGGGCGGGGGCGGCGGCGGCCAGGGTCCCGCCAGCTGCAGCAGACTCCGGGCGGCGGCCCGGAGCTGCGGGTTCCGGATCGGGTGGACGGTGTCCTTCGCGTCCACGCCGCGCTCCCAGAGCAGTCCGGCCATCAGATCCAGCGTCTCGTAGAGATCGCCGTCGATGTCGATCTCGCCGGCCACCCAGGCGCGGGCCAGGCCCAGTTCGCCCGGCTTCCAGAGCAGCCGGCGCAACGCGCGGCGGTTCCGGATGACGAGAACGGGGGCGCCGGGCGGTCCGGATTCGCTGCCGTCCCAGGCCCGGATCCGGACCGGCAGGGGTTCTCCCAGCAACTCCTCGGCGAGAGCGGTCAGCCGCAACGCGGCGTCTGCCATGGCGTACACCTCCGTGATGGTGTTTCCCAACATGCCCAAACATGCCCAAACATGCCTCGAACCACGCCATGTACCTGTGGTGCCACGACGAGGTACACCCCGTCAACACTCTCCGGCGCCAACGCCATCCCGCAGTGGCGCAACGGCACGGCACAACGCCTGCACGCCACACATATGTGCCGGGCGGTCACTCCCGGGCTCCGGACACGCCGAAGGGGCCGCCCGCACCACGGATGGCGGGCGGCCCCTTCGGGCGTCGTACGGAGAGGATCCGGCGGACCGGAACCCGGACTAGGAGGCCTTGGCCTTCTCGCCCTCGGTCTTGGCGGCGGCCGGAGCCGGGGCCGGCTTGGCGGCCTCGTAGAACTCCTCGCGCGGCGTCTCCATGGCGCCGAGCGAGACGACCTCGCGCTTGAGGAACATCGCAAGGGTCCAGTCGGCGAAGATCCGGATCTTACGGTTCCAGGTCGGCATCGCCATGCCGTGGTAGCCACGGTGCATGTACCAGGCGAGACGGCCCTTGAGCTTGATCTTCATCTTGCCCATGACGATCATCGCGACGCCCTTGTGCAGGCCGAGACCGGCGACCGCACCCTTGTTGGCGTGGCTGTATTCCTTCTGCGGGAAGCCGCGCATCCCGGAGATGACGTTGTCGCCGAGAACCTTGGCCTGACGCAGCGCGTGCTGGGCGTTCGGCGGGCACCAGGCGTTCGGGTTACCGGCCCTGCGGCCGACCATGTCCGGAACCTGGGCGTTGTCGCCCGCGGCCCAGATGTAGTCGGTGCCCTGCACCTGGAGCTTCTCGGACGTGTCCACGTGACCGCGCGGACCGAGCGGCAGGCCGAAGCGGGCCAGCGCCGGGTTCGGCTTCACGCCGGCCGTCCACACGATGGTGTTGGAGTCGACCTCGAGGCCGTTCTTCAGGACGACGTGACCGTCGACGCAGGAGTCCATGGAGGTCGAGAGGAAGACCTCGACGCCACGGGACTCCAGGTGCTCCCGGCCCCAGGTGCCCAGCTTCGGGCCGACCTCGGGAAGGATCTTGTCGGCAGCGTCGACGAGGATGAAGCGCATGTCCTCGCGCTTCACGTTCGTGTAGTACTTCGCCGCGTCGCGGGCCATGTCCTCGACCTCGCCGATGGTCTCCGCGCCGGCGAAGCCGCCGCCAACGAAGACGAACGTCAACGCCTTGCGGCGGACGTCCTCATCGGTCGTCGAGTCGGCCTTGTCCAGCTGCTCGAGAACGTGGTTGCGCAGGCCGATGGCCTCCTCGATGCCCTTCATGCCGATGCCCTGCTCGGCGAGGCCGGGGATCGGGAAGGTACGGGAGACGGCGCCCATCGCGATGACGAGGTAGTCGAAGGGCAGCTCGTAGGCCTCGCCGACCAGCGGCGCGACCGTGGCGACCTTGCGGTCCTGGTCGATGGTGGTGACGCGGCCGGTGAGAACCTCGGCCTTCGGCAGTACGCGTCGCAGCGGGACGACGACATGCCGGGGCGAGATGCTGCCTGCGGCGGCTTCGGGGAGGAAGGGCTGGTAGGTCATGTACGACCGGGGGTCGACGACCGTGACGGTCGCCTCTCCGTAGCGCATCTTCTTCAGAATGCGCCGAGCTGCGTACAGGCCTACGTACCCACCGCCTACTACGAGGATCCTGGGACGCTCCGTGGTGCTCATGCCATCGAGTATCCACCCCCCTCGGGGGGCATGCTCGTGAGCCCCTTCACAAGGTATCGCCCACCCTCTGCTACACTGCGCCGCCCACGTGAGCGAGGTCATGGCACCGCAGGGGAACCACGGTGCAGCGGCGAACGTTGTTCACCGCTTGTGAGCTGGCCCTTGAGCCCTGCGAGCGGGGCGAAGCACCCCTTCGGCCGACACCGCAGCAACACGTCCGGAACCCTCCCCTGTGCGCTGCGAGCAGGTCCGCGGACGGTCACGGGGCCCCGTTCGGAGCAGAAGTGCGCATCAAGGGAACGAATTCCTTGTGAAGAAGTTCACGAACTTCGTCGCCGAGCATCTCCCGAAGAGGTCCCGGAGGGGCTCCCGGCGACTCAAAGGTGCAGGCGGGAGTGCGCATGAGCGCCTCTTCGGCACCTCTTGCCGCACCCCCGCGAACAGCCTTTCGGGCGCCCCCGCGCCCTACGCGACGGACCAGGCGATCCCGTCGAGAATGTCGTGCTCGCTGACGACGATCTCGCGGGCGCCGGTCCGCTTCATCACACCCAGCAGGACGAGCGCCCCGGCGGTGATCACGTCGACCCGCCCCGGATGCATCGCGGGGATCGCGGCTCGCTCGGCGTGGGTCGAGGCGACGAGCCGTCCGGTGATCTCCTGGACCTGCTCGAAGGAGATCCGGGAGTGGTGGATCGCCTCGGAGTCGTACTCCTCCAGTCCCAGCGCGATCGCGGCCACGGTGGTGACGGTACCGGCGAGGCCGACGAGCGTGGCGGCTTCGGTGAGCGGGACGGTCTCCTCGGCCAGATCGAGGGCGGCGTCAATGTCTGCGCGGATCGCGGTGATCTGACCCAGTGTGGGAGGGTCGGTGACGACGCCGTCGCGTACGAGATGGCGCTCGGTCATCCGTACGCAGCCGATGTCCACCGACCGCGCGGCCAGGACCCGGTCGTCGCCGACGACGAACTCGGTGGAACCGCCGCCGATGTCCACCACCAGGTAGGGCTTCGGCAGGTGTTCGCTGCCCGCGAGCTCCTTGGTGGCGCCGTCGAAGGAGAACTCGGCCTCCTGGTCGCCGCTGATCACCTCGGGTTCGACGCCGAGGATGTCCAGCACGCCGCTGACGAACTCGTCCCTGTTCTCCGCGTCGCGGGAGGCGGAGGTAGCGACGAAGCGGATCCTCTCCGCGCCGTACTCCTTGATCACCTCCGCGTACTGGCGGCAGGCGGCGAACGTCCGCTCCAGGGCCTCGGGGGCGAGCCGGCCGGTGCGGTCGACGCCCTGGCCGAGGCGGACGATCTCCATCCGGCGGTCGAGCTCGACGAGCTCACCGGTGGTCGGGTCCGCGTCGGCGACGAGCAGACGGATGGAGTTCGTACCGCAGTCGATGGCGGCCACGCGGGTCATAGGTGCTCCTAGAAATCAAGCCCCTCCGGCGATTGAGGAGCGGGGGTCCGGGGGCGGAACCCCGGGGAAACGGTCAGCCCTCGTCCGGCGCGCCGCACGGCGTCACGCAGGGCCCCTTGCGCCACCACTCCGGCAGCATCGCAATCGCCTCGTCGCCCAGCGGGTTCACGCCCGGCCCCGCCGCCAGCGAGTGCCCCACCAGCACGTGCAGGCACTTCACCCGGTCCGGCATGCCGCCCGCGCTGGGAAAGCCCTCCAGCACCTCGATCGCGTCGCGCCGGGCGATGTAGTCCTCGTGCGCGGCACGGTAGGCAGCCGCCAGCTCCGGGTCCGTGGCCAGACGCTCCGTCATCTCCTTCATGACGCCGTTCGCCTCCAGCGTGCCGATCGCGGAAGCCGCGCGCGGGCACGTCAGGTAGTACGTCGTCGGGAACGGCGTACCGTCCTCCAGCCGCGGGGACGTCTCGACCACGTCCGGGTTGCCGCACGGGCAGCGGTGCGCGATCGCGCGCAGCCCGCGCGGCGGGCGACCGAGCTGCTGCTGGAACGCGGCGATGTCCGCCTCGGTGGGTGTGGTGGACTCGGTCTGGGGAGGGGGCGTTTCCATGCCTGCCTTGGATCTACTCGGATGCGTGAACTACGGCTCCGCACAGTGCTGCGGAGACGAGGTGAACAAGGGAATGAGAAGTCAGTTGCGGTCGGCGCTGTCCACGCCGTCCCACAGGTTGGAGTGCCACGGCCCGTCGGTCTCCTTCGCCCCTCCGCTGCGTTCCTTCGCCGCGTCGGGGTCGATCACCGTGTAGCTGGTCTCCCCGGGACTCACGTAGTGCAGGTGCTCCCGGGCCAGCCGCCGGACGTACGCATCGTCCTGGAGGCGCGCCTTCTCGTCGCGCAGCTCCTCGGTGCGCTTCTCGGCCTCCTGCGCCAGCCGCTCCTGGTCGGCGATGTCGTCGCGCTGCGACACGTACTGCCGCATCGGGTACGCGAGCGCCACCACCAGGGAGCAGACGACCAGGGCGAGGAACGCGGCCCGGCCGGTGAGCCGGGAGCGGCGGGCCTGGCGGCGGTTCTGGGACCGGTAGACGCGCGCGGCGGTCTGCTCACCGAGCAGCCGCAGCCGGGTCGCGGTGGAGAACCGGTCCCGGTCCTTCGTGGCCATGTCTCCGCCTCCCCACTACGCACGTCCGTCCCCGCACACGGTACGGGACCGAGTGCGGGGACGGACGGAGGCCGTGGCCTTTGCCCGGTACCGGGCCTGCGATCAGCCCTTGCTGTGCTGATCAGTTCGCAGAGCGAAACCGCGGGAACGCGGAGCGGCCCGCGTACACCGCCGCGTCGTCGAGGATCTCCTCGATGCGCAGCAGCTGGTTGTACTTGGCGACGCGGTCCGAGCGGGCCGGGGCACCGGTCTTGATCTGGCCACAGTTCACCGCGACGGCGAGGTCGGCGATGGTGACGTCCTCGGTCTCGCCGGAGCGGTGGGACATCATGCACTTGAAGCCGTTGCGCTGGGCCAGCTCGACGGCGTCCAGGGTCTCGGTCAGCGAACCGATCTGGTTGACCTTGACGAGCAGGGCGTTGGCGGAGCCCTCCTCGATGCCGCGGGCCAGACGCTCCGGGTTGGTGACGAACAGGTCGTCGCCGACGATCTGCACCTTGGCGCCGAGCTTCTGGGTGATGACGTTCCAGCCGGCCCAGTCGTCCTCGTACAGCGGGTCCTCGATGGAGACCAGCGGGTACGCCGCGACGAGTTCCTCGTAGTACTCGGTCATCTCGGCGGCCGAGCGGGACTTGCCCTCGAACTCGTACTTGCCGTCCTTGTAGAACTCCGAGGCGGCGACGTCGAGCGCGAGCGCGATGTCCTTGCCCGGGGCGTAACCGGCTTCCTTGATGGCCTCGATGATGAGGTCCAGGGCGGCGCGGTTCGACTCCAGGTTCGGCGCGAAGCCGCCCTCGTCGCCGAGACCGGTCGACAGGCCCTTGGTCTTCAGGACCTTCTTCAGCGTGTGGTAGACCTCGGCGCCCCAGCGCAGGGCCTCGGAGAAGGACTCCGCGCCGATCGGCGCGATCATGAACTCCTGGATGTCCACGTTGGAGTCGGCGTGCGACCCACCGTTGAGGATGTTCATCATCGGGACGGGCAGCAGGTGCGCGTTCGGGCCACCGAGGTAGCGGAACAGCGGCAGGTCCGAGGCCTCGGACGCGGCGTGCGCGACGGCCAGCGAGACGCCGAGGATGGCGTTGGCGCCGAGCGAGCCCTTGTTCTCGGTGGCGTCCAGGTCGAACATGGCCTGGTCGATCAGCCGCTGCTCGGTGGCGTCGTAACCGACGAGCTCCGGGCCGATCTGCTCGATCACGGCGAGGACGGCCTTCTCGACGCCCTTGCCCTGGTAGCGGTTGGGGTCACCGTCGCGAAGCTCAATGGCCTCGAACGCACCGGTGGAGGCGCCGGACGGCACAGCAGCACGGCCCGTGCTGCCGTCGTCGAGGCCAACCTCGACCTCGACCGTGGGGTTTCCGCGGGAGTCGAGGATTTCCCGGGCTACGACGACGTCGATGGACGGCACGAGGCATCTCCTTCTGGGATATGACGCTGGTTGTGCAGGGTCGCTTTGGCCTTGCGACAAGAGCCTAACCGGCTGGGCGCCTCGGTCCGCCGACCGCCCGTCCCCTGGGACGAAAAAGGACCCAAGGGCACTCATAGCAGGGCAAAGATCCAGATTTCTACTGTCCGGTAACGACAAAGTTGAACACTGAATACGAAAAACCCCGACCCGGCACGTACGGGGGAATCCGCGCCGGGTCGGGGGGCTCGGGGAGGAGAGAGCCCGTATCTACGGGGAACCCGTAGATACGGGGCGCCCGTCCTACTTCGTCAGGTGGAGCTGCTGACCCGGGTAGATCAGGTCGGCGTCCTCGACGATGTCCTTGTTCAGCTTGAAGAGCTGCTGCCAGCCGCCCTTCACCTTGTGCTGCGCTGCGATCTTGCTGAGCGAGTCGCCGGACTTCACCTTGTACTCGCCGTCACCCTTGGCGACCTTGCCACCGGTCGGCGTGGTGACGGTCTTCTTGGGGGCGGTACCGCGGTCCGCGCGGGAGGCGGCGGGGGCCTCGGTGCGCTCGGCCGGCTTCGACGCGGCCTGCTTCGACTCCTGCGCCGGGGCGCTCTGCTGCGCGGTGGAGCCGGTGTCGACACCCGGGTCGACACCGTCGTTGGTGAGGCCACCGGCGTGGGCACAGCCCCAGGCACCCGGGCCCTGCATGGCGAGGAGCTTCTCGGCGGTGGCGATCTGCTGAGCCTTGGTGGCGAGGTCGGCGCGCGGGGCGTACTGCGTACCGCCGGCGGCGGCCCAGCTGGACTGCGAGAACTGCAGGCCGCCGTAGTAGCCGTTGCCGGTGTTGATGGACCAGTTGCCACCGGACTCGCACTGGGCGACGGCGTCCCACGTGGCGACGGAGGCGGCGGAGGCACCAGTCGCACCCATCAGGGGAGCGGCGATGGCGGCACCGGTGACACCGGCGAGCGTGGCGACACGGACGGCCTTGGACGGGCGGCGGTGCTTGCCCTTGCTGTTCAGCAGCATGGAACTTCTCCTCACCGACGCCTACGAGGTGAGCTGTCGGGTTCGGGCCAAGTGAGTTGCCCGGTCGCGTGTCCTAGCACGCGACTTCACCCCGAGCCGGTCCTGACGGCCTTTCGGCCATCGGGCCCGGCGGCTTACCTGGGTCCCCCGCTCCTGCCTACGGCGCTTTACGCGTCTGTTCCCATCGACCGACGGCAGGATTCGGCGTGACCGTCGACGGGGCCCGCGGTGCGAGCGGTTCCGACCGTAAACGTATGCAACCTCGACATTCAAAGATGGGCATAACGGACAATCAGCCCTTACCTGCATCCGACTGCACAGCGTTTTCGCAGGTGAGGGGCGATGCAGACAGACCCGGCGGACGCGACACGCCAGTTGACGCAAAGAGACCCATGTCTCACTTACGCATAAGCGGACATAGGCCTCTGAACTACCCCGATTTTTGGGGTGCTTTTAGCTGCTTATCGGACTGCCCTCACTTCGCCTTCACGTCGAGATCGAGGCTCTGGCCAGGCAGGATGAGGTCCGGGTCGCCGCCGACCGCACCCTTGTTCGCCTCATAGAGAGCGGGCCATCCACCGGGAACCTTCTGTGCGTCAGCAATCGCCCAGAGGTTGTCGCCCGGCCGGACGGTGTAATCGCGGTCGACCGCCGTCGCGCGCGTGTCGCGCCTCTCGTTGTTACCGCGGGAAGCATGCCGGCCCGAGTCCCGGCCGCCGCCCCTGCCGGTGTCCTGGCTCACCTCGGGGGCCGGTGCGCCGCGATGCTTACCGCCCGCCTCGCTGCCGGACGAGCCGGACCTCTGGGGCAAGTCGGATGAATCAGACTTCTTGGACGATGGCATGGATGACGGCTCTGCCGACGGCTTGTGCGACGCCTTGCCCGAAGACGCGGCGGACCCCTTGGCCGACCCCTTGGCCGACCCCTTGGCCGACGGCGCCTTGGACGCCTTCCCGCTCTCCGCCGATTCGGCCGACGGCACGGTTCCCGGGTCGACCCCCGGCAACACCCCGTCCTCCGTGAGCCCGGAGATGGCCACACAGCTGGGCCACGCCTTCGGCCCCTGGTCCTCCAGGACCTTCTCGGCGACTGCTATCTGCTGCGAGCGGCTGGCGAGGTCGGCGCGCGGGGCGTACGCCTCACCGCCGTACGACTTCCAGGTGTCCTGCGAGAACTGAAGACCGCCATAGAAGCCGTTGCCGAGGTCGGCGCTCCACATGCCGCCGCTCTCGCACTCCGCGACCCGGTCCCAGGTAGTGGCGTCGGCGGCGTGCGCACCGGCCGCGCCGAGCAGGGGTATGGCGATGGCCGAACCGGTCACGCCTGCGGCGACGACGATCGCGGGTGCCTGGCGAGGGCGACGGTGCCTGCCGTTCGCGGAGCCCATGGGATTGCCTTCCGTGTGACTGACAAGTGACTGGTGAGTCGAACGGTGAACGTAGCGGCACTCGAACGCTTGTCACAAGTCGATGCAGCGCAGATCACGTGAAAGTCACAGAGTTGACGGGGTGTCACCACGACCGGAACGCCGACCGGGAGCGAACTCCACCGGAAGCGTGCGCAGTCCACGCATGATGAGTCCGCCACGCCACCGCAAATCGGTAGGTTCCACCGCAAGCCGCAGGTCCGGGAGGCGCCTCAACAGCGTGGCCAGGGCCGCCTGTCCCTCCAGTCGGGCAAGCGGTGCTCCCAGGCAGTAATGGATGCCGTGCCCGTATCCGAGGTGCTGATTGTCACGCCGCGCGAGGTCGAGGGTGTCCGGGTTCGCAAACCGCTCCGGGTCCCGGTCGGCGGCGGCGAGCACCACCAGTACGGGGTCGCCCGCCGCGATCCGCTGCCCGCCGAGGGTCAGCGGCTCGGTGGCGAACCGCCAGGTGGCCAGCTCCACCGGACCGTCGTACCGCAGCAGTTCCTCGATACCGGTCTCCAGCAGCCCGGTCTCCCCCGCGTCGAGCGAGCGCTGCAGCCGCTCCCGCTGCTCCGGATTGCGCAGCAGGGCGTACACCCCGTTGCCGATGAGGTTGACCGTCGTCTCGAATCCCGCGAAGAGGAGGATGAAGGCCATGGCGGCGGCCTCGTTCTCGGTGAGGTGCTCGCCGTGGTCACTCGCCCGGATCAGGCCCGAGATCAGGTCCTCCCCCGGGTTCTCCCGCTTCCGGTGGATGAGCTCCGCCAGATAGCCTCGCATCTTCTTCACCGACCGGGCGACCCCGCCGCGCGGACCGCCACCGTGGCGGATCATCATCCCCGCCCAGTCCCTGAAGTCGTCCTGGTCCTCGCGCGGGACGCCGAGCAGGTCGCAGATCGCATAGATGGGGAGCGGGAAGGCGAAGTCGTGGATGAGGTCCGCGGATCCCTCCTCGATGAAGTTGTCGATGAGGTGGTCCGTCAGCTCCTGCACCCGCGGGGCGAACTCGGCGACCCGGCGCGGCGTGAACGCCTTCGAGACCAGCCGGCGCAGCCTGGTGTGGTCCGGCGGGTCGATGTTCAGCAGATGCGTCATCAGCTCCGCCTTGCGCTCACCCGGGATGCCGGTCTTCCCCTTGGCGTGCGCCGGTTCGTCGTGGTGCGCGGGGTTCTTGGAGAGCCGGGCGTCGGCGAGGGCCTGCCGGGCGTCCTCGTACCGCGTCACGAGCCATGCCTCGACCCCGCTGGGCAGCGCGGTGCGGTGCACGGGGCTGTGCTCGCGCAGCCAGGCGTAGGCCGGGTACGGGTCGGTGGCGAACTCCCAGGTGAAGAGTTCGGGGGCGTCGGCGGGGCTGTCGTTCACCCCCTGACGTTATCCGTTGGCTTCCGCGGCGAGGATCGCGTCCCGGTAGGCGCGGCCCGCAGCGCGCAGGGCGGCCTCGGGGTCCGTGCCGTCCTGTTCCGCGCGTACGGCCAGGGCGAGGAGCTCGTAACCGATGGTGTCGCCCGTCGGGAGCGGCACATCGAGTCCGGCGGCACGGACCCGGCTCGCCAGCTTCGCGGCCAGCGCCAGTCCGGGCTGCCCGAGCGGGACGCCGTCCGTGACCGAGTCGCGCTGCTTCTCGATGGCCTTGGTACGCAGCCAGTGCGCGTGGACGTCCTCCGGGGTCTCGGCGGTCTCGTCACCGAAGACATGCGGATGGCGGTGGATCAGCTTCTCGACGAGGGTCGCGGCGACATCGTCGACGGAGAACGGCTCGTCCGTGTCCTCCTCCGCGATCCGGGCGTGGAAGACGACCTGGAGAAGGACGTCCCCGAGCTCCTCGCGCAGTTCGTCGCGGTCGCCGTCCTCGATCGCCTCGACAAGTTCGTACGCCTCCTCGATGGCGTACTTGGCAAGCCCCTCATGAGTCTTCTGCGAGGTCCACGGGCACTCGGCCCTGATCCGGTCCATGACCTGGACGAGGTCGAGAAGGCGGGCGCCGGGCAGATCGTACGAACCGGGCAGCAGTTCCAGGTCCGGCATCTGCACCCGGCCCGACCCGGCCAGCCGGGCCAGCCCGTCCGTCAGCGGCTGGTTGCCCTCACCACCGGTCACGACCACGACGGTCCGGCCGCCCGCGCAGGCGTCGACGAGTTCCTGCGCGGTGGGCGCGGTGTGCTCGACGGTGACGCCCGCCTCGCGCAGGTACGGCAGCTGGGGGTGGTCGGACTCGGCGCAGAGCACCCGGTCGGCGGCGTGCAGCGTCTGCCAGGCGGGCCAGGACAGCAGTCCGGGCGCGACCCGGTGGCTGGCGGTGAGCAGGACGATACGACCGGGGTCTTCAGCGTTCACCCCACCAACCTACTAGGGCGTGTTTCGAAAGGAGCGTCGTCCGCCCGTAGGGCCGGCCGGGCGGCGTCCGGTGCCTGCGATCACCAGGCGGAGGGTCTCCCCGATACGCCCGGTATCGGGGCGACCCTCCGCCTTGCGAGGCACTGCATCTGACGCCGCGCGCTGATCCGCCAGGGATGACGCGACAGCCCTCAGGTGCCGGCCGGGGCGTCCTGCTGGGCCGGCTTGGTGACCTGGGTGATCCACGGGGCCTTGTATTCGGCGAGCTGGGTCTGCTTGTTGTCCCAGGTGCCGAAGCGCGGGTTGACGTCGATGTGCAGCGACTTCGACGCCGCGCTGAGCGCATCGCCGACGGCCTTCTGCCCTTCGGGCTGCTGCAGGTCGGCACCGAACGACCGGGCGAGCTTCGACAGCTGGACCTGCTCGCGCAGGACGGCATCGATCTGGTTCGGGGCGACCCAGCTCTGCTGCAGCATCATCGCCCGCAGCTGTGCCTCTCCCCCGGACTGGGAGACCGCCGACTGCCGCATCTCCTGGACCTCCTTGCGGCTGACCGTGACTCCCGCGTCCGTGGCGGCCTTGTCGAGGATCCGGTCGAAGATCATCCCATGCAGCTTGGCCCGGCTGAGCTGCCCGGACTTGTTGATGAGCTGGGCGGACTGGTCGGACTCGTTCTGCGCGGTGCGTACGTCCGCCACCTGGGCCTGCACGGTGGACACCTCGATGCGGTCTCCGCCGACCACGGCTGCGGCACCAGGGTGGGCCTGGTTGCCGCAGGCGGAGAGAAGCGGCGCCGCGACGAGCATGGCGGCGGAGACGACGAGCGCGGTGCGACGGCGGCGGTGCAAAGGAGCCTCCCGGGGAGATTGAGACAGCAGGTGCGGCGCGCCGCGCCCCGTTGAGAGGTGATGGCCGGGCGACGGGCGGGCGCACAAGACCTTGCGATGATCGATGTTAGGCAGTGGGCGTGATCCCGGCCACTGATTCGACCAACGATTCGGGAGGAGTTGGGGATGTGGGCCTGTTCACCGCCCCTCCACGGCCGGTTCCGGCCGCAGCATGATCGCGCGGGACACCACGAACGTGATCGGGATGGCCGCCACCGCCGCGACCAGCGGTGCATAACGGCTGCTGAATCCGGCGAGGTCGACCAGCAGCCAGACACCCCCGGTCGTGACGGTGAAATTGGCGGCGTTGGTCAGCGGGAAGAGCAGGAACTTCCGCCAGGTGGGACGGGTCCGGTAGGTGAAGTACGAGTTCAGCAGGAACGAGCCGATCATGCTCGACGCGAAGGCGATCACATGCGCGGCCAGATACGGCAGCCTGGTCAGCAGGGCCAGATAGCAGCCGTAGTACGTACCGGTATTCACGACGCCGACGAGTGCGAAGCGGATCATCTGCGCCCGGACCGTCATCGGCGTACGAACTCCCGGGCCTGCTGATTCGGTACGGCGGCATTGTCGGCCTTCACCAGGAAGTGCGGGCGCCGCTTCACTTCGTAGTAGATGCGGCCGACGTACTCACCGACCACACCCACTATCACCATCTGCACCCCGGCAAGAGCCGTGACCACGACGATGAGCGTGACATAGCCGGGCGTGTCCACGCCTTTCACCAGGGCGAATCCCACGATCCAGGCGGCATAGGCGAGGGCGACGGACATCAGCACCATGCCCAGGTATAACGCGGCGCGCAGTGGCTTGTTGTTGAACGAGAGCAGCCCGTCGAGTCCGTAGTTGAGGAGCTTCCCGAAGGTCCAGGTGGAGCTGCCCTGCTCGCGGACGGCATTTTCGTAACCGAAGGTCGTCGTCGGGAATCCGACCCAGGCGAACAGTCCCTTGGAGAACCTGTTGCACTCGGTGAGTTCGAGGACGGCGTCGACGGTACGCCGGGACAGCAGCCTGAAGTCGCCTACGCCGTCGATCAGTTCCACGTCCACCAGGCGATTGATCAGCCAGTAGTAGGCGCGGGCGCCGAGGGTACGGGTGAGACGGTCGCCCTTGCGGGTGCGGCGGGCGACGACCTGGTCGTAGCCGTGGGCGTGCTCGTCCAGCATGCGGCCGATGAGCTCCGGCGGGTGCTGGAGGTCGGCGTCCATGATGACGACCGCGTCGCCGTCGGCGTGCTGGAGGCCGGCGAGCATGGCGGCCTCCTTGCCGAAGTTCCGGCTGAAGGAGAGGTAGCGGATCCGCGGGTCGGCGGCGGCCAGCTCCTCCAGAACCGGAAGCGTGCGGTCCGTACTGCCGTCGTCGACGTAGACCAGCTGGAAATCATGCCCCAGCCGTGTCATCTGCTCCGTGACACGCGCATGGAAGCGTCCGAGGATCTCCTCCTCGTTGAAACAAGGCACCACCAGCGAGATCAGCACGGGAGTATCTCACCCTGTCGTTCCGTCAGATATATAGGCGTCACATGGATAGTGAGCAACCATTACGTGAATTGAACTATGGAGGAAACACTTCGACACGGTTCACTCGCCCGCGGCTGCCATATTCCTCCGTATGCCGACCTTCCGCCCCCGCCCGGCCGCGGCCGGGCTCGCCGCACTGATCACCGCCTTCACCGTGTGCGCGGGCGATGCGGCGGCCCGCAGTTTTCCGTTCGGGCCGCACACCAGGAGTGTCAATGACCTCGGAAATCAGTTCGTTCCGTTCCACACCCGGCTCTGGGACCTGCTGCACGGAAAGGCCGACGGCGGGCTGTTCCTGAATTGGTCGTCCGGATACGGGACCAGCTTCCTGCCCGACCTCGGCACCTATCTGACCAGCCCGTTCGCGCTGCTCGTCGGGGTCTTTCCGCGGGACCGCATCGACCTCGCGGTGTACGTGGTGACGGTCCTGAAGATGGCGTCGGCCGCGGCGGCGATGGCCTGTCTGCTGCCCGCGCTGCGGAGCGGGCGCTGGTGGGTGGCCGGGGTGCTCGGATCCGCGTACTCGTTGTGCGGCTGGTCGGTCATCGAGGCGTCGTACAACCCGATGTGGCTCGACGGTCTGATCGCCCTCCCGCTGCTCTGCCTGGCGGGTGAGTGGGCGCGGACGGGGCGGCACCGGATCGCCGCACCGTTGCTCGTCGCGGTGGTGTGGGCGGCCAACTTCTACACGGCCTACATGGCGACGCTCGGGGCCGCTCTGGTCCTCGCGGTGCGGTTCTTCACGGAGCGGGAGGACCGGCGGGCGGTGGGCCGGGGACTGGTGCGGGCGGTCCGCACGGTCGGGGTGGGGATCGGTCTCGCGGCGCCCGTCCTGATTCCCGTCTGTCTGGGCACGAAGCACGCCTACCCGGGCTGGGACCGCGCCTTCGCGCCCGCTTCCTGGACCGATGTGCTCGCCCGGCTGCTGCCCTCCACGTACAGCTTCTTCACCCCGGCTCTCTTCATCGGTACGGGCACCCTGCTCCTGGCCTGTGCGCTGGCTTTCCAGCGGTCCGTGCCGCGGCGCGAGCGGTGGGCGTGGGCGGGGCTGGTGGCGGGGGTCGCGCTGTCGTTGCAGTGGGGGCCGACGCATCTGCTCTGGCATGCCTTCGCCACACCCAACGGCAGTCCGTACCGGCAGACGTTCGTGCTGGCCGGACTGGTGGTGATCACCGCCTGGATCTCGGTCTCGTACGAGGGGCCGGGGTGGCGGGCGCTGCTCGGCGGGGGCGCGGTGCTGGTGCTGATCGCGGCCGGGGCCGGCTTCAGCGGCCTGGTCACGCGGTGGACATATCCGCTGTTCGCAGCCGGTCTGCTGACGGCGGTGGGCGCGCTGGTGCTGGTCGCCCGTGGCCGCAGGTTCGCCGTGCTCGCCGCTGTGCTGCTGATCGGCGCGCAGGCGGGGCAGGCCGCAGCGACCACCGCGTTCGCCGACCGGCAGAAGCTGAACCGGCTCGACCATTACGCGCCGTGGGGCGAGCGGCAGCGAATACAGGCGGCGGCGGTCGCGGGCACCGACGGCTGGCCGCGCTATCGCACCGACCCCGGCCGTGAGCAGACCACCGCGAACGATCCGCTGCTGGTGGGCGGCCAGGGCGCCGCGTACTACAGCAGCCATACGCCGGCGGTGCTGACCCGCACCCTGGGTGCGCTGGGCGGCGGGTGGACGTCGAACGGCCGGGCTGTGCAGAGCCTGGACAACCCCGTCACGGACGCGATCTTCTCGGTCGGTGCGCGGGTGCGCGGGCCACGCGATCCGTATCAGGTGGGGAACGCCCCGGACGACCGGCCGGTGACGGTGAGCGCTGAGGTGGCGCCGCCGCTGGTGACGGTACGGCCGCCGGGCGGGCCCGTGCCGTACGGCCGGTCGCCGTACCGCAACCAGGAGGCGCTGCTGGGCTCGATGGTGTACACGGTGCCGAAGACGGTGCTGCGCGCAGCGGATGGTGGTGCGGTGGCAGACCGGGGTCCGTACGACTACCGGGTGGGGCGCGGCACGTACACGCTGACCGCCCACTGCCCGGCCGCCTCGGAGGCCTATCTGTGGACACCCGGCCTGTTCGGCTCGGCGCGCCTCGGCAGGGGCCCGGAGGTCGAGCTCAAGGGGCAGCTCCCGGCCCGCCGAGCCCCGATGGAGCATCTGGGGTCGGCCGGCGGGAGCGCGCCGGTGGTGGTCACGCTGACCTCGGTACGCGAAGGGACCGTGCCGCACGAGGCGATCGGCTGCCTGGACCGAACCCGGCTGGCGTCGGCGGTCGCAGGACTGAAGCGCACCGGTGCGACCGCCGTCCATGTCACCGCCGACGGCATACGGGCCCAGCTGCCGCCCGGCAGCACCGGAACGGTCGTGATCGCCGCGCCCCGGATCGCGGGCTGGAGCTGCGAGGGGCGGCCCGCGGACGCGTATCTGGGGCTCGTCTCGGTGCCGGTCCCCGCCCGGGGTTCCGCCGTACGGTGCACGTTCCGGCCGCCCGGGCTGCGGGCGGGATCGGCGGTCGGGGCGGGCGCGCTGCTCGTCATGGCGTGGACGGGGGCGGCGCGTGCTGTGCTGCTGCGACGGCGCCCCCGGCTCGTGCCGGCCGGACCGGGCTGAGCAGACCGGACAGGGCCGCTCAGCCGCCGCGGACCTGCAGCTGCCGGTCGAGCTGGCGGCGCAGCTCCACCGGCAGCGGATGGTGCGGTCCGTACATCCGCTCGGTGTCGTGGAGCAGTGCCTGAAGCTGTCCGCGCGCCGCCGCGTGATCGCCGACCGCGAGCAGCAGATACCCGATGCGCTGACGGATCTCGAAGGACCGTGCCGGGTTGTTGCCCGTCGCGTACTGGTTCTCGTAGTACGGCAGGACCGACCGGTACTCCGCGAGCGCGGCAGCCGGTTCGCCCAACTGTTCCAAGCAGTGCGCGGCGTCGTAGCGGTACTGCAGCGTCTGTGTGTCGGCCGGTCCGGCCTCCACCGCACGGTCGTCGGCGAGGCGGCGCAGTTCGGGCAGGGCGCGGCGGAACTGCCCGTCGTCCATCAGGGTCGCCGCGTACTGCTTGCGCAGGATGCGGACCACCGGCGAACCCTCGCCGTGCTGCTCGGCGGCGGCCGGGAGAATGCCGCCGAGGATGTCCACGGCCTGGGTGATCCGGCCCTGCCCGAGGAGCTGCTTGACCTCGTCGACCGCGGCTGCGACATCGGGTTTCGCGGCCACCGGTGCGGGCTGCGCGGCGGGCGGGGTGGTGACCCGGTCGGGCCACGGTGCGTGCGGCCGCAGGAACGGGCGGGTCGGGTCGAGCGGGCCGGTCGGCAGCCCTGTGCCACTCGGCGGCAGGAGCGGGGTGAGGTGTTCGTACACCTCCTGGGCGCTCGCCGGCCGGTGCTGCGGGTCCTTGGCGAGGAGCCGCAGCACGAGCGATTCGAGGGGTTCCGGGATCTCGGGCCGGATCTGACGGACCGGGAGCGGCGGCTCGTAGAGGTGGCGGTGCAGCACCCCGAGGGCGGTGGAGCCGGCGAACGGTACATCTCCACTGAGCAGTTCGTGAAGGAGCACGCCGAGTGCGTACAGATCGGTGTACGGGCCGACGGCGCCTCCCATCGCCTGCTCGGGCGCCATGTAGGCGGGCGAACCGATCGGCGTACCGGTGTGGGTGAGGCGGGTGGTGTCGCTGTCCAGGACGGAGGCGACGCCCAGGTCGAGAACGGTGACCGTGCCGTCCGGACGCACCATCAGATTGCGGGGCTTGAGGTCGCGGTGGACGATCGGCACGGCGTGCACGGCCGAGAGCGCGGCGCAGAGCTGGGCGGCGACGGCGACCGACCACTGCCAGGGGTACGGGTCGTGCTCGGCAAGATGGTCGGCGAGGTCGGAGCCCTCGACGTACTGCATGACCAGGAACAGGTCGTCGCCGTCGCTGCCCGCGTCATGGACGGTGACCAGGCCCGGGTGGTCGACCTGGGCGGTGACCCGGCACTCGCGGACGAACCGGCGCCGCAGTTCGTCGACCGCTTCGCTGCCGGTGGGACCCGCGACCCGGTCCGGCCGGAGCAGTTTCACCGCGACCCGGCGGTCGAGGCGCTGGTCGTACGCCGTCCAGACCTGGCCCATGCCGCCCTGGCCGAGGATGGTCGCCAGCTCGTATCGTCCGGCGATGACGCGTCCGCTCATCGGTCCTCCTCATGACGGAGGAGGTCGCTCAGTTCGTCGAGCTCGGCACGGACCTGGTCGATGCGGTGGGGCGGGGTGGGCGCGGGCGCGTGCTGCGGGTGAGGCTGGGGCTGGGGCCGGTACTGAGGCGGCTGCGGTTGCGCGTACTGCTGAGGCCGAGGGGACAGCGGCTGGTGCACGGGCGCGGTGGTCGTGTACCCGTACCCCGGCACCGGGGGCGGATATCCGCCGCCGAACTGCTGCTTCGTGAGCTGCTCGTAGTGGCGGATGTCCCCGTACAGGTAGTACGCGCAGGCGGCGATGAGCGCCACGAGCAGCAGCGGTATGAAGAAGAAGTCGACGCCGTTGGGATCGGGGTTGCTGTCGTCCCTGCCGATGATCGGCAGGAGCACGCAGACCAGCACGAAGCCGGCCCCGGTCAGCCACCAGTCGGACACGCGGCGGCGCACGATCGCCAGCCGCAGCAACGGCGTCCACAGCAGCAGACCGATCGAGCCCACCGCGAGCACGACGAACAGCACACGCATCGAGACGATCCAGGCCCGGCTGGGGACCCGGCGCGGCGGCGTCGGTGGATGACCCGGGGCGTACATGGCTGCTCCTGGTACGTGGTCGTGGAGGTCCCGCGCGCACGCGTACGCACCCGTGCGGGTATGCGGACACGTGTGCGCGCAGATCTGGCAGATCTGAGCGTAAAGGGCGACACCGACGACGGCCCCCGGGTTGTACGGAACCGTTGTGGTTCAGCTCACTCCGGCGTGACCGTACCGTCCGTCAGACCGTCGTACATCCCCTGGACGAGCTGTCCGCCGAGCCTGCCGGTCAGCCGGAGCGCGTCCTCGAACGCGGCCAGGGCGCGGAACCGTTCCCCGTACCGCTGCTGCTCCGCCAGTGGCAGCCGCGGCAGTTGGAGACGGCGGGCGTCGAGCCGGGTGGCGGTGGACGCAAAGCTGCTGGCCTGACGGTTGTTGGCGGTGCCGCGCAAGAAACCGGCGAGGAACCACGGGTCTAGGGCGGCCGGATCGGGGCGCAGCAGCTGAAGGTTGCGGCCGAGCGCGGCGCCCGCGGTCGCCTCGTCGATCACGCGGGCGACGGAGCCGCCGCCGAGTACGGGGACGACGACATCGCCCGGCTCGACCAGGACCGGTTCCTCGGGCGGTCCCTCGGGGACGGCGGGGGCGGTGGGGAGCGTCCCTGAGGGGGCGGTGGAACCGAGGACGTCGTGCTCCGTGAGCACGGGAACGGGGGCGGCCCCGGTGCCGGTGCCGGAACCTCCGGTACGGAGGTGAAGGGCACCCGCGCGGGCGAGTTCGCCGACGGTGGTGAGCGGCCAGTGCGCCGGTCCTGAGACGTCCGCGGGCGGCGGGGTGAGGGTCTCAGTCAGTCGCAGCGTCTCGGTGAGCCGGTCCCGTACGCGGGTGAGTTCGCCCGGTCCGCCACCGGCCGCCGGGGACGGCAGATGGCGGGCGGGGGCCAGGTCCACGTCGTCGTCGAGGAGTTCGATGACGGGGACGGCCCGGCTGACGCCCGGCCGGTTCTGCCCGGCCGCTTCGGCGGGAACGTCCGGCTCGGAACGGGTCCGCCCCTCGAACGGCTCCCAGGCATCCAGCACGGCACTGCGCACCGCCTGCCAGTCGAGCCGGTCGCGCCCACCGGACGCGGGGGCGGATACGGGCGCCGTGGTCGGTTCGGCGGGCTCGGATGTGTCCACGAGCAGCAGTTCGGGCGAGGGGCGGACACCGGCGCCGGGCTTGCGGAGCACCCAGAGGTGGAGCGGGATGCCGTACGGGGGAGCCGCGCCGGCCGGGAGAGCGACGACGGCACGCAGCGCGCCGCGGCGCAGCAGATCGGAGCGGATCCGCCGGCCGGAGCGGCGGGACGCCGCGGCCGGCGGCATCAGCAGGACGGCGGTGCCGCCCTCGCGCAGATGGGCCAGGGCGTGCTGGACCCAGGCGAGTTCGGACTCCGTGCGTGCGGGGAGGCCGTACTCCCAGCGCGGGTCGTAGGCGAGCTCGTCGTGTCCCCAGTTGCGTTCGTTGAACGGCGGGTGGCAGAGCACGGCGTCGACGGTGAGCTGCGGGAACGCGTCGGTGCGCAGCGTGTCGCCGGCCCGCACGGCGAGCGCGGTGGGGTTGCGGCCGTCGATGTCGGAGTGCAGGGCGAGACGGAGGGAGCTGAGCGCGGCGAGATCCGGGTCGGCGTCCTGGGCGTACAGGGCGGCCGGACCGCTGACCGCGCACAGCAGGGCGCCGGTGCCGGTGGCCGGATCGAGGACCGTGCGGACGGGCCGGTCGCCGGTCCGCACAAGCGCGGCCATCAGTTCGGCGAGGCCGGGCGGGGTGAGGGTGAACTGGCGTGGATTGGCGGCTAGTTGACGACCAAGGAGGAATTCGAAGGCCTGGCGGGCCCCTGCCCCGGCGGCGAGTTCGGCGGCCGCCCGCAGCAGGGGGACAGACGGGAGCAGTTCGTCGGCGGTGGGAGTGTGAACAGCCCGCTCGTATCCGGCTCCGCCACCGCCGCTTCCTTCCGCGCCGCCGGTGGCAGGTCCGAAGCGCGCGGTGAGCAGGCTGTTCAGGGCGAGGTGGAGCGCCTTGGCCATCCGCGCGTCCGACACGGCGGTGATCTCCCGCCAGGCGGCGGGCCTGTCCCGGACGAGAAGCAGGGTGCAGCCCGTGTGCACAAGGGCGGGGACGGCACCGGCAGGGTGTCCGGCCAGCTGTTGCCAGACCCGTTCGCGGAGCGGGACTTCAGCCAGTTTTCCCTGGTCGCGGAGCCACTGTTCGACTTCGGAGAGAGCGAAGGACGGGCTGGTCTCGGTGCCGCCGACCGGCTTGGGGAAGTCTGCGTGGCGGCGGCGCCAGTTGCTGACGGCGGCGCGCCCCACCCCGGCGAGCCGGGCGATTCCGGCCGCGGTCACCTCTGTCGAGTTCTCCGGCACTGGCTGTCTCCCTGGTCCTGTGCGTCCATACGGATCCGCGCTGCCTGCTGTGTCCGCGAGCATACCGATCCATTCGGCCGCCATCGATTCACACTGTGCACGAAGCCATTTTCCGTGAACCGTGTTGACTCGGTTCACACGCTCTGCTGTTATTGACCTGTCGCTACATCAGGTGGCACAACGACCGCTCACCACTCATCCCTGCACTTGCCGGAGGGCACAGCCATGTCCCAGTTCACGCAGTCCCCGCAGCCCCAGCAGCCGTACGCCCCAGCCCAGACGCCGGGCCTGCGCCCGGCTCGCAACGGGCTCGGCGTCTCCGCGCTGATCCTCGGCATCATCGGAGCCGTCGCGGGGCTGATCCCGTTCCTCTTCTGGCTGGCGGGCATCCTCGGCCTCATCGCCCTGATCCTCGGCCTGGTCGGCCGGGGTCGCGCCAAGCGCGGCGAGGCCACCAACAAGGGCATGGCCACGTTCGGTGCCGCCCTCGGCCTGATCGCGCTGATCCTCTCGGTGGTCGGCGCGGTGATCACCTTCAAGGCGGTGGACGCTGCGGTGAACGACCTCGGCAAGGCGGTGTCGGACACCACGGCCTCCGCCCGGCCGAAGGCGGGCGGCTCGGACTCCGCCGAGGGCAAGGAGAAGGGCAAGGGCGCCGGGAAGGCGCTGGAGGCCGGTGACTCGGCTGTGTACGACGACGACGTGACGGTCACGGTCGGCGACGCGACCTCGTACACCCCCGACGCATACGCCGCCGGTCACACGAAGGGCAACAAGGCTTACCGGATCGCGGTCGTCATCGAGAACGCGGGCAAGGAGAAGTTCGACGCGGCGCTCGTGAACGTCGAGGTGCGGGCCGGCAAGGACGGTGTAAACGCCGAGCAGATCTTCGACGGCAAGGTCGGCGAGGGCTTCAGCGGCACGGTCCTGCCCGGCAAGAAGGCCACCGTCCAGTTCGCTTTCGACGCCCCGGCGGACGCGAAGAACCTGACGGTCGAGGTCAACCCCGGCTTCACGTACGACGCCACCCAGTGGGACCTCACGCTCTGATCCCGCCCCTCCCCTCCCCCTCCCTTCCCCCCAGGACGGAGTCCGCCCATGCACCCCCCGGCCGGCATCGCCGCAACCGCTCTCCGTACCGCGACGGCGTCCCTCTGCGCGGTCACCGCCCTGGGACTCACGGCCTGCGACACGGTGTTCGCCCAGCAGCGGGACCCCGCGCCGTTCGCCCGGCTCAGCGGCCCCGAGGTCGTCAACAAGGCCCTCGCGGCGACCCGGGCGGCCAAGGCGGTACGCATCACCGTCGGGACGAAGTCGCCGGACGGCGCCCCGGTCCAGGCGTACGTCGCCACCGACATCAGGGGGGAGTGCACGGTGACCCTGTCCATAGGCGCGGCGGGCACGATGGAGCTGGTCAGAACCGGCGGCACCGTCTACATCCGGTCCGACGAGGCGATGCTGAGGGCGGCGGACGCGGGCCGACCCCGCACCACCGTGGACACCGAGGTCAAGAAACTGACGGGCCGCTGGGTGACGGCACGCCCCTTCGACCGGTACACGACGGAGGTGCTGAGCTACTGCGACCGGAAGGTGTTCCTCGACCGTCTGGCGGGGAACAGCGCCACCGCCCGCAAGGGCCGGGCGACCACGGTGGGCTCCACGCCCGCGCTGTCCCTCACCGGCACGGCGGGCCGGGGGACATGGACGGCGGCGGTCGCCACGGAGGGCCGGCCCCACATCCTGAAGCTGGGCTTCGGCGCCGAAACCCCGGTCACCGTCGAGTTCTCCGAGTTCGACAAACCGTTCACGGTGCAGAGACCGGCTGTCTGACACCTGAGGAACCCGCCCGCCCGGGCGGGTTCCTGTTGCGTTCACACGCCGTGCCGCACCCACACATTGGGCTCCACGTACACCGCGTATCCGTGCGCCACCGAAACGTGCACCGGCACCAGCGCCCCCGGTACCTCCACCGGGCCGTCCTCGTCGAACGGCAGCCCGGTCCAGGACCGCCACCGCGCGAGGGATCCGGACACCGCCATCGACACCGGCGCCACCGCCTCGATCACGCCGCCCGCCCGCACATGGACGCGCAGCCACGGGTCGTACGGCAGCCCGTCCTCCGCCCGGGTCCGGCGGGCGTACTCCTCCACCGGAACCGAGGGGTCCAGGTGCTTGGCACTCGGCCGCACCGGAGCGACGAGCTCCCGGAACCCGAGCCTCCGGGCGTTCTCCCGCATCGCGGCGACCATTCGCCCCGAAATGCCCTTCCCCTGCCACCCCTTGGCGACAGAGATCTCGATCGCGCTGACCGTGTCCGGCGTGGACCCGCGCCGCAGGTCGGAGAACGCCCACAGCAGCACCTGGTCCCAGCCGCCCTCGGGCAGCTCTCCTCGGCCGGGGGCATTCAGCGCGAACGGCACGCTGTAGGCCCGTGCGACGACCGTGCCGTCCTGGTCCGTCGCGACGAGCGCGAACTCCGGGAACTCGACGGCGAGCCTCGGGTAGTTCGCCCACCCGACGAGGTCCTCCAGGACGAACTCCGGCCAGGTTTCAGGCATCTCGTCCATGGGCCCGGCAAGCTCGGGGCGCGCGGCAAGCGTGGTGATGGTCAGCTCCATGCACCCGACGCTAGGTGCCGGTAATCCTTTCGGCCAACGAATTCTGCAGTGCGGCATGGGGCGGCTGAGCGACCGACCTGCACCCGGCGCCCTGTCCTCCCGGCAGAGCGTCCGCCCGGGGGCCTCGTCCGCGACGGCTTCTCAGTCGCCCGGTCCCGTCAGCCGCCGCACTGCGCCAGCATCGCCCTCTTGTCGGCGGTGGTCACCGGCAGCGCGTACTTCAGCGATACCTGCGCGAACCGCACCGCGTACGAGCAGCGGACCGGCTTGTACGGCGGCAGCCAGGACGCCGGGCCCGAGTCCCGCTTGGCGTTGTTGGCCGGGCCGTCGACCGGGATGAGATTGAGGGGGTCATTGGCTATCTGCTGCCGCTTGGCCTCGGGCCAGCGGGAGGCGCCCATCTGCCAGTCGTACGACAGCGGCATGACATGGTCGATCTGAACCTTGGTCGCCTGCTGCTTGCGCCAGTCGATGGTCGAGCCGGTGTAGGGATCCTTGAGGGTCATCGAGACGACCACACAGTCCGAACCGGACCGGAACTTCACGTCCTTGCCGTCTCTGGCGAGAAGGTCGTTACGGGTGTCGCAGCCGTTCCTCGCGAGCGGTATCCCGTCGACCGAGTCCTTCCAGGCGTAACCGAACTCGTCTCGCGCATAACCGGTCTTCGGTCCGCGCCCCTTGGTGCTCACCTTGTCGATGACCTTCCGGGCGGCGGCCCGGTCCGCCTCGGTGGTGAGGGGTGCGAGGCCCGGCTTCGTGCCGTCGGGGTTGTTCAGCGGGCTGGCGCCGAAGCCGCCCGCGGAACCGCCGCCCTGCCCCCCGCTCCCGCTGCCCTCGGCGGTCACACCCTCGGGGTCGCAGCCCGCCAGGGACAGCACGGTCGCCGCGCTCAGGGCGGGCAGCATCACTCGGTACGCGCGGGAAGATATCACTCGAAGCCGTCCTGACGGGGAGAAAGCCGAACCCGGTGATCCTACGGACGTCTTCCCGCTGACGGGTGTTCAAGGCCGCCGCAGGAGCCGGATGCGGCCCGAATCACACCGCGCCGCGCCGAGCACCCGCCGGGGTGTGTCCGAACGGCCCGGTGGGCGACCGGAACCCCGAGAAGGTGTTCCGGTCGCCCAGCGGGCCGTTGTTCAGGAGCCCAGAATCGTCGTGAGGAACTCCCCGGTCCAGGCGAGGAGTTCCCGGCCGACGACCGGCTTGCCGCCGATCCGGCCCGTGGTCGGGCGCGGGACCAGGATCTGATGGAGAGCCGGCTTGATCACCGTCTTCGGGTAGAGGCGCTTCAGGCGCAGCTCCTGCGACTCGCGCAGCTCCACCGGGGCGAACCGGATGTTCGGCCCCTGGAGCACGATGTCGCCGACGCCGCAGGCGCGGGCCAGCATGCGCAGGCCCGCGACCAGGAGGAGGTTCTCGACCGGCTCCGGGAGCTTGCCGTAGCGGTCGGTGAGTTCCTCGCGGACCGCCTTGATGTCGTCCTCCGTGGTGGCGGACGCGATCGCGCGGTACGCCTGGAGGCGCAGCCGCTCGCCGGGGGCGTAGTCGTGCGGAACGTGTGCGTCGACCGGGAGCTCGATCTTGACCTCCAGCGGCGGCTCCTCCTCGACGCCGCCTTCGAGCGAGGCCCGGTAGTCGGCGACGGCCTCGCCGACCATGCGTACGTACAGGTCGAAGCCGACGCCCGCGATATGGCCGGACTGTTCGCCGCCCAGAAGGTTTCCGGCGCCGCGGATCTCGAGGTCCTTCATCGCCACGTACATGCCCGCGCCCATCTCGGTGTGCTGGGCGATCGTGGCCAGGCGCTCGTGCGCCGTCTCGGTGAGGGGCTTCTCCGGCGGGTACAGGAAGTACGCGTAGCCGCGCTCGCGGCCACGGCCGACGCGGCCGCGCAGCTGGTGGAGCTGGGAGAGGCCGAAGTTGTCGCCGCGCTCCACGATCAGCGTGTTGGCGTTGGAGATGTCGATGCCGGACTCGACGATCGTCGTGGAGACCAGGACGTCGAACTTCTTCTCCCAGAAGTCCACGACCACCTGCTCCAGCGCCTGTTCCGACATCTGGCCGTGGGCGGTCGCGATCCGCGCCTCGGGGACGATCTCGCGCAGGCGCGCGGCCGCCCGGTCGATGGACTCGACACGGTTGTGGATGTAGAACGCCTGCCCCTCACGGAGCAGTTCACGCCGGATGGCCGCGCCGATCTGCTTCTCCTCGTACGGGCCGACGAAGGTCAGGACCGGGTGGCGCTCCTCGGGGGGTGTGGTGATCGTCGACATCTCACGGATGCCGGTGACGGCCATCTCGAGCGTACGGGGGATCGGCGTCGCGGACATGGTGAGGACGTCGACGTTGGCCCGGAGCTTCTTCAGCTGCTCCTTGTGCTCGACGCCGAAGCGCTGCTCCTCGTCGACGATGACCAGGCCCAGGTCCTTGAACTTCGTCTCGGACGAGAACAGGCGGTGGGTGCCGATGACCAGGTCGACGGAGCCCTCGCGCAGCCCCTCCAGGGTCGACTTCGACTCGGTGTCGGACTGAAAGCGGCTCAGTGCCCTCACGTTGACCGGGAATTGGGAGTAGCGCTCGGTGAACGTGCCGTAGTGCTGCTGGACGAGGAGCGTGGTGGGGACGAGGACGGCGACCTGCTTGCCGTCCTGGACCGCCTTGAACGCGGCGCGCACCGCGATCTCCGTCTTGCCGTAGCCGACGTCGCCGCAGATCAGCCGGTCCATCGGGACGGACTTCTCCATGTCCTCCTTGACCTCGGCGATCGTGGTGAGCTGGTCCGGCGTCTCCGCGTACGGGAAGGCATCCTCCAGCTCGCGCTGCCACGGGGTGTCGGGGCCGAAGACATGGCCGGGCGCCGCCATCCGCGCGGAGTACAGCTTGATCAGGTCGGCGGCGATCTCCTTGACGGCCTTCTTGGCGCGCGCCTTGGTCTTCGTCCAGTCGGCGCCGCCGAGCCGGTGCAGGGTGGGCGCCTCGCCGCCGACGTACTTGGTGACCTGCTCCAGCTGGTCGGTCGGGATGTAGAGGCGGTCGCCGGGCTGGCCGCGCTTGGCGGGGGCGTACTCGACGAGGAGGTACTCGCGGGTGGCGCCCTGCACCGTGCGCTGCACCATCTCGATGTATCGGCCGACGCCGTGCTGCTCATGGACGATGTAGTCGCCCGTCTCCAGCGTCAGCGGGTCGATGGTCTTGCGGCGGCGGGCCGGCATCCGGCCCAGGTCCTTGGTCGCGGTGCGCTGACCGGTCAGGTCCGTCTCGGTGAGTACGGCGAGTTTCAGCGCCGGGTCGACGAAGCCGTAGTCGATCGCGCCGCACGACACATGGACGACGGACGGCGAGATCTCCGCCAGGTCCGGGTCGAGGCGGGCCGGGATGCCTTCGCCGGCGAGCACCTCGACCGTACGGGAGGCGAGACCCTGCCCCTCGGTGACGTACACCGTGCGCCAGCCGTCGGCGAGCCAGCCCTTGGTGTCGGCGAGCGCACGGGCGGTGTCACCGCGGTAGGACTCCGGGGCGTGCATCGTGAGATTCAGGGTGTCTTCGTCGAGCTCGGCGTCGGCGGCGAACGGGGAGACCGACCACCACATCATGTCCAGCTCACGGGCCCGGTCGCGGACGTCCGCGATGCCCCACAAGGAGGCGGCGCCGACATCGATCGGCGCCTCGCCTCCCACCCGTCGCCCACCACCGCCCTTGCCGGGGCGGACTTCGTCCGCGCTGGACATCGCGGTCGCCGCCCACGACGCCTGGAGGAACTCCTGGCTGGTGGCGACCAGGTCCGCCGCCCTGGTGCGGACCCGCTCCGGGTCGCAGACCAGTGCCATCGAGCCCTTCGGCAGCACGTCGAGCAGCAGCTCCATGTCGTCGACGAGGACCGGGGCAAGGGACTCCATGCCCTCCACCGCGATCCCCTCGGCGATCTTGCCGAGCAGTTCGCCCAGCTCCGGGTGCTGTTCGGCGAGGGCGGCGGCCCGTTCGCGCACCTGGTCGGTGAGCAGGAGCTCGCGGCAGGGCGGCGCCCAGAGGCCGTGCTCGGCGATCTCCAGCGACCGCTGGTCGGCGATCTTGAAGTACCGGATCTCCTCGACGTCGTCGCCCCAGAACTCCACCCGGAGGGGATGCTCCTCGGTCGGCGGAAAGACGTCCAGAATGCCACCGCGGACGGCGAACTCGCCGCGCTTCTCGACCAGTTCGACCCGGGAGTAGGCGGCAGCCGCGAGCGCCTCCACGGTCTGGCCGAGATCGGCGCTCTGACCGATGCGCAGCGCCACGGGCTCCAGGTCCCCGAGCCCCTTGACCTGCGGCTGCAACACGGAACGCACCGGCGCGACGATCACACTGACCGGCCCGGTCTCCGGGTCGTCGGCCCTCGGGTGCGCGAGGCGGCGCAGCACGGCGAGGCGGCGGCCGACCGTGTCCGAACGCGGCGAGAGCCGCTCGTGCGGCAGGGTCTCCCAGGACGGGAACTCGGCGATGGTGTCCGGGGGCAGCAGCGTCCGCAGGGCGGCGGCCAGGTCCTCGGCCTCCCGTCCGGTCGCGGTCACGGCGAGCACGGTCCGCCCGGCCTCGCGGGCCAGTGCGGCCACGGCGAAGGGGCGGGCGGCCGCCGGGCCGACGAGGTCCACATGCATCCGGTGACCATCGGTGGCGGCCTTCGCCGCTTCGGCGAGCGCCGGGTCACGTACGACGACATCCAGCAGACCGTGCAGGCTCATGAAGGGCTTCCGTCCGGGTAACGAGGGAGATTCCGGCAGCCGGCTGCTGCCAGGGGGCAACGCGAAGGGCCCGACACGTATCACGGGCCGGGGGTTCCAGCGTACGACTCCCCTCCGACAGCCGCGCCCGCAATCCGGCTCAGCGGGCCGGATCCGGCCGGTGGCCGCGGCACGCCGCACCCGACGAAGGCGGACATGCGTTCCCCGGGCGAGAGCGGGTACGCGTCCGGCCCCGGGGTGTTTGGAGGAACACCCCGGGGCCGGATCAGTCATCCTACGTCGGCCTCCGCCGCCGTCCTGCGGGCGGACGACGCCACTTTCGAAACACGCCCTAATCCGTCGCGATCGCGTTCAGCACGTTCATCCGGCCCGCCCGGAACGCCGGGACCAGGGCGGCGAACAGGCCGACGAAGGCCGAGCCGACGAAGACCACGAGGATCGTCGGCCACGGGATCTCCAGAACGCCGAGGCCCTCCAGGGCCAGCAGCTTCTGGGCCGCCGTGCCCCAGCCCATGCCCAGGCCGAGGCCGAGCAGGGCGCCGAAGAGGGCGATGACCACCGACTCCAGGCGGATCATGCGGCGCAGCTGGCGGCGGGAGAGGCCGATGGCTCGCATCAGGCCGATCTCACGGGTCCGCTCGACCACCGACAGGGCCAGAGTGTTCACCACACCGAGCACCGCGACGATGATCGCGAGCGCCAGCAGGCCGTAGACGATGTTCAGCATCTGGCCGATCTGGTCCTTCAGGTCCTGCTTGAAGTCGGCCTGGTTCTGCACGGTGTACTGCGGGTACGGGGCGAGGGCGTCCTTGAGGGCGGCGTACGCCTCCTTCTCCTTGCCGTCCTGCGCCTTGGCGAACATGATCATGTTCTTCGGCATCTTGTCGGCGGGGACGTACGCCTCCGCGGTCGTGATGTTGGTGTACATCGCGCCCTTGTCGACGTTCGTGTCGTCCGAGGTGATCGCGGCGACCTTCAGCTTCGCCGTCTCGCCGTCCTTGAACGCGACGGTGATCCGGTCACCGATCTTGATCTTGTGCTTGGTGGCGTACCCGTCGCCGACCGACATGGCGTCCTTGCCGTAGGCGTCGGCCAGGTTGCCGGAGACCGTCTCGCGGTGCAGGTCGTCCCTGTACGTCGGGTCAGCGGCGACGACGCCTTCGTCCTCGACCGCGCCGTCGGGTGCGGTGAGCTTGGCGCTGACGGCCTTGTAGTCGGTGATGTGCTCGATGCCCGGGACGGCCTCCAGGGCCTTCGCGGCCTGCGGCACGATCGGCTGCCGGCTGCCGCTCGGCTGGACGATGAAGTCCGCGCCGACGGACTTGTCGAGCTCCGCGGTCGCCGAGGCGACCATCGACGAACCGACGACCGCGAGGCAGGCGACCAGCGCGAGGCCGATCATCAGGGCCGCCCCGGTCGCTCCGGTACGCCGCGGGTTGCGCAGCGCGTTGCGCTCGGCCATCCGTCCGACCGGGCCGAACATCCGCAGCACCACGGTGCTGAGCACCCGGACCACGAAGCCGGCCAGCAGCGGGCCGATCACGATGAAGCCGATCAGGGTGGAGACCACGCCCAGGCCGAGGAAGAGCGAGCCTTCGCCCGACTTGTCGGCCCGCGTCGCAGCGAGAAGCGCGGCGCCACCGGCAAGGGTGAGGACCAGGCCGATCGCGGCCCGGACCCGGCCCGCGCGGCCGTCCGCCGGTGTTCCGGCGTCGCGCAGGGCGGCCATCGGGGAGATCTTCCCGGCCCGGCGGGCCGGGACGTACGCGGCGACGACGGTGACGATGACGCCGAGCACCAGCCCGAGCACCGGAGTCGTCCAGGCGATCGTGAGGTCCTCGGTGGACAGGTTCATGCCCATGGAGTTCATGAGCTTCATCAGTCCGACCGCGACACCGATTCCGGCGCCGACACCGAGGACGGAACCGACGAAGCCGAGGAACAGCGCCTCGATCAGGACCGACCGGTTGACCTGCTTACGGCTGGAGCCGATGGCCCGCATCAGACCGATCTCGCGGGTGCGCTGGGCCACCAGCATCGAGAAGGTGTTGACGATGAGGAAGATGCCGACGAGGAAGGCGATCCCGGCGAAGCCGAGCATCGCGTACTTCATCACGTCCAGGGTTGAACCCATGGAGTCCTTGTTGGCGTCCGTGGCCTCCTGCTGGGTCTGGAGCTTGTACGCGGCGCTGTCACCGAGGGCGGTGGCGACGTTCTTCTTCAACTGCGTATCACTGACACCGGGCTTGGCGGTGACGGAGATCTGGGTGAAGACATCGGGCTTGCCGAGGAGCTTGACCTGCGCGGTGGCGGTGTCGAGGTAGACGACGGCCGCGCCCGGGTTGGTGACCTTGAAGGAGGCGATACCGCTGATCCTCGCCCTGATGTCGCCGGTGACGGCGATGGTACGCAGTTCGTCACCGATCCTCAGGTGGTGCTTGTCCGCGGTGTCGGCGTCGACCATGACCTCGGTCGGACCGCGCGGTGCGTGGCCGGAGGTGATCTCCATGGAACGCAGTTCTTTCTGCGTCCAGTTGCCCGCGATCGTCGGGGCGCCGGTCGAGGAGCCCATGTTCTTGTTGTGGCTGTCGACGACGGTGACGGACATGCTGGAGACCGTGCCCTCGGCGGTCTTCACCCCGTCCGCCTTCCCGGCCTGCTCGACGGCGGCGGCGGAGAGCGTGACGGGCTTGCCGTTCAACGGCAGTTCGTCGACCTCTCCGGCAGCCTTGGGGCTGACGGTGACGTCGGCGGAGGTGGCGGCAAAGAGCTTGTCGAACGTGGTGTTCATGGTGTCGGTGAAGACGAGCGTGCCGCACACGAACGCCACCGACAGCAGGACCGCGACGGCGGAGAGCGCCATGCGTCCCTTGTGCGCGAAGAAGTTGCGCCTCGATGTCTTCCACACGGTCATGACGTCCGCCCGCGCGCGTCGAAGTCCTTCATGCGGTCGAGGACCTGGTCGGCCGTCGGGTTGTGCATCTCGTCGACGATGCGTCCGTCCGCGAGATACAGCACCCGGTCCGCGTAGGAGGCGGCGACCGGGTCGTGGGTGACCATGACGATGGTCTGTCCCAGCTCGTCGACGGACCTGCGCAGGAAGCTCAGCACCTCGGCGCCGGCCCGCGAGTCCAGGTTCCCGGTGGGCTCGTCACCGAAAATGATCTCCGGCCGGGCGGCGAGCGCCCTGGCCACCGCGACACGCTGCTGCTGGCCGCCGGAGAGCTCGGTGGGCCGGTGCTTCAGCCGCTCGGCGAGACCGACCGTCTCCACGACCTGGCGCAGCCAGCCGGCGTCGGGCTTGCGGCCCGCGATGTCCATCGGCAGCGTGATGTTCTCCAGCGCGTTGAGCGTCGGGAGCAGGTTGAACGCCTGGAAGATGAAGCCGATCCGGTCCCGGCGGAGCTGAGTGAGCTTCTTGTCCTTGAGCTGGGTGATCTCGGTTTCGTCGAGGTAGATCTCGCCCGAGCTCACGGTGTCCAGTCCGGCCAGGCAGTGCATCAGCGTGGACTTACCGGAACCGGACGGGCCCATGATCGCGGTGAACTGCCCGCGGGCGATGTCCACATCGACATGGTCGAGTGCGAGGACCCTGGTCTCCCCGGCGCCGTACGCCTTGACGACCTGCCGCGCCCGCGCAGCGACGGCCGTACGCCCTCCAGTGCCCCCGTGCCTGGGAATGGTTACAGCCGTTGTCACGGTGATTCTCCTCAATCGGTGGAGACGTCCTGGGCCAGGACGTCGTTGCGAGTGGGCCGCCCGCGGAACGGACGGCGCTGTGTTCGTACTGAAGACCAGCCGGCCTCAGTCTCACGTCCGGACGTGGTCCGGCGCGCTGGTGCCCAGCGCAGTCTTGCGGTGGGGTTTTCCCCACCCCGCCCCCTGCGGTCACCCGCATTCGCGCTGTAAGAACACGCTAAGGAACGAGCCCCCGGCCTCACGTCCTCCGGCGGGAGGAACCGCCCCTGGACACAAGTAAGGAGCTACCCCTAGGGGTCTCAGCCCCCGGGTGGAGCCGGATCTCAGGGGCTCCGCCCCCGGGTGGGCCACGGACCGGTCCCGAGGCCCTTCCCGGCAACGGGTGAGACAGTGTCACCGGAAGATAGGTGCATGGGGAAGGGATCTTTATGAGCGGCTCGGACGGCGGCACCGAAGCGAAATCGGGGTCCGGAGTGGGCCCCGTCCGCTCCCCGTCCGCGCCCCGGGGCCGCGGCCCCGTCGTGGCCGCGCTGATGCTCGGCATGGCGCTGGCGGCCATCGACGGCACCGTCGTCTCCACCGCTGTCCCGCAGATCGTCGGTGATCTCGGCGGCTTCGCGGTCTTCTCCTGGCTCTTCTCCGGCTATCTGCTGGCCGCCACCGTCACTCTGCCGGTCTACGGGAAGCTCTCCGACACGTTCGGCCGCAAACCGGTGCTGATCGCCGGCATCATCCTCTTCCTGGCCGGCTCGGCCCTCTGCGCCGCCGCATGGAACATGGCCGCGCTCATCGCCTTCCGGGTCGTCCAGGGACTCGGCGGCGGGGCGCTGCAGGGCACGGTGCAGACGATCGCCGCCGATCTCTATCCGCTCAAGGAACGCCCCCGGATCCAGGCCAAGTTGTCCACCGTCTGGGCCACGTCCGCCGTCGCCGGACCGGTGATCGGCGGGCTGCTCGCCGGGTACGCCGACTGGCGGTGGATCTTCCTGATCAATCTGCCGGTCGGGGCGCTCGCGCTCTGGCTGATCGTGCGCCACCTCCACGAGCCGCCCGGCGCCCGCGGCGCCGGTACGCCCCGGCCGCGGATCGACTGGGCAGGCGCGCTCGCCGTCTTCGCGACCGGCGCCCTGCTGCTGACCGCGCTCGTCCAGGGCGGGGTCGCCTGGCCCTGGCTCTCCACTCCGTCGCTCGGCCTGCTGGCCGCGAGCGCGGTCCTCGCCGTGCTGACCGTCGTCATCGAGCGGCGCGCCGCCGACCCGATCATCCCGGGCTGGGTGTGGCGCCGGCGGACCATCGCCTCGGTCAACCTGGCCCTGGGCGCGCTGGGGCTGCTGATGGTCGCACCGACGGTCTTCCTGCCGACGTACGCCCAGTCGGTGCTCGGCCTCGGCCCGATAGCCGCCGGTTTCGTGCTCTCCGTGATGACGCTGAGCTGGCCGGTTTCGGCGGCCCTCTCCAACCGGGTCTACAACCGCATCGGATTCCGCCGCACCGCGATCATCGGCATGGGCTGTGCCCTGTTGATCCTGCTCTCGTTCCCGCTGCTGCCGTACCCCGGCAAGCCCTGGCAGCCGGCCTTGATCACACTGCTGCTGGGCGCGGCACTGGGACTGTTCCAACTGCCGCTGATCATCGGGGTCCAGTCGACGGTCGGCTGGTCCGAACGCGGTACGACGACGGCTTCCGTGCTGTTCTGCCGCCAGGTCGGCCAGAGTCTGGGCGCCGCGCTCTTCGGCGCCGTCGCCAACGGGGTCCTCGCCTCCCGGCTCGCCGACGCGCCCGTCCCCGGGCTGCCGGGCGACCTGGACACGATCTCCCACGCACTGGACGACCCGGGCGCGCTCTCAGCCGCCGCGACGGACTATCTGCGGCGGACCGTCGACGCCGCTGTCGACCAGGTGTACGTCGGGGCCGCGGTGGCCGCGACAGCGGCGCTGCTGGTACTGGTCTTCGTGGCACCGCGCCGCTTCCCGGTCCTCACCGAGGACGCCGGAACCGGTTCCGCAACCAGGCCCGGAAGCAACACCGAAGCATCACAGAATTAGCCAACTTCATTTTCACAGAGTGAAGTTCAGGCCAACCACTGCCCTACCGCCCTACCCGCGAGTAGTGTTCCCGCTCCCAGCAGCGCTCACGCGCTCCCCCTTGCAGTCCGCCCCGGGACCCGAGCCATGCAAGGAGCGACTCAGATGTCGTACGAGCCCCCGCACGTCGAACCGTCGCGCCGCCCCCCGTACGACCCCGATCTCCTTCTCCCCTGGCAGAGTTCGCCGCCGGCGCCCCCGCCACGCCGTCCGACACCGATCCGCACGCCCCTGCCCGCTCCCGGGCGGCACAGCGATCTGCGCCGGCTGCGCACCGCGTACCGGGTGCTGCGGCGGGTCGCGACCCTGACCGCACTCGGCTACTTCACGCTCTTCCTGGTGCTGTCCGGCTTCGCCCCCGGGCTGATGTCCCGTCCGGTCGGCGGCGGACTCAACGTCGGCCTGGCACTCGGGCTCTGCCAGCTTCCGGTGACCCTGCTCGCGATCGCCCTCTACGAGCGGACCGCACGGCGCACGGTCGACCCGCTCGCCGCCGCACTGCGAAGGACAGGAGCGGCCCGATGAACTGGATCGACGAGTCAGCGCAGGCGATGTCCCTCGTGGCGTTCATCGCGGTCGCCTCCGTCACTCTGCTGCTCTGCGTGATGACCGGCCCCGACCACGACGACCTCGCCGAGTTCTACACCGGCTACCACTCGCTCTCCCCCGTCCGCAACGGCCTCGCCATCGCGGGGGACTACCTCTCCGCGGCAACCGTCTTCGGCGCCAGCGGACTCGTCGCCCTCACCGGCTACGACGGGCTCGTGGTCGGCCTGAGCACCTCGCTCTCGCTCGTCCTTCTGATGTTCCTGCTCGCCGAACCGCTGCGCAACGCCGGCCGGTTCACCATGGGCGACGTGTTCGCCCGCCGCGCCCCCGGCCGCGCGATCCGGATCACCTCCTGCGGCGTCACCCTCGCCGCCCTTCTGCCACTGATGGTCGTCCAACTCGCCAGCAGCGGCGATCTGATGGCCTTCATCCTGGGATTCGACAGTTCCGGCTTCCGCACCGGTTCGATCATCGCGCTCGGGATCATGATGATCAGTTACGCGGCGATCGGCGGGATGAAGGGGACCGCCCTGATCCAGATCATCAAGACGGTCTTTCTCGTCGTCGCCTGTCTCACCATCTCCGCACTGGTCATGAACCACTTCGACTGGTCCGTCGCCGCGCTGCTCGCGGCCGCCCAGCGGGGCAGCGGGGCCGGGGCCGCCTATCTGCAGTCGGGGCTCCAGTTCGGCGGCAGCGGCCTCGACATGGTCAGCTCCGAACTGACTCTCGTGCTCGGCGTCGCCGCACTGCCGCACGTCACCATGCGGATGACGGGCGCCCGCAGCGCGCGGGCCGTCCGCCGCTCGATGTCCTGGGCGGTCTCCGTGGTCGTCGGGATCTCTCTGCTGCTCACCGTGATCGGTTTCGGTGCGGCCGCGTTGGTCGGCCACGACCTCATCGTCGCCGCCGGGGCACAGGGCAACAGTTCGGTGCTCCAGGTCAGCGGTGTACTCGCGGGCAGCGGGAAGATCGGCGCACTGGTGCTCACGGCGATGACGACGGCGATCTTCCTGACCCTGCTCGCCTCGGTCGCCGGAATGATCCTGGCCTGTGCGAACTCGCTGGCCCACGACCTGTTCGTGCACGGGATGCGCGACGGGAGCAGGCAGCCGGTCGCGGACCGGACCGAGATGGGCGCCGCGCAGGCCGCGGCGGCCGGCGTCGGGCTGCTCGCCATCGTCCTCGCCGTGGCGGCCCGTCACTGGAATCTCCAGGCGCTGGTGACGCTCTCCTTCTGCATCGGGGCGTCGGCGCTGTCCCCGGCGCTCGTCTACAGCATGTTCTGGCGGCGCTTCACCCGTACCGGGCTGCTCTGCACCCTCATCGGCGGCACCGTCGCGGTCCTCGTGCTGATCACCGGCACGAATCTGGTGTCGGGATCGCCCGGTTCGGTCTTCCCCGAACACGACTTCAACTGGTTCCCGTTCACCACGACCGGCCTCGTCTCGATCCCGGCCGGATTCCTGGCGGGCTGGCTGGGCACGGTGCTGCCCCGGCAGACCTCCGCCGCGGCGCGCCGACGGTACGAGGGGGAGGAGCCGTGGATCCTCGCGGGCGCGCCGCCGGCCTCCCGCCGCTGAACACCGCCGCCATCGGCCGGGCCCGACCCGCCGCCAAGGACAGGCAGGCCGAACCGCCTCCGGAGGCCTGCGGATCAGTTCCCCGCGGGCGCCACACGCCCGGTGAGCGCCGCGAGCGAATTGCGTACGTGCGCCATGTGCGCCTGCACCTCCTCGCGGCCCTCCTCGTGCTCCCGCAGGATCCGCTCGGTCTCCCGGACCACCCGCTCGTCGCGCACCCTGGCCGCCGTGATCAGCGCGGCGGCCTGCGCGTCGGCGTCCTCCTGGCCGTGCCGCGCCGCCTCCTCGGTCTCTGCCAGGGCCCGGCGCGCCTCGGCCAGCCGGGCCTCCGCCCGGTCGATCAGCTCGTCGTGCCGTGCGGCCTGGGCTGCTTCGGCATCCGCCAGTTCACGTTCGGCGGTCTTCCAGCGCTCGGTGTGCTCTTTGTCCTGGCCGGCCAGCACGCTCGCGGTGCGGCGGCGGGTCTCCGCCATCGCGGCCTCCGCCTGATCGCGCTCCTCTTCGGCTTCCGCGCGGGCAGCGGCGAGCAGGGAGTCGGCGCTGTGCTGCGCCGCGGCCACCGTCTCGTCGGCGTGGGCCGCGGCTGACGACCGGAGGGCGTCGGAGTCCGCGCGGGCGGCGTCGCGGAGCTTGCGGGCCACCGCGTCCGCCGCGTCCCGCAGCGCCTGCCCATTCTCCTGCGCGGTGCTGCGTACGGCCTGCGCCTCCGCGTCGGCCAGCGCCAGGATCTCCTGGGCCCGCTCGCCGAGCGAGGCGTACGTCTGCGGGGCGAGCGTGGCGACGACCTCGGCCAGCCGTGCCGACTCGGCCTCCAGCTCCTCCGCCAGCGCGGTCAGCCGGGACACCCGCTCCAACGCCTCGTCCCGCTCCGCCGACAGATCGGCCACTCTTCCGTCCACCTGCTGCGGGCGGTAGCCACGTCCTCGCACCACGACGAAGCCGTGCGCGGACACCGGTGCAGCACTCATCCTTGAAGCCTCTCTCCGACTCTCCGACCACCAAGCAATACGCCAAGGATGCGGCAATTGGCAGAGAAGTCCGAATCCATCCGATGGTTTCCCGGAGGGAAGCGACAGGTGTCACATGCAACAAGGCGCCCGGATCCCCTGGCGGGGGTCCGGGCGCCTCGTGCTAGGCAGGTCGGGTCGGATCAGGTCAGATCAGGCCGTCCCACATCTGCTCCAGCAGCACCGACCACCAGCTCTCCGGCGACGCGAGCGCCGCCGGGTCCAGTGCCACCAGCTGTGCCTGGAAGTCGACCGTCCAGCGGCCCGCCTGCTCCGGGTTGAGGCCGAAGCGGAGCCGCCACATCCGGCCGAGGAGCGCCATCGAGCGCGTGAACTCCGGCAGGCCGGTGTTCACGAACTGCGGCGGCACCGGCTGCCCGCCGGGACCCGCCTCCACCGGCACGGCCACGATGTTCGCCGTGCCGTACTGGACACAGATCGCCCGCCCGAAGTCGGACCCCACGACCAGGTACGACCCTGCGTCGGTGGCCGGCTGCACCTGCCGCTGCGCGGCCAGCTCGGCCAGCGTCGGCACCACCGGCTGACCCGGCTGCGCCCAGTAGAACGGCCCGAAGTCGGCGGGCAGGCCCGCCCACACCAGCGTCCGCGCCACGATCTCCGGCACGCCCTGGCGGGACACCGCGCGCTGGTCGAAACGGAGCACGCCCTGCGGCCCGAAGGCCTGCATCAGCTCCTCCGCGACGGCCTCCGGCGGGATCGGCATCGCGGGCGGCATCTGCGGCAGCGGGGCCCGCACCGGCGCCGGGCGCGCCGGACCGTCCGCGACCTGGTGCAGCTCCCCCTGATGAGTGAGCAGATGCTGCATGCCCTGCTGGCGGCTGGCGTGATCGGTGCCGTACGGGGCGACGCTGGTGATCCGCACCTGCGGCCAGGTCTCCCGGATCATCCGCGCACAGTAGCCACCCGGCAGCTCGCAGGACTCCAGCTCGGTGTGGAGCTCGATGACCTCCTGCGGTGGCACGTTCATGGCCCGCAGCTCGTGCAGCATCTGCCACTCGGGGTGCGGGGTGCCGGGCGCCGAGCGGCGGATCAGCTGCTGCTCGCTGCCGTCGGGCGCGCGGAAGCGCAGTACGGCCTGGTAGCCGGGGCCGACGGTCGGCTGACCCGTCGGCGTCTGCGGATAGCCGTACGCCGGGGGCGGCGGGGTGTGCGGATTCGGCGGCACGGGACCGGGCGCGCCCCCCGGCGGCATGCCGGGGGCCCCGGGCGGGCCAGGCGGGCCGACCTGGGCAGGTCCCGCGAGCATCGTGGCGGCATGGTGCGCGCCACCACCGGGCGGCGGCGGAGTCGACCCGGGAGGTCCGGGCGGGGCGGGAGGCTGCGGGGCGCCGGGCGGGCCGGGGGGCCTGGGCGCGCTCGGGCCACCCATGCCCGGCTCGGCGAGCATCGTCGCTGCCTGATGCACTCCGCCACCGGGCGGGGGCGGAGTCGACCCGGGAGGTCCGGGCGGGCCGGGAGGCTGCGGGGCGCCGGGCGGGCCAGGGGGCCTGGGCGCGCTCGGGCCACCCATGCCCGGCTCGGCGAGCATGGTCGCGGCGTGGTCGAAGCCGCCACCGGGCGGCGGCGTCGAACCGGGAGGTCCGGGAGGTCCAGGAGGCGCGGGCTGTCCGGGAGGACCGGGAGGACCGGGAGGCTGAGGTGCACCGGGCGGGCCGACCGGCGAGACGAGCTGCGTCGGCAGATACCCGCCCGCCGGGGCACCGGGCGCGCCAGGACCCGAGGGCGGCGGCACGGGCGCACCCGGCCTGGCACCCGGCGTGCCGGGGGCACCGGGCGGCGGCGGAGTAGCCGACCCGCTGACGCGCGCACCGCGCGGCGGCACCGTGGCCTTACTGGTGGTGGCATCGGCGATGTCACCGCTCCCGGGGGCACCCGGCACGGGGGCACCCGGGAGGGGGGCACCCGGGAGGGGGGCACCCGGGAGGGGGGCACCCGGACCCGGCGGGTTCAGGCTGGAGGCGATCGCTGTCTTGGGCAGCCGGCTGCCGCCTGACATCAGCGCGGTCGGCGCTTCCGCGGAGACCACCGGCGGCGGGGTGCCGTCGTCATCGGCGCCCGAGAGCGGCGGCGCGAACACGGTGGCCGGCAGCGCGACCGCCCCGTCGTCGGAGTCCGCGTTGGTGTCGGTCCCGGCCCACGGGGTGGCCCCGGTGGCCACGCTCGGCGAGGAGGCCGGAACGCCGTCGGGGGCGGTGGGCTCATGCTCTTCCTGCGCACCGGCGCCCTGCCAGGGCTGCTCACCGGACGGCGTCGCGGAAGGGGCCGCCTGCGCGGGAACAGAAGGAGCCGGAGGCACGGAGGGCGCGGAAGAAGAGGAAGGCGCGGGGGGAGGGTTCCCGTCGCTCTCCGCCCGCCGGTCCGGTATCCCGAGCTTGTCCGCCGCTTCCTGGAGCCACTCCGGCGGGCTCAGCAGGAATGACGTCTGATTCAGGTCGACGCGCGCCGACGGCACCGGGGCCGGGGCCGCGGCGACCGTGCCGTACTCCTCCTCGTACCGCCGGATCACCTCGCCCACCGGCAGTCCGGGCCAGAGCGTCGCCTCACCGCTGTCGCGGGCGATCACCAGCCGCTGCCGGCCGCCGTCCGAGGCAGGGCCATCCGCGCGGTCCTCGGCCCACACCACGAAGCCCAGCTCGAACTCGCGGACCCGCACCTCGCGGTGCTGGTACGCGGGCACGTCTGCATTGACCCACTCGTCCGCGCGCTCCTGCGCCTGCGCAAAGGTCACCATTGCGCTCACCCCTCCACCGGGACGGCCCGCGCGAAGCCGCCGTCCACCATCAGGTTCGCCACGGTCTCCAGCTCCGGCGGGTTGCCCGCCAGCCGCTGCAGGAAGGCGTCGAAGTCCGCACCACAGGGCAGCAGCAGGCGGTCCACGCGCTCCTGCACGCTCCAGCCGTCCTGGTCCCGGGCATCGTCGTACGCGCAGAACCAGACCGAGCCGGCGCCGTTGCCCCGGACCTTCACCGCGAGCAGGCCGCCCTGGACGAAGCCGACGCCCAGGTAGTCCTTGGTGAGGTGGTCACGCAGACACTTGTTGACGTACACCAGGTCGTTCACCGCGGCCTCGTCACGCACCGTGAAGAACGGCTGATCGACCAGGAGACCGAGCTCCGCGTCGAGCGCCGCACCGACCGGGGCCGAGCCGCCGGCCGCCTTCAGGAACGAGCGGTACGCGCCCGGCAGCCGGTAGCCGAGATCTTCCTCGACGCCCTGGATCTGCTGCTCACTGACCGCGACCGCGCCCTTCGGAAGCCGGAAGTGCGCGGGCCGGGTCTCCTGCAGCGGACGCGTGCCCCGCTTGTTCTGGTCGACCGAGGTGGTCGCGAGACCACCGTGGTGCCGGAGCAGTGCCTTGACCTCGACCGGGACGAGCTCCATCCGCCGGCCGCCCGCCACGTGGTGCCAGGTCCAGCCGTGCGGGGTGGCGACCGCCGGAATCGTGTCCCACAGTTCGTGGCCGCTCGCCGCCAGCGCCGCGTTGGCCGAGACGTAGTCGGTGAGCCGCAGCTCATCGACACCGAAACCCTGCGGAGGCTCGGCGATCTCGGCGGCGGCGCGTGCGTACGGCGCGAATACCGGGCAGCCGTTCTCGTCCACGCGCACACCTCTGGGGTGGCGGGACGCCCGGACCGGATCCGGGAAGTGCACGACCTGCCCGGCATAGGCCGCGTTCGGTGGCGCGGCTTGCTGCCCGAGCCGACCTGTCGTCATGGCGGTAGCCCCCTGCTGCGTCTGTCTGGTGAGGACCGACCTGCCCATGGGGACGGTCCGGCCACAGCCTATGCGGTGGCGCAACAGGGGGTCTCACCCCTCCGCTTCCCTTCCCGTTCACTTCCGCCATCCCCTCCCCCTCGGTCACGAACCGTCACAGCTCAGTGACGGACGAGCGTCGGTCAGGCCACTGTCCGCGACACGCAGACACGTTTCACCGACCCAGCTTCCCCACCGACTGGCACATTTGGCAGGCTGTCACCGCAACTCGGGGGGATTGCACGGGAGGGACATTCGCACCATGCACACAGCACGATCAGTCACATCCGGGGATCCGCGCCTCAACTGGAGCAGCACCGGAACGCACAGCACACCTCGTCTCCACCAGCGCCGCGACGGCATCCTGCCGGCCGTGGCCGCAGCGCTGGCCGTCCGCGGCGAGACGCTGACCTGCACGGCGGGCAAGGGCGACCAGCCGCCCGTACTGCACCCACTGGTCCAGGACTTCCTCGACACGCTCACCAGCGGGCAGCGCGAACGCTTCACCGGCCGCTGCCCCGAAGCGATCCTGCTCTCGCGGCAGCTCACCGCCGCGGAGACCAGCCGGTCCAAGCGGGCCCAGCGCAAGCCGCTGACCAGCGGGGAGGCGCGGCGCGCACTGAAGCACTCGCGGCTCACCGCGCGTCGGATCCGCGAGGACGGCGACCCGATGCACGGCAGTTACGCACCACCGTGCCGCTCCTGCACGGCGATGCTCGCCCACTTCGGCGTCCGTCCCGTCGACCTCACCACCACCAGCGCGGTGACCACCGCCGAGAAGGGCTGATCGCGCGCCGATGCACGACCGAACCGACCTTCCCCAGCAGAGCGACCGCGGGACCCGTGCGGACCGCGCCTCCGCCACCCGCTTTCCCGTCGCCGTCGACGCCGCCCTGCGGACCGCGGGCTGGCAGCCGGGACGCTGGGACATCCGGCAGGCGGAGGAGTGGGCGGACGCGCTGCGCGCCCACACATCGCCGGCCGGACACCAGCACGCCGTGTTCCCGGCGGCGGTGGAGGCCTGGGCGGAGTTCGGCGGCCTGCACATCACGGCGCCCGCGCCGGGCCGGCAGATCGCACCGGCGTCGGTGCGGATCGACCCGCTGAGCGGACTGCACCTGGCCCGCACCCTCGGTGACCTCGGGCGGGCGCTGCAGACCGAGGTCAGCCCGCTGGGCGAGGAGGGGGACGGGCAGGCGGTCCTCGCGATCGACGCCGAGGGGCGGGTGTACAGCATCGACCACACCGGGGACTGGTTCCTGGGCGCGGACATCGACCAGGCCCTGGCGACGCTGATCGGCGGGTTCCAGCCGGAGCGTCTGACGTCGGGCTGAGCGGGTTCCGGGGCGGGGCGGGGGCGTCCGGGGACCGCTCCGTCCTCGATCGCCGGGCGGGCTTCACCTGCCGGCCCTCTCGGCCCGCACCCGTGACGGCGGGAACGCACCGACCCCAATCGCCGGACGGGCTCGACAAACCGGCCTGCGCAGCCCGCACCCCTCACGGGGTGAGCGCCGCGTCCTCATCGCCGGACGGGGCGGGACCGCAGGCGGGTTACACGGCCCCGCGGGCCGGGAGTACCGCCGACACCCGGAAGCCCCCCGCGTCCGTCGGGCCCGAGACGAATACGCCGCCCAGGCCCAGCACCCGCTCCCGCATCCCCACCAGGCCGTTGCCGCCGCTCGGCAGCCCCGCGTCCGTCGCGGCGCCGTCCGACGGGCCGTTCTCCACCTGCATCGCGACTTCCGAGCCCCGGTGCGCCAGCCGCACCCACGTCTTCGCGCCCGCCGCGTGCTTGTGGACGTTCGTCAGGGCCTCCTGCACCACCCGGTACGCCGTCTGTTCCACCTCGGGGGCGTACGCGCACGCCTCGCCGTCCACCGACAGCTCCACCGTCATCCCGGCCGCCCGTGACTGCCCGACCAGCGTCTCCACCTCGTGCAGCCGCGGCCCGTCCTCCGTGGCGGCGGCCGCAGCGGCGGCTGCCGCCACGCCCACCGCGGCGAGCGGAACCTTCGCGCCCCGGGGCACCGCCGGATCCCCCGTCCGCAGAACGCCGAGCATCTCCCGCAGTTCGGTCAGGGCCTGCCGGCCCATGTCGCCGACCAGCGCCGCGTTCCGTACCGCCTTCGCCGGGTCCTTCGGAGCGACGGCCTGCAGGGCGGCCGCATGCACCACCATCAGGCTGACCCGGTGCGCGACCACGTCGTGCATCTCGCGCGCGATCCGGGTCCGCTCCTCCGTGCGCGCCCATTCCGCCCGCTCCTCGGCCCGGTCGGCGAGCAGCGACAGTTCCCGTTCCAGTGAGTCCGCCCGCTCCCGCAGACTCTCCATCAGCCGGCGCCGCGCCCCTATGTAGAGGCCGAACAGCACGGGCGGAGCCGTGAGGCCCAGCGACATGAAGAGGGACGTCAGCGGTACATACCAGTCGCCCGGCCCGAAGTCCCCGGACTGCAGGGAGACGCTCTGCCGCAGCCGTACGTACGTGACGATGAACGTCCCGGCCAGCGACATTCCCATCAGCACCACGATGATCCGGCGCGGTACGTCGGACGCGGCCAGCGTGTAGAGGCCGACCAGGCCCATCAGGAAGCCCATCTCGGCAGGCGTCGTCGCGATCGCGACCAGCACCACGGCGATCGGCCAGCGCCGCCGCACCACCAGAACGGCCCCGGCGAGCAGGCCGAACACCACCCCGACGGGCACCGGCAGCCCGGTGTCTCCCGCGAACGCCACACCTTCCAGTGCGCATTCCAGCGCCGACAGGAGCGCCAGCCCCACATCCAGGGCGACACTGCGCCGCCGTTCCCACCACCCATAGCCGCGAGTAGTTGTTCCTGCGCCTTCCCGGTATGCCCCCGTTGCGGTCATGGCATCCAGCCTACGGGCGGGCGCACCTCATTTTGGGGCTACGCGGATCACAGCGCGCCTCGCCGGGCGCACTCACCCGTCGCGTCGAAGGCCGGTGGTACGGCATAGTGTTGTCTGCCCGGTCGACGACCTGACGGTCTGTCCAGTCGATCGGCTTCGCTGTCCCCTGTGGTGTAACGGCAGCACAGTGGCTTTTGGTGCCATTTGTCCGGGTTCGAATCCTGGCAGGGGAGCATGCACGGACGGGCCCCGACCATGACGGTCGGGGCCCGCGCCCGTTTCCGCCCGCAGCTCCCCCGGTATCCTGCGGATGTCCACCATCCGAAGCCGAAGGGCACATCCGTGTACGCCGGACCCCCTCAGGCCCCCGGCGCCGCTCGATCAGGGGAGGCCCCAATGGCAGCCGTCATCGTCCTCGCAGCGGGTGAGGGCACCCGCATGAAGTCGAAGACCCCGAAGGTTCTGCACGAGATCTCCGGGCGCTCACTCGTCGGGCATGTCGTCACCGCCGCACGCGAGCTGAACCCCGAGCACCTCGTCGTGGTCGTCGGCCATGCGAGCGAGCAGGTCACCGCGCACCTCGCCACCGTCGACAGCCAGGTGCGGACCGCCTACCAGGCCGTTCAGGGCGGGACCGGCCACGCCGTGCGCACCGCGCTCGAAGAGCTCGGCGGCACCGTCGAGGGCACGGTGATCGTCGTCTGCGGCGACACCCCGCTGCTCTCCGGCGCGACGCTCACCGCGCTCGCCGCCGTCCACACCGCCGACGCGAACGCCGTCACCGTGCTGACCGCCGAGGTCCCGGACTCCACCGGCTACGGCAGGATCGTCCGCGACGCCGCAAGCGGCGCGGTCACCGAGATCGTCGAGCACAAGGACGCCACCGAAGCTCAGCGTGCCATCCGCGAGATCAATTCCGGGGTCTTCGCGTTCGACGGACGGCTGCTCGCGGACGCCCTCGGCAAGGTCCGCGCCGACAACAGCCAGGGCGAGGAGTACCTCACCGACGTGCTGTCCATCCTGCGTGAGGCCGGGCACCGCGTCGGCGCCTCCGTCGCTGCCGACCACCGCGAGATCCTCGGGATCAACAACCGCGTCCAGCTCGCCCAGGCCCGCACCCTGCTGAACGAGCGGCTGCTGGAGCGGGCGATGCTCGCCGGCGTGACCGTCGTGGACCCGGCGACGACGCTGATCGACGCCACGGTGACGTACGAGCAGGACGCGATCGTGCACCCCGGCACCCAGTTGCTCGGCACCACACATCTCGCCGAGGACGCCGAGGTCGGCCCGAACAGCCGGCTGACGGACACCACCGTCCACGCGGGCGCCCGCGTGGACAACACGGTCGCGGTCGGGGCGGAGATCGGCCCCGGCGCGACGGTCGGCCCGTACGCGTATCTGCGCCCCGGCACCACGCTCGGCCCGAAGGCCAAGGCCGGTACGTACGTGGAGATGAAGAACGCCACGATCGGCGAGGGCACGAAGGTGCCGCACCTGAGCTATGTCGGCGACGCGACCATCGGCGACCACACCAACATCGGCGCCGCGAGCGTCTTCGTGAACTACGACGGTGTGTCGAAGCACCACACGACCATCGGGTCACACTGCCGCACCGGGTCGGACAATATGTTTGTGGCACCTGTCACGGTCGGGGACGGCGTCTACACCGCCGCCGGCTCGGTCATCACCAAGGACGTACCGCCCGGTTCACTGGCCGTCGCCCGTGGCCAGCAAAGGAATATCGCGGGTTGGGTGGCCCGTAAGCGTCCGGGCAGCGCCGCCGCGCAGGCGGCTCAGGCCGTCGCGGAGGAGACCGACAGCGAAAGCTGACCGGAAACGGGCACGCCGCGCACGGCGTACCGTGATAGATGCTCACCCCATTTCGGCTGGCTCGTTGCACATCGGGACACATGCGTGCAGCGCCAGGAACACGTCTGAGGAGACTGTGCTGTGACCGGGATCAAGACGACCGGCGAGAAGAAACTGATGCTCTTCTCCGGCCGCGCCCACCCCGAGCTGGCCGAGGAGGTCGCGCACCAACTGGGGGTCGGCCTCGTGCCGACGAAGGCCTTCGATTTCGCCAACGGTGAGATCTACGTCCGCTTCCAGGAGTCCGCACGCGGCGCCGACTGCTTCCTGATCCAGAGCCACACGGCTCCGATCAACAAGTGGATCATGGAGCAGCTGATCATGCTGGACGCGCTGAAGCGCGCCTCGGCCCGCTCCATCACGGTGATCGTGCCGTTCTACGGCTACGCCCGCCAGGACAAGAAGCACCGTGGCCGCGAGCCGATCTCGGCCCGCATGGTCGCCGACCTGATGAAGACCGCGGGTGCCGACCGCATCCTCACGGTCGACCTGCACACCGACCAGATCCAGGGCTTCTTCGACGGCCCGGTCGACCACCTCTTCGCGCTGCCGATCCTCGCCGACTACGTCGGCGCCAAGGTCGACCGCTCGAAGCTGACGATCGTCTCCCCGGACGCCGGCCGCGTGCGCGTCGCCGACCGCTGGTGCGACCGCCTGGACGCCCCGCTGGCGATCGTCCACAAGCGCCGCGACAAGGACGTCGCCAACCAGGTGACCGTCCACGAGGTCGTCGGCAACGTCAAGGGCCGGGTCTGCGTCCTGGTCGACGACATGATCGACACCGGTGGCACCATCTGCGCCGCCGCCGACGCCCTGTTCGCGCACGGCGCCGAGGACGTCATAGTGACGGCAACACACGGTGTGCTCTCCGGCCCGGCCGCGGACCGGCTGAAGAACTCCAAGGTCAGCGAGTTCGTCTTCACGGACACCCTGCCGACCCCGGGTGAGCTGGAGCTCGACAAGATCACGGTGCTCTCGATCGCGCCGACGATCGCGCGCGCGGTGCGCGAGGTCTTCGAGGACGGCTCGGTCACGAGCCTCTTCGAGGAGCAGTAGGAACACCTGACCCAGAAGATCCACTTTGGGTGCGGCCTCCCCGCCGGGTAGACTCAGCGAGTTGCTCGGCGAGGGAGGCCGTACTCATGGGTACGGCGGTCCGTTATCGACGCGCTCTTCGTAGCAGGCCTGTCGTGGGCCGGGTGACCATCCAGTTTTCGTCACCCCACGAGGAGTGCAGTCATGGCCGAGATCAAGCTCGCCGCCCAGCCCCGTTCCGAGTTCGGCAAGGGCGCCGCCCGCCGCGCCCGTCGTGACAACCAGGTCCCCGCGGTCGTCTACGGCCACGGTGCCGAGCCGATCCACGTCACCCTGCCGGCCCACGAGCTGCTCCTTGCGCTCCGCACCGCCAACGTCCTGATCGGCCTCGAGCTCGACGGCAAGGACACGCTGGTCATCCCGAAGGCCGTGCAGCGCAACCCGCTCAAGGGCGACATCGAGCACGTCGACCTGCTGACCGTCAAGCGCGGCGAGAAGGTCAACGTCGAGGTCGCCGTGCACGTCGAGGGCGAGCTGGCCCCGGGCGGCAACCTCCTCGAGTACGTGCAGAACACCCTGCTCGTCGAGGCCGAGGCCACCCACATCCCCGAGTCCGTCACGGTCTCCATCGCGGGCCTCGACGCCGGTGACTCCGTCGTCGCCAAGGACATCCCGCTGCCCGCCGGCTCCGTGCTGGCCGGCGACGAGGACGCCGTCGTGCTGCAGGTCGTCACCGCGCAGGCCGAGGAGCCGGCCGCCGAGGCCGCCGAGGGCGAGGGCGCCGAGGCCTGAGCCTCGTTCACCCCGCTTCACCTGCTTGACTGACGGGGCGGCGGTTCCTTCCCCAGGGACCCGCCGCCCCGTCCGCCTGTATCCGGACCATCCGGAACCATCCGAACGCGAAGGAGACCGAGCGCAGATGTCCGACGCCACCGAACCCTGGCTCATCGTGGGCCTCGGCAACCCCGGCCCCGAGCACGCGGCGCAGCGGCACAACGTCGGCTTCATGGTCGCCGACCTCCTCGCCGAGCGGATCGGCGGGAAGTTCAAGCGGGCCCAGAAGGCGCAGGCGCAGGTCGTCGAAGGCCGCATGGGCCCGCCCGGACCGGCCAACCGCCGCGTGATCCTGGCCAAGCCGATGTCGTACATGAACCTCTCCGGCGGCCCCGTCACCGCGCTCCGCGACTTCTACAAGGTGCCGACCGATCACATCGTGGCGATCCACGACGAGCTGGACATCGACTACGGGACACTCCGGCTGAAGCTGGGCGGCGGCGACAACGGGCACAACGGGCTCAAGTCGATGACCAAGTCGATGGGGTCCGACTACCACCGGATCCGGTTCGGGATCGGCCGCCCACCGGGCCGGATGCAGGTCGCCGACTTCGTCCTGAAGGACTTCTCGTCCACCGAGCGCAAGGAGCTCGGCTATTTCGTGGACCGGGCGGCGGACTCGGTGGAGTGCCTGCTCGCGGAGGGCCTTGAGCGCGCACAGAGCGCGTACAACTCATGAGATAGCAGGGCGATCCTGGACCAATTCCGACCAGGGTCGGATGTGAAGTTGACCGAGGGCGTTCGCCTGCCCAAGGATCGCTCCCCATGAAGCGGAGCACCTCCCACCGCGTACTGTTCTACGGCCGCAGCGCCGCCCTGGGCTGCGTCGTCCTGCTGTTGCTCGTCGCGGGCGTCCTGTCGTCCTGGTCCTCGGCGCAGCACATCGTCCTCGCCAAGGGCCGTGAGCACGGCACGATGAACGTCACCGGCTGCGGCGCCGACGTCTGCACGGGACCGTTCGCCCCCGCCGAGCACGCCACGGCGCGCTCACGTGTGACGATCGAGCGGTCCGTCGCGGTGAAGAAGGGCGGCAGGTTCCCGGTCGCCGTGAAGCCCGGCACCGACGAGGTCGTACGCACCGGGGTGCCGGGCTTCCTGCACTCCTGGGTGCCGCTCGGCGGCGCACTGCTGCTCGCCGCCCTGATCATCGGCAGCGGCCTGCGGCTCACCCGGACCGCGTGGGGAACCGGGATCGCGGGCGCGGCCCTGCTGGTGGCGACGTTCATCGCCCTCTGAGCCTCGCCCTGAGCGGCTCCCGGGCCGCGCTCCGAGCCCTTCCCCAAGGCGCCCCGAGTCGTGGACTCCCGTACCGGAGCCGCATGTTCGTCTGATCGTTACCCAGAACCATTGAGGCATAGCGCTACACAACGGACGGATGTGAACACATCAACCTTGACCGACGGGAGCAACAACAAGAGGCTTGGCGGACCCCCCACGGCTACTGATCCACAGCTTTTGACAGTTGCTCCCCCACGGCATCCCTCATCTCCTACGTTGGACTGCCCATATGCGCATACTCATTCCCGCCGGCGCTCTGGTCACCGCGGTGACCGCTTCGCTGCTGCTGGCACCTTCCGCCTTCGCGACGCCCAAGGGCGACAACGGCACGGTGAAGATCCACGACGCCAAGACCGGTGAGGAGCTTCGCAGGAACGAGCCGAAGGTCTGCTCCTTCTACCTCGACGCCTTCGGCTTCGACGCCGCCCAGAAGGTCCAGTGGCATATCGAGGCCTGGGCCAACAATGACCTGGACAAGGGCGAGACGGTCAAGACCGGCGCCTTCGCGCTCGATGGTTCCGGCCACGGCCGTACCTCCGACATGACCCTGCCCGACGGCCAGTACAAGCTGTTCTGGAACTTCGAGGGCGAGAACGGCAAGGCCAAGCACAAGGTCTTCAAGACCGACTGCGAGCCGGGCAAGCCCGGTGAGGAGCCCACCAAGCCCGGCGAAGAACCCACGAAGCCCGGCGAAGAGCCCACCAAGCCCGGCGAGGAACCCACCAAGCCCGGCGAAGAGCCCACCAAGCCCGGCGAAGAGCCCACCAAGCCCGGCGAGGAGCCCGCGGCCACGCCGTCCGCCACCCCGTCCACTCCCGGCGGCGAGCAGCCGACCGGCACCCCGTCCCCCTCGGAGAGCACCCCGGCCGGCGCCGCGGCCAGCCAGGGCGGCGACTCCGGCAACCTCGCCGAGACCGGAAGCAATGCCCCGGTCGGCACGATGGCGGCGGTCGCCGCGGCGCTCGCCGCGGCCGGCGGCTTCCTGGTGATGCGCCGCCGCAAGGCCCAGCAGCACTGACGTCCGCGCAGCGGAGTGCCCCCACCGGATGCGTCCGGTGGGGGCACTGTCGTCCTGCGGGTGAGAAGGTCAGCCGGTGTTGCGCAGACCCGCGGCGACGCCGTTCACCGTGAGCAGCAGGGCCCGGGCGAGCAGCGGGTCGGCTTCCTCGCCGCGCTCTGCGGCACGGCGCTGGCGGGCCAGCAGCGAGACCTGGAGGTAGGAGATCGGGTCCAGGTAGGCGTCCCGGATGGCGAACGTCTGCTGGAGCACGGGGCTGGTGCCGAGCAGCTCGGTCCCGCCGGTGACCTTCAGGACTTCCTCCACCGTGAGCGCATGCTCTGCCTCGATGTCGGCGAAGACGTGCTTCAGCTCGTCGGGGACGAGCGTGTCGACATAGTGGCGGGCGATCCGCAGGTCGGTCTTGGCGAGCGTCATCTCCACGTTCGAGATGAAGTTCCGGAAGAAGTGCCAGTGCTCGTGCATCTCGTCCAGAACGCTGTCCAGACCGGCCTCGCGCAGCGCCTTGAGCCCTGAGCCGACGCCGTACCAGCCCGGCACGATCTGCCGCGACTGGGTCCAGCCGAAGACCCACGGGATGGCCCGCAGGCCGTCGAGACCGGCGCCGGAGTCCGGGCGCCGCGACGGGCGGGAGCCCAGGTGCAGCTCGGCGAGCTGGTCGACCGGGGTGGACGCGAAGAAGTACGCGGGCAGGTCCGGGTCCTCGACCAGCTTGCGGTAGGCGTCGTGCGCGGCGTCGGAGACGGTGTCCATCGCCGCGTCCCAGCGGGCCAGCGCCTCGTCGGACTGGCGGGGCGCGGTGTGCAGCGCGGAGGCCTGGAGGGTGGCCGCGACGGTCAGCTCCAGGTTCTCCCGGGCGAGCGCCGGGATGAGGTACTTGTCGGAGATGACCTCGCCCTGCTCGGTCACCTTGATCTCGCCCTCCAGCGTGCCCCACGGCTGTGCGAGGATCGCGTCGTGCGAGGGGCCGCCACCACGGCCGACGGTGCCGCCGCGGCCGTGGAAGAGCCGCAGCCGAACGCCGTAACGGTGCGCGACGTCACGCAGTCGGCGCTGCGCCCGGTGGATCTCCCACTGCGAGGTGGTGATGCCGCCGAACTTGGAGGAGTCGGAGTACCCGAGCATGACCTCCTGGACGTCGCCACGGAGCGAGACGAGCCGCCGGTACGAGGGGTCGGCGAGCATCTCGTCGAGGATCACATCGGCGGCGCGCAGCTCGTCGGTGGTCTCCAGGAGCGGCACGATGCCGATCTTGGCCCAGCCGCTGTGCAGATCGATCAGACCGGCCTCGCGGGCGAGGACGGCAGCGGCGAAGACGTCGTCGGCACCCTGGCACATCGAGATGATGTACGACTCGATGACCTCGGGGCCGAACCGCTCGAACGCCTCCTTGACGGTGAGGAAGACACCGAGGGTCTTCGCGCTCGCAGCGTCCAGCGGGGCCGGGGTCGGGGCGAGCGGGCGGCGCGAGCGGAGCTCCTTGGCGAGCAGCTTCTGCCGGTAGTCGCGCGGCATGTCGGCGTACCGCCAGGACTCCTCGCCGAGCCGGTCGAAGAGCTGGCCGAGGGCGTGGTGGTGGGCGTCCGCGTGCTCACGTACGTCCATGGTGGCGAGCTGCAGACCGAACGCGGAGAGCGTGCGGATCGTGCGGTTCATCCGGCCGTCGGCGAAGAGACCGCCGCGGTGCTCGCGCAGCGAGGTCTGGATGAGCACCAGGTCCTCGATGAGCTCGGCGGTGCCCAGGTAGTCGCAGCCGGGGCGGTGCGGGGTGCCGCCGGCCAGCCGCTCGCGGGTGTTGAGGAGCTTCTGCCGGATGCAGGTGGCCTTGAGGCGGTACGGCTCCTCGGAGTTCAGTCGCTTGTAGCGCGGGCTGATCTCGGGGAGCCGCTCCAGGTCGGCCTGGAGGGAGGTGAGCAGCTCGTCGGTGGCGCCCGTGTAGCGGATGGAGTTCGAGAGCAGTCCGCGCAGATTGTCGATGAGCTCCAGCGCGTCGGTGATGCCGTGCTCGTGCTGCAGGATCAGCACTTCCCAGGTGACGGTGGGCGTCACGTTGGGATTGCCGTCGCGGTCGCCGCCGATCCAGGTGCCGAAGGTCAGCGGGCGGGTGCCCGCGGGCAGTTCGACGCCGACCCGCTCCAGCTCGGCGGCCAGGTCCTCGAGCACGTCCCCGACGGCATTGGCGTGCAGCTCGTCGAGGTAGTAGATGGCGTTACGGGCCTCGTCGGCCGGTTCCGGGCGGACGACGCGCAGCTCGTCGGTCTGCCAGATGAGGTCGATGTTCTCGGCGAGCCGCAGGTCGTGGCGGCGCCGGTCGGCCTCGATGACGGGGGTGTCCAGCAGCTCGGCGATGCGGCGGAGCTTGTTCAGCACGGAACGCCGCGCGGCCTCGGTCGGGTGCGCGGTGAAGACCGGCCGTACGTTGAGGTTCTTGACGGTCGCGCGCAGGTGCTCGGGGTCCGCGTCCTTCAGCCGGTCCGCGGTACGGGCCAGCAGACCGCCCTCGGCGGCGCGCCGGTCGCGCATCTCGTGGGCGCGGTGGACCTGCTCGGTGACGTTGGCGAGGTGGAAGTAGGTGGAGAAGGCCCGCACCAGCTGCGCGGCGGTCTCCAGGTCCGTGTCGCCGAGGAGTTCGGCGGCTGCCTCGCCGTCGGTACGGGTCAGGGCGCGGACCCGCTCGACGAGGTCGAGGAGTTCCTGGCTCTCCTGACGTACGAGGGTCTCGCCCAGCAGATCGCCGAGGCGGCGGATGTCGGCGCGCAGCTCGGCGCTGGCGGCGGGGGTCTGGTCGGCACTGCTCACTGTGTGCGGCTCCTTGCAGCGATTGAGGAGGTGCGTCGCGAAGCGTCTCCCCACAAGGGGGTCCGGGGACCGCGGGCACAGCGGTGCTGTCGCCGCCCCGGGAAAGCAGAGTGCGGACCGCGCTGTCCGACGGTTCCAGGATAGGTGTCCATGCCGTCGGCGTTGCCCGCAGCCCTCGTAGGCCCGGTGGAGCGATAGCTCCGTCGGCTCAGCTCTCGTGCTGCGGGCCTCCGCGCTGCCATACTTACGAAACCGTAGGTTACGGATGCGTAGCCAGAGTTGTCCTCGTACTCCTCACCCTCCAGGGGACTCCCCATGAACACCAGCCCCGATGTGATCGACGACGCCCCGGCGGCGGCCGACGGTCCGGTCCTCCCTTCCGCCACGCTCGGCGGCGACAGCAAGCGGTCGGTCGAACAGATCGCCCTGCTGCTGTTCATCGTGGTGCCGTTCATGGCCCTGGTCGCGGCGGTGCCGCTGGCCTGGGGCCGCGGTGTGAGCTGGCTCGATCTGGGTCTGCTGGTCGCGATGTACTTCATCGGCTGCCACGGCATCACGATCGGCTTCCACCGCTACTTCACCCATGGCTCCTTCAAGGCGAAGCGCCCGCTCCGCATCGCCCTGGCCGTTGCCGGATCGCTGGCCGTGGAAGGCCCGCTGGTGCGCTGGGTGGCCGACCACCGCAAGCACCACCGCTTCTCCGACGCCCAGGGCGACCCGCACTCGCCGTGGCGGTTCGGCGAGACGCTCCCTGCCCTGATGAAGGGGCTGTGGTGGGCGCACATCGGCTGGATGTTCGACGAGGAGCAGACCCCGCAGCAGAAATACGCCCCGGACCTGATCAAGGACCCGGCGATCCGCGGGATCTCCCGCCACTTCCTCACCCTCACGATCGTGTCGCTGGCGATCCCACCGCTGGTCGGCGGTCTGGTGACGATGTCGTGGTGGGGAGCGGCGACGGCGTTCTTCTGGGGCTCTCTCGTGCGGGTGGCGCTTCTGCACCACGTCACCTGGTCGATCAACTCCATCTGTCACGCGGTCGGCAAGCGTCCGTTCAAGTCCCGTGACCGGTCCGGGAATGTGTGGTGGCTGGCGGTCCTCTCCTGCGGCGAGTCGTGGCACAACCTGCACCACGCGGATCCGACGAGCGCCCGGCACGGGGTGATGAGGGGCCAGGTCGATTCCAGTGCCCGGCTGATCCGCTGGTTCGAGAAGCTCGGCTGGGCGTACGACGTGCGCTGGCCGGACTCCGCCCGGATCGAGTCCCGCCGGATCGACTCCCGGCGCAAGTCCGCGCACGCCGACGCGGCATGATTGACGACGTGGCGACCGACGGCAGCACGAGCAACGACAAGAACCGTCCCTCCTCCCCCCGGCGTACCCGCCGGGTGAGGATGACCGGCAAGGAACGCCGCGAACAGTTGCTGGACATCGGCCGCACCCTCTTCGCCGACAAGGGCTTCGAAGGCACCTCGGTGGAGGAGATCGCGGCCCGCGCCGGCGTCTCCAAGCCGGTCGTCTACGAACACTTCGGCGGCAAGGAGGGCCTGTACGCCGTCGTGGTCGACCGCGAGATGCGCCAGCTCCTCGACATGGTCACCAGCGCCCTGACCGCCGGCCACCCGCGCGAACTCCTGGAACAGGCGGCGTTCGCGCTGCTCGACTACATCGAGACGTACACGGACGGCTTCCGCATCCTGGTCCGCGACTCCCCGGTCGCCCAGTCGACCGGCACGTTCGCCTCCCTGATCAGCGACATCGCCACGCAGGTCGAGGACATCCTGGGGCTGGAGTTCAAGGCCCGCGGCTTCGACCCGAAGCTCGCACCGCTGTACGCGCAGGCGCTGGTCGGCATGGTGGCGCTGACAGGGCAGTGGTGGCTGAACGTCCGCAAGCCGAAGAAGGCCGAGGTGGCGGCGCATCTGGTGAACCTGGCCTGGCACGGCCTGGAGAACCTGGAGTCGAAGCCGCGCCTGATGGGTCACCGGAAGAGCTGACCCGACGGGAGCCGGCCGCACGCGGCCCGGCGGCGCCGGACGGGCGGGCGGCGGGCCGGCCCGAGCCCATCCCGTCGGCATCCCCCACCTGTTTCAATACAGGTGTGATCGAATTTGTGATCGATTGTGTGGTGCTCGGCGCCGTCGGTCCTCTCGTCGGCATGCTGATCCGCCGCAGACACCGGCGGAGGTCGGCCCAGGCGGCCGACGGGGCACCGACCGGGATCCCGTGCATGATCAAGCGGATGTCCCACGGCAACCGCTGGCGCCCCGGGCGGCTGCTGATCAACGCGAAGCCCCTGACCTGGCGCCCCGCCTACGGAAGGTCGGCGGTCGTCCTCCCCGAGGATCTGCACCGGACCGCGGTGCGCGCGGCATCGACACGTGAGGGTCTGGTCATCAATCCGGGTTCCCGGATCGTGGAGTGCGCGTCGTCGGACGGGACTGTCCTGATCGCGGTCATGCCGGTGGATCTGGAGCTGGTGACCGGGGCCCTGAGCGGCGCATAGTGCAACCGTGACGTCGCACCGCCCGGGATCGGCATCACCCCGGTCGCGCTCGACCGGCTCCACGGCTCACCCGTCCACCGGCTCCAGGAATTCCAGCCGGTTTCCCGCCGGGTCGAAGGAGTGGAAGCGCCGGTGCCCCGGCAGGCCGGCGTCCCAGTGCACGTGCGCTCCGTGTGCCTCCAGCCGCTCCGCGAACGCCTCGATGTCCGTGACGCGCAGCCCGGGATGGGCCTTCTTGGCCGGGCGGAAGTCGGCCTCGATGCCCAGGTGCAGCTGGACCGGTCCCGCCTGGAACCAGCAGCCGCCGCGGGCCGCCAGGACCGGGGGCTTGGGAAGTTCGGTCATTCCCAGGACGTCCACGTAGTACGTACGCAGGGCGGGTTCCGAGCCTGCCGGGGCGGCCAGTTGGACGTGGTCCACCGCGGCGATCATCACTTCTCCTTGTGGGCGACGGCGAAGATGCGGCGGAACGGGAAGACGGTGCCGTGCGGACCCTTCGGGTACGCGGTGCGCAGCAGGTCCCGGTATGCGGTGAGGAACGCGTCGTGCGCCTCCGGGTCGTCCGCGAGCGCCGTCAGGACGGGGCGCAGGCCCGTGCCCTTCACCCAGTCGAGGGCGGCGTCCTCGCCCTGGAGGAGGTGGAGGTACGTGGTCTCCCAGATGTCCGCCGTGATGCCGGGGGCCGTCAGGGCGTCCAGATAGGCGGTGGGGCTGAGGACCGCGTCGGCGTGGCGCAGGACGCCGGTCAGGCGGGAGCGCCAGCGCGGGGACTCCGCCAGTTCGCGCATCAGGGTGTGGCTGGGCTGGTCGAAGTTGCCGGGGACCTGGAAGGCGAACGTGCCGCCCGGGGTGATGCCGTCCAGCCAGTCGGGGAAGCGGCCGGCGTGGCCGGGGACCCACTGGAGCAGGGCATTGGAGACGATCAGGTCGTACGGTTCCGTCGGCGTCCAGGTCGTCGCGTCGGCCTCGGCGAAGTCCAGGAGGGGTGTGGCGTGGGCACGGGCCTGTTCCAGCATCTGGGGGGAATTGTCATATCCGGTGATCCGGGCCGCCGGCCAGCGGGCCGCGAGGACTGCCGTGACGTTGCCTGCCCCGCAGCCCAGGTCCGCGATGCGGGGCGCAGGGGCGGCCGGGGGCTCCGGGATGCCGGACAGGAGGTCCTGGAACGGGCGGGTGCGGTGGTCCGCGTGACGCAGGTACTGCTGCGGATCCCAGGTCGGTGTCGTCATGGCAACCAGGATCAGCGGGAAGTTATCTTGATGTCAAGACACTTGGATTCAAGAGACTTCATGTCGACAGACCCTTTACACTGATCCACATGGAGGACGAGGTTGACCGGCTGGTCGCTGCATGGCGTCGCGAGCGCCCCGACCTCGACGTGGAACCGCTTGAGGTGCTCAGCCGCGTCTCACGCCTGGCCCGTCACCTCGACCGGGCCCGCCGGATCGCCTTCTCCGAGCACAATCTCGAGCCGTGGGAGTTCGACGTACTGACGTCGCTGCGCCGCGCCGGGGCCCCGTACCAGCTCTCCCCCGGTCAGCTGCTCACCCAGACGCTGGTCACCTCGGGCACGATGACCAACCGCATCGACCGGCTGACCAAGAAGAACCTCGTCGAACGGCTCCCCGACCCCAGCGACCGGCGCGGCGTGCTGGTCCGGCTCACCGCGGAGGGGCGCGACAAGGCCGACCAGTCACTGGCCGGACTGCTCGCCCAGGAGCGCGCCATCCTCGGCGAGCTCTCCCGCCACCAACGCGGCGAACTGGCCGGGCTGCTACGCCAGTTGACCGCCCCGTTCGACAACATCCCCGGATAGCTCGGCCGGTCCGACACCGGCGCGCCGGGCCAGCGCCACCGCGGCCAGCGTCGAGTGCACGCCCAGCTTCCCCAGCACGTTCTGCATATGCGTACGCACCGTGTGCGGGGAGAGGTACAACCGCTCCGCCACCGCTTTGCGGCCCAGCCCCGCCACCATGCAGCGCAGCACCTCACGCTCGCGCGGGGTCAGCGACTCGACCAGCTGCTCGCTCTCGGTCCGGTGCTTGCGGGCTGCCGTCAGCTCGCGCAGGACACCGGTGAGCAGCGCCGGAGGCAGATGCGTTTCGTCGCGGAGCACCCCCCGGATGACCGTGAGCAGCCGTTGCAGCGAGCAGTCCTTGGCGACCCAGCCGGAGGCCCCGGCCTGCAGCGCCAGCGCGGCCCGGCGCGGGTCGTCCTTCTCGGCGAGCACCACCGTCCGCACGGACGGCTGCCCCGAGCGGACCCCGGCGACCAGCGAGATCCCGTCGACCGGCGCGTGTTCCCCGCTTCTCGGGGCGGGGACCGGGACCGGGCCGGGGACGGTGCGTCCAGCGGCCGTCGCCAGGATGCCCAGTTCGGCATCGACGAGTATCACGTCGTACTTACGGCCTTCGGCGGCCGCCCGCTCCAGACACCGGAGCGCGGCCGGTCCGCTGCCCGCCGCCGCCACCTCGACGTCCGGTTCCGCCGCGAGTGCCGCCGCAAGCGACTCGGCGAAAATGCGGTGGTCGTCCACCACGAGAACCCGGATACGAACCACAGGGACCCCCACACTGCATCAGTTCCGGGGCCACCCCAGGACCCCCCGAACGGGACGGACCAGTGCGGGCACGACGCCCGGAGCGATGAGGATGAACCGCAGTTCCACGGCCGCCGCCGTGTGCCGACTGCCACCCCGCCCCGGGCGTCGTGCCCGACTGTCTCGTACCCCTGAATCAGCACCGGCCCCCACCGGTGCTGAGCATCAGGGTACGGCCGGGGGCCCGGAGCGGAAGGCAATTCACAGAACTGATGAACCTCGGTGTTTAGGGTGTGGTTCATGTTTCATCTTGAGACAGAAGTAGACAAAGATCGTCGCCTTCTGCTGGTGAGCGGCTGTACCGGACCAACACGGAATCCTCCCCCGAGCTCCGCACCTCGCAGCCGCGAAGCGGCGTAGTACGCTGCGGTCCTGCTTCGGCAGCGGTCAGGGCTTGGCCGTCATGAGATCCCTTGCGATCGAGTGAAAAGCCGCCTCGTTCACGAGGAGGAGTCACGTGGATCTGCTCTGGGGCCGACCACCCTCGGCCGCTCGTTCCGCCTCGGCTCGCAGCTGCTTGCCGAGGCGGAACGAGCGGCCGAGACGGACCGGGCCTGCACCCGCTCCGGACTTCTACCGGAAACGGGGCTACGAGGTGATCGGGCAGGTCGACAACTACCCGCCCGGAGTCACCGAGTTCATCCTGACGAAGACCTTCACCCGGTGCGACGGGCGCCTGCCGACGGGACCGCCGGGAAGACGCCGGGCGTCGCATACCCGGCCGAGGTGAACGCCTCCAGCACCGATTTGGTGACCGCGTCCGCGTCCGCCGCGTCCACCAGCACGATCGCCGAACCACCGAAGCCGCCGCCGGTCATCCGCGCACCGAGCGCCCCGGACGCGTTCGCCGTCGAGACCACCAGGTCCAGTTCCGGGCAGGAGACCCGCAGATCGTCGCGGAGCGAGACATGACCCGCGGTGAGCACCGATCCCGCGGCCCGCACCTCGCCCGCGTCGAGCAGTGCGATGACCTGCTCCACCCGCGCGTTGTCGCTGACCACATGGCGTACATACCGCACGACCGACTCGTCCGCACCGGACTCGGCGAGCGTCTCGAGCGCGGCATCCAGGCCCTCGTACGGAAGTTCGCGCAGCGTCCCCAAGCCCAGCGCCCGGGCGCCCGCCTCGCAGCCGGCCCGCCGGTCCGCGTAGGCGCCGTCGCCCAGCTCGTGCTTGACCCGGGTGTCGACCACCAGCAGTTGCAGACCGTGCGCGGCCAGGTCGAACGGGACCTGGCGCCGAGTGAGGTCGCGGGTGTCGAGGTGCAGGGCGTGGCCCTCGACGCAGCACGCCGACGCCATCTGGTCCATGATCCCGCACGGCACGCCGACGAACGCGTTCTCGGCACGCTGCGCCAGCACCGCCAGCTCGGCAGCGGACAGGCCCAGTTCGAAGAGGTCGTTCAGCGCGAGCGCGGTAACCACTTCGAGGGCGGCCGACGAGGAGAGCCCGGCGCCGGTCGGGACGGTCGAGGTCAGCTGGATGTCCGCGCCGGTGACCTGGTGACCCGCCTCGCGCAGGGCCCAGACGACACCGGCCGGGTACGCCGCCCAGCCGTGGCCCTCGTGCGGTACCAGCTCGTCGACCCGCAGCTGGACGACACCGCCCGGCACGTCGGTGGAATGCAGCCGCAGCTCGCCGTCGGTGCGGCGGGCGACGGCCGCGCGCGCGGTGTGCGGCAGCGCGAGCGGCATCACGAAGCCGTCGTTGAAGTCGGTGTACTCGCCGATCAGGTTGACCCGTCCGGGGGCCGCCCAGACTCCTTCGGGGGCGGTGCCGTACAGCTCGGCGAAAGCGGTGACCAGCTCAGCGTTGTCGGTCATGGGGCGGTGGGCTCCTCTCGGCGGGCGAACGTCCAGGCGTCGGAGACGATTCCGGCCAGGTCGGCGCGGGACGGCTGCCAGCCGAGCCGCTCCCTGGCGGTGGTGGCGGAGGCCACCAGCACCGCGGGGTCGCCGGCGCGGCGCGGGGCCGTGATCTCGGGGACCGGGTGGCCGGTGACCTTGCGGACGGTCTCGATGACCTCGCGCACCGAGAAACCGTTTCCGTTGCCGAGGTTGCAGATCAGGTGCTCGCCCGCGGTGGCCGCGTCCAGGGCGAGGAGGTGGGCCTCGGCAAGATCGGCGACGTGGATGTAGTCGCGTACGCAGGACCCGTCGGGGGTCGGGTAGTCGTCGCCGTACACGGAGATCGACTCGCGCTGCCCGAGCGCGACCTGAAGCACGAGCGGGATGAGGTGCGACTCCGGGCTGTGGCGTTCGCCGCAACTGCCGTACGCACCCGCCACGTTGAAGTACCGCAGCGAGACCGCGGCCAGTCCGTGCGCGGCCGCCTCGCCGGTGATCATGTGGTCGACGGCCAGCTTCGTGGCGCCGTACGGGCTGGTGGGCGCGGTCGGGTCGGACTCCGTGATGAGGCTGGAGACCGGTTCGCCGTAGGTCGCGGCGGTGGAGGAGAAGACCAGGGTGCGGACCCCCGCGTCGCGCATCGCGGCGAGCAGCGCGATGGATCCGCCGACGTTGTTCACCCAGTACTTCTCCGGGTCGGTGACGGACTCGCCGACCTGGGAGTACGCGGCGAAGTGCAGCACCCCGTCGTAGGAGGAGTCCAGCCAGCGGGCGGCGTCCTGGATGCGGCCCTCGATGAACTCGGCCCCGGCCGGGACACCCTCCCGGAACCCGGTCGACAGGTCGTCGAGGACGGTCACCGCGTGACCGGCCTCCAGAAGATGCGTGGCAACCACGCTGCCGACATATCCCGCGCCACCTGTGACCAGGTACTTCTTCTGGAGCTTGCTCACTCGCTCGCTACCTCTCGCAGTCGCTGTGCCGCGGCCTCCGGCGGCACATCGTTGATGAACACATTCATGCCGGACTCGGAACCCGCGAGAAACTTCAGCTTGCCGGAGGTGCGTCGGATGGTGAAAAGCTCGAGGTGGAGCCCGAACTGCTCCCGCCCGGGCACCCCGAACGGCGCTTGGTGCCAGGCCGAGATGTACGGCGTCGGCGGCTCACCGGGGCCGAAGATCCGGTCGAATCGCCTCAAGAGTTCCAGATAGATCTGCGCGAACTCCGTGCGCGCGGCATCGTCGAGTTCGCGCAGGTCGGGGACGCGCCGGCGCGGGTGGAGGTGGATCTCGTACGGCCAGTGCGCCGCATAGGGCACGAACGCCACCCAGTGCTCACCGGTCAGCACGATCCGCTCGCCGTCGGCCAGCTCGCGGGCCACGACGTCGTCGAAGAGGTTGCGGCCGGTCCGCTCGCGGTGGGCCTCCATGGAGCGGAGCATCAGCTCGGTTCGCGGGGTGACGAACGGGTACGCGTAGATCTGCCCGTGCGGATGGCCGAGCGTCACACCGATCTCGGCGCCGCGGTTCTCGAAGCAGAACACCTGCTTGACCTGGGGACGCTCGGCGAGTTCGGCCGTTCGGTCGGTCCATGCCTCCAGGACCAGGCCGGCCTGCTCCTCGGTGAGGTCGGCGAAGGAAGCCTCGTGGTCGGAGGTGAAGCAGACGACCTCGCAGCGACCGGAGTCCCCGGCGAGCGAGGGGAAGCGGTTCTCGAAGACGGCCACGTCGTAGCTGTCGTCGGGGATCTCGCTGAGCCGGCCGTCCCGGGACGGGCAGAGCGGGCACTCGTCGACCGGCGGGTGGTACGTGCGCCCCTGGCGGTGCGAGGCGATGGCAACGCTGTCCCCGAGAAGGGCGTCTCGGCGGACTTCCGACGAGGTCGAGACGGCGTCGAGCGGTCGCTGGTCGACAGCACCCCGGACCACGTCGTCGCGACTGTCGTAGTAGAGCAGCTCCCGGCCGTCGGCGAGCGTAGTAACCGTCTTCTTCACCAGGTCCCTCCAAACATAATCAACCACAACAAACCACAAGTCAACACCTGCGTCAATGATGCGGCGACACCGCTCCCCCACTTCTTGCGAGGTCGCGTCCGGTTGAATCTGAATCTTTCCTCTCATTCGATCACCATCAAACAAGGAACCCCAGGAAGGATCTTTATATGCGCAAGAATGCGGTTGCTTCCGGTTCGGTTCGCGCAACGAAGCGAGAACCCCACATGCGATACCTGACCGAAGGGACTCCGGCTCTGCACGAGCGGGGGCGAGGACACCTCGCCGCTCTCTGCTGACTGCCCCACTCGGTCCGATCGGAGGCACCCCCCTCCGACCGGCACAAGGAAGTCTCCGAATCGGCGCGCACATCTGCGGCCGCAGCCCGCCTCTTCGACATCCGGCTGATAGCCGGCGGACTCTCGTCGTCTACAGGGTGATCGTCACGATCGCCGGGATCAACGCGTCCGACGCCGATCCGAAGAAGGCCGAGGGCGTCCCCATCAACCTCTGGACAGGGCTGTCCCCTGGCCCTCGGGCTGTTCTTCCCGGTGTGGCCGAAGCTGCGCCCGGCCGAGGCTCCGGGCGGCTCCGGCACCGGCACTGAGCGGCACACCACCCACGGGGACCGGAAGTCACACGGGGTCCGGCCCCTTCTGCCCGGTGTCCACCGCCGCGCGTTCCAGCAGCCCGGTGCGCGCCGCCAGCGCCGCGGCCTCCAGCCGGGAGCCGACGCCGAGCTTCATCAGCACCCGCTGCACATGTGTACGGGCGGTGCTCGGCGCGATCCGCATCCCGGCCGCGATCAGCCGGGTGTCCTCGCCCTCCGCGACCCGCACCAGGACCTCGATCTCGCGGGGGGTGAGCATCTGCAGGAGCCGCTGCCCTTCGTCGTCCGGCTGGACGGCCGGGTTGAGCAGCTCGGCGAAGGCGCCCTGGAGCAGTTGCGGCGCGACCGCCGTCTCCCCGGCCCGCGCCTTGACCATCGCCCGCTCGACGCCCTCTATCCGCTCGTCGTGCCTGACGTATCCGGCGGCACCGGCGGCGAAAGCGGCCGCGATCCCGCGCGGGCTGGGCACCGGTCCGAGCACCACGACCGCCACTTGCGGCCGCTCCCGTTTGATCCGGGCGATCGGGTCGAAGGCGCCCGGGTCGGCGGGCGTCGCGGTACCGAACAAGCAGACCTCCGGGGCGCGGCTCACCACGATGTCCGCCGCGCCGGCGGTCGGCGCGGCTGCCGCCAGCACCCGGTGGCCCCGCAATTTCAGCGCCGAGGCGAGCGCCTCGGCGAGCAGTCGGTGGTCGTCGACCACCATGAGCCGCACGCTCATCGAGAACCCCCTATCAGGACCCAGGCCCCCCGGCCCTCTTGACCCGGCAAGCTACACGCTTGTTCGACCCTGTGTGCCCCTTACCAGGCAGAAGCCCCCCTGAATGCCGAATCATGCGTCGTTCAGGGGCACTCGGCTGATTCCAAGCGGGCAGAAGGAAGCAGGAACCGGGCGGCAAACGAACAGCCCTGCCGGTCGGACGATCGACCGGCAGGGCTGTGGCGCGTGGTGCTTCCCGTGAGGGCGTCAGCCGGCGCCGAAGGAGACCGCGAGGTGCCGATCGGCGTCGAGCGAGCTGTTGCCCCGCTTGCTCACCATCGTCTCGGAGATGAACAGCCGGCCGCCCGAGTAGAGGAACTCGGCATAGTCCGCGGAGAAGCTGGTCTCCGCGGACCGGTTGGCCTCGTCGGCCGGGTTCTCCAGCAGCACGGTCTGCTTGAAGGTGGAGCCGTCGATGGAGACGATCTGGCCGCCCTTGTCGTACGGGGGCTCCTTGTACGCGATGATGTTGGACCCGTCCATACGGATCGGGAACATCGTGTACCGGTCACCCGCATCGGCCTTGTCGCTGGTCGGCTTGCCGGTGGTGAGGTCGAACGAGACGATCTCGTTGGTGTCGCCGTATTCGCCCGTGCTCCCCTCGTGCTGCTCGGTCGGCAGGTAGATGCGGTTGTTGCCGACCGCGAGTTGCCGGCAGCTCTCGACCTCGGTGGAGCCGCAGCGGGCGGCGTACTTCGCGCCGTCCGCTGCGATCTTGGTGAGCAGCTTGCCGGTCGACGCGTCGATCGAGAAGAAGTCCGAGATCCCGCTGCCGTCACCAGCGGTGTCGCCGACGTCGGCGGCGACGACCAGCGGCTTGGTGGAGACGATGCTCGCGTAGTCGACGCCGGGCGGCATCTTGAACGAGGAGAGCGGGGCTCCGGTGCTCGGGTTCAGCGCCTGGATGACGAGCTGCGGGTCGTCGTACGTACCGCACTTGCGGACCACGGCAAGCGCGTCGCCGCCGCCGTACCCCTTGTCGTAGCACCCGTCGGCGCTGACCTTCGGCTTCCAGCGCTCGGCGCCGGTCGCCAGGTCGAATGCGGCGCCGCCCTCGGTGCCGCCCGCGGCGACCGTGGTGCCGCTGAGCGTGATCTCGTCGAACCGGATCGGCGCGTCACCGCCGCTTGCGGCGGTCACCGACTTGCTCCATATCAGCTTGCCGGTGGTCAGGTCGAGCGCACCGACCTGGTTGCACGGCGGGTACTTGTTCGCCTTCGTCGCCTTGCCCGCCTCGAAGGCGATGGCGGTCTTGAAGTCCTTGGACATGTGCCGGGAGGCGGCGCAGAGCTGGCCCTCCAGCGGAATGGACCAGAGCTTGGTGCCCTTGATCTTGTCGTAGGCGACGATCTCGTTCACGCCGGTCTTCACGAACGCCTTGTCGGTCAGCCAGGAACCGTTGACCGACGTGACGTCGGTGACCTTCGGTTCCGGAAGCTGGAAGGCGGCCGTGGCCTTGGTGTTCGCCGGAGCCTTCTCCGTGCCGCCGCCGAGACCGCCGCCGGAGCCGCCCTTGTCCTCACCGGTGGTGCCGGTGGAGTTGGACGCCTCCTTCTTCTTGCCGCCGTCGCCCCCGCTGGAGGAGAACCAGACGCCACCGCCGACGATCAGCGCCACAGCGGCCACCGCGGCGACGATGATCTGCGTCTGGGTGCCGAACTTCTTGCCGCCGTTCCCGCCCTGCTGCGGCGGCACATACTGCGGCTGCATCGGAGCGGTCGGGTAGCCGTACCCCTGCTGCGGCGGCTGACCGGGCGGCATGCCGTACCCGCCGCCCGGAGGTGTCTGCGGGTAGCCGTAGCCGGGCTGCTGCGGAGGTGTCTGCGGGTAACCGTAGCCGGGCTGCTGCGGCGGACCAGCGGGCGGCATCTGCGGGGCGCCGAACCCGCCGGCGGGCGGCGGCTGCGGAGCGCCGAATCCACCGGCGGGCGGCGTCTGGGGCGACGCGGGCTGCGGGGCCGGCTGCTTGCCGAACGCGTCGGCGGGCGGCGGGGTCGGTGCCCCGAACCCTCCGGGCGGTGGGTCCTGCGGGGCGCCGAACCCGCCCTGGTGCGGCTCGTTGGGCGGCTGGGGCGGCTGTGTCATGGCGTACGTACCTCGGGGGAAAGGGAGCCGGTCGGTCGGGACCTGGCGTGGTCGGTCATGGTCCGTCGGGTGCCTGCGTGAGCCGTCACTTGCCGAAGGCCATCATGGTCTTCGTCTCCAGCTCTTCCTTGTCGTTGGCCGCGCTGACCCGCCCGCTCGCGATGAAGGAACGGCCGCCCGCGTAGACAATCTTCGGGTTGTAGAACGAGCTCTCGATCCGGGACGTCGACGCCGGGTGCTGCAGCAGCACCTGTGGGGTACCACCGGTCGGCGCCAGGGTGGCGATTCCGCCGCCCTGGTTGTACGAGGCCTCCAGGTAGAGCAGCACATTGCCGCCCTCCATCCGCAGCGGCGTCATCATCCGCTCGGCCGGGGCCGCAGCCCTCCACTTGGGCTTGCCGGTGTTCAGGTCGAACGCCACGACCTTGTTCGTGCGGGCAGTGCCGCTGGAGCCGGCCGTGGTCGCCATGTAGAAGGTGTTGGCGTCGGCGGCGACGCCGACACAGCCTTCCAGCGACTTGCCGAAAATGGCGAACGCGCTGCCGCAGTCCGGGGCGAACTTGTCACCCTTGTCGCCGACCAGCTGGGAACGGAGCGTGCCGTTCTCCTTGATGGCGAGGATGCTCCACTTCTTCTTCTCGCGCTGGGTCAGCGAGACGACGAGCGGGCTCACCGAGTAGACCCGGTCGACCTCCCAGCCCACGGCGGGGCGGTACGTCCACTTGGGCTTGCCGGTGACCGGGTCGAGCTCCTGGATCTCGTTCTGGGGCTTGTCGATGTCGGCGGTGCGGCAGCTGGAGGCGGCGATCAGCTTCGTACCGCCGGCGAAGGCGTACGGCTGGCAGTTACCCGGCTGCTTGCCGAACAGCTCCTTGCCGTCGCTGACGCGGTAGGCGTTGGAGTTGCCGGTGCGTCCGACGCTCACGGTGCCGCCGCTGATGGCGAGGGAGATGTCCGACATCATGTCCCAGATGCCGTTCTGCTTGATCGGCTTCTTCCAGCCGGCCTTGCCGGTGGTGAGGTCGATCATCTGCAGGTCCGCGCAGTCGGCCTTGTCGGTCGTGCCGTTCTTGACCCCGATGACGATCTTGCCGTCCGTGGTGGCCTGGGCGGGCGCGGCGCACAGGTCCGCGGGCAGCTTCAGCGTCCACTTCTGCTTGCCGTCGGCGGCGGAGTAGCCGGAAATCGCCCGGTACATGCCCTTGACGACGGTGTCGCCGACGACCCACGGACCGTACACGTCGGAGCCGTTGCGCGGCAGGTCGACGTCGTTCTTCTGCAACCAGAGGACCTTCGCCTCGCCTGCCTTGCGCCCGGCGTTGAGGTCGTCGTCGGCTTCGCGGCCGTCGCCGTTGCCGTTGCCCTCGTTGACGGAGGGCGAGGCGCTCGCCTTCTGGTCGTCGGCGCCCCCGTGCGCGACGGGCTTCTTGTCGTCGTCACCGCCGCTGGTGGCGAGGAACACGCCACCGCCGATGACCAGCAGCGCCGCGACCGCAGCACCGATGATCACTGCGGGCTTGCCCTTGAAGGGGTTGCCGCCGCCGGGACCCGCCGGGCCGCCGGGGACCGGGGCGCCGGGGTATTGCTGCTGCGGGTAGCCGTAACCGGGCTGCGGCGGCTGACCGTACGGTCCGGGCTGCTGACCGTAGGGGCCCGGCTGCTGGGCGTACGGGCCCGGCTGACTGTAAGGGCCGGGCTGCTGCGGGTAGCCGTAGCCGGGCTCCTGACCCGGCGCCTGCGGGTAGCCGTAACCGGGCTGGGCAGTAGGCGGCGCGGCCGGCATCTGCGGCGGCTGACCGGGCGGCTGAGGACTCCCCTGCGGCGGCTCCTGCGGAGCGCCGAAGCCTCCCTGCGGCGGTTGCTGGCTGGGCGGCTGGGTCATCAGCACGTCCCCCTTCGTGCGGTCCGGTGCCCATTCCGGTCTCCCCCGCGATTCCGCAGGGCTGAATTCCCTTTGGAAAGGAGCGAATCGGGCATGACTCCCGCGGCGTTACGACAGTCGAGCGGGGCTTCTTTTTACCATCAGCGCGCGTTCGAACACCGGGTCGGTCCACCCCCTGTTCCCAAGGGAGAACCGCCTCGTGATGCCGCCGTTACGCAGCCGGAGCGCGCCTCGCACGACCGCAGCCGGTGCGCCGCGACGGCCGCCGCTCGATGTGCGGGTGCCAACTCTTCGCAAACTGTCATGACTTCGGACAGCGGGGGTTCGGCATGTCAAGGACCGTCGCACATCTCCGAGTATCGCCCGAACCCGGACGAACCGTCAGAAACATCCAGTTTCATGACGGTTCGTCAGAGTCTTTGCGGACCTCGCGGACCGTCAGGGACCGAAGACCAGGACGGTCTTCACCTTCTTCTCCTCCTTGTCGTCGATCGCGCTGACGCGTGCGCTCACCAGGATGGAGCGGCCGCCCGCATACACCAGCCTCGCCATATCGAAGGAGCTCTCGGCCTTGGTCGACGACGCCGGATGCCGCAGCAGCATCGTCGGGACGCCGCCCGTCGGTGCGAGGCTCGCGACGGCTCCGCTCTTCCGGTAGGTGCCCTCCACCCGGACTATCACGTTCCGGCCGTTCATCCGCAGCGGCTGCATGATCTGCCCGGCCGGGGCGGCGGCCCTCCACTTGGCCTTGCCGGTGTTCAGGTCGAAGGCGACGACCTTGTTGGTGAGAGCGGAGCCCACGGTCACCGGCTTGGTCGCCAGGTAGAACGTGTCGTCGTCGGCCGCGACCCCGGCGCAGCCGTCGAGGTTCCTGCCGCTCACCACGAGGTCCGCGTCGCAGGTGGCGGCGTAGTTCTCGTTCTTGCCGCCGATCATCTGGGAGCGGTACGTGCCGTTGTCCCGCAGCGTGACGATGGCCCACGCTCCGCCCTCGCCATCGCCCTTCTTCAGCGAAATCACCGGCGGGCTCGTCGAGTAGACCTGTTGGACCCGCCAGCCGGTCTTGACCCGGTACGTCCACGTCGGCTTACCGGTGGCCGGGTCGATCCCCTCGACCCGCTCCTTGTCCTGGGTGTCGGCGTCGGTGCGGCAGTTGGTCGCGGCGATCAGCCGGGGACCGCTGGTGAACGCGAACGGCTGGCAGACACCCTGCCTCTTGCCGAACACCTCCGTGCCGTCACTGACCCGGTATCCCACCGAGTTGCCGGCCCGCCCGAAGGTGACCAGGTCTCCGCTGATGCCCATGGCGACATCCGAGAGCAGGTCGACGACGCCCTTGCGCTCGACCGTCTTCTTCCAGCCCGCCTTGCCGGTGGTGAGGTCGATCATCTGCAGCACGGCACAGTCCGCGTCCGACGCCGTGCCGCCCTTGAGGGCGACGACCGTCTTGCCGTCGGTGGTGGGCAGCGTCGGCGCGGCGCACAGGGGAGCCGGAAGGTCCAGCTTCCACTTCCGGGCGCCATCGGCCACGGAGTAGCCGGAGACGGTGCGGTACATGCCCTTGGCGACGATGTCCCCGGTCAGCCAGGGGCCGTACGCGTCGGCGCCGTTGCGCGGCACGTCGATACCGTTGTCCCGCATCCAGAGGACCTTGGCCTCGCCCGGCTTGCGTGCGGCGTTGAGCCCGTCGACCGGTACGGCCGTGTCGACGACCTCGGCCTCGACAGGGGGAGAGACGGGCTGCGAGGCGGTGGGCTTCCCGACGTCGGCGCTGCCGTGCGCCACGGGCTTCCCGCCGTCGTCACCACCGCTCACGGCAAACCAGACGCCACCGCCGACCACCAGGACCCCGGCGACCACGGCGGCGACGAGGGCGGTGCGTCTGCGGCCCGAGGGGTGACGACCGGCAGGACCGCCGGGGCCACCCGTCGCCGCGCCGACGGGGTACGGCTGCTGCGGTTGACCGTACCCGTAGCCGTACGGACCGGGCTGGGGCTGCGACAGGGGCGGGGGCTGCGGGCCGTATCCCTGCACCGGCTGGGTGGGCCCCATCGGCTCCACAGGCTCGAACGGAGCCCCGAATTCACCCTGTGGCGGCTGCGGCTGCGGCTGGTGCGGGCCGGGCGGCCAGGTCATCGGAACGTCCCCCTTGGTGCGGTCGAACGGAATCCTTTGTACCACCCGCATCGAACACACCGTCAGCACCGCCGGCCGCTGAGCAGCTGTCAGGCGTCCTCGGCAAGCTCCAGCCAGCGCATCTCCAACTCGTCGCGCTCCGCCACCAGTTCCCGCAGCTCCGCGTCCAGTTTCGCCACCTTCTCGAAGTCCGTGGCGTTATCGGCGATCTGTGCGTGCAGGGTCGTCTCCCTGCTCGACATCTTGTCGAGCTGCCGCTCGATCTTCTGCAGTTCCTTCTTCGCCGCCCGCGCCGCCTGCGCGGACACCGCCGGTGCCACCGCCCCGCCGGACTCCTTCACCGCCGGGGCAGCCGGGGCGGACGAGGACGCCTCCGCCATCCGCTCCCTGCGCTCGATGTACTCGTCGATGCCGCGCGGCAGCATCCGGAGCGTGGCGTCACCGAGCAACGCCATCACCCGGTCCGTGGTCCGCTCGATGAAGAACCGGTCGTGGGAGATCACGATCATCGACCCGGGCCAGCCGTCGAGGAGGTCCTCCAGCTGGGTCAGGGTCTCGATGTCGAGGTCGTTGGTGGGCTCGTCGAGGAAGAGGACGTTCGGTTCGTCCATCAGCAGGCGCAGGATCTGCAGCCGGCGCCGCTCACCGCCGGACAGGTCGGCGACCGGGGTCCACTGCTTCTCCTTCGAGAAGCCGAACTGCTCGCAAAGCTGCCCCGCGGTCATCTCCCGGCCCTTGCCGAGGTCGACCCGGTCGCGCACCTGCTGCACGGCTTCCAGCACCCGCAGGTTCGGGTTGAGCTCGGCGACCTCCTGGGAGAGGTACGCGAGCTTGACGGTCTTGCCGACAACGACCTTCCCGACCGCCGGCTGTGCGTCGCCCTGGGTGCGGGCCGCCTCGGCGAGCGCCCGCAGCAGCGAGGTCTTGCCCGCGCCGTTGACGCCGACCAGGCCGATCCGGTCGCCCGGGCCGAGCTGCCAGGTGAGGTGGGTGAGCAGCGTCTTGGGTCCGGCCTGGACGGTCACGTCCTCCAGATCGAAGACCGTCTTGCCCAGCCGGGCGTTGGCGAACCTCATCAGCTCGCTGGTATCGCGCGGCGGCGGCACATCGGCGATCAGCTCGTTGGCCGCCTCGATGCGGTAGCGCGGCTTCGAGGTACGGGCGGGGGCTCCGCGCCGCAGCCAGGCCAGCTCCTTGCGCATCAGGTTCTGCCGCTTGGACTCCTCGGTCGCGGCGATCCGCTCGCGCTCGGCGCGGGCGAAGACGTAGTCGCTGTATCCGCCCTCGTACTCGTGGACGGTGCCGCGCTGGACGTCCCACATGCGCGTACAGACCTGGTCGAGGAACCACCGGTCGTGGGTGACGCAGACGAGCGCCGAACGCCGGTTCTGAAGATGCCGGGCCAGCCAGGAGATGCCCTCGACGTCGAGGTGGTTGGTCGGCTCGTCGAGGACGATCAGGTCCTGTTCGGCGATGAGCAGCTTGGCGAGCGCGATCCGGCGCCGCTCGCCACCGGAGAGCGGGGCGATGACGGTGTCCAGGCCGTTCTCGAAGCCGGGCAGGTCGAGCCCGCCGAAGAGTCCGGTCAGCACGTCACGGACCTTGGCGCTGCCCGCCCACTCGTGGTCGGCGAGATCGCGGATGATCTCGTGGCGGATGGTCGCCTTCGGATCGAGCGAATCGTGCTGGGTGAGGACACCGAGGCGCAGGCCGCCGCTGTGGGTGACGCGGCCGGTGTCCGCCTCCTCCAGCTTGGCGAGCATCCGGATGAGGGTCGTCTTGCCGTCGCCGTTGCGGCCGACGACACCGATCCGGTCCCCCTCGGACACACCGAGGGACACACCGTCGAGCAGGGCACGGGTGCCGTACACCTTGCTGACCTGCTCGACATTGACCAGATTGACGGCCATTTCACTCCTGACTGGGGGATCGATCGACCTCCCAGGGTAATCGCCACGCGGGTGGGTGACGGCCTCGCCCACGATGGGGAGTGGATCAGCGAGCGGGGTCAGCGGCTTCGACGACAACGCCCCACACGCAGTCGCAGGGCGTCGGGAGCCCACTCTCTATCGTGGAGCAGGCTGTTGTCGTGCGGCGATCGGTCAAGGGCGGGGACAGGGGACTTCCATGGTGCGCAATTCGGTACGGGGCACGGTCACGGCCGTGCTGGCGGTCGCGTCGGTGGCGGTAACCGGCTGCACGTCGTCCGTCCCGGACGACGGCGGGAACGGCGAGAGGACAGTGCCGAAGCCGAGGGCCGCGGCGAAGAGCGCGGTGAAGGGCGGCAGTGTCGGAGGCCCCGGTTCTGCCTGCGCCCTGCCTGTCACCTTCGACCTGGCGGCCTCCTGGAAGCCGGCGGCCGTCCAGGCCGTCGAGGACGACGCACTGAGCGAACTGGCCAAGCAGGGCCCGGTCACGCTCGTCTGCGAGATCGACGCGAAGCCCGCCGGGAACATCGGCTTCCTGCGGGTGTGGACGGGGGACCGTACCGGCAGCACCCCGCGCCAGGTCCTGAAGGCGTTCCTGGCCGCCGATCCGAACGCCGGCCGGGCCACGTACACCGATCTGAAGGGCGGCTCCCTGACCGCGGTCGAGGTCGGCTACACCGTCAGCAGCGAACTCCTGGACGAGCCCAAAAAAGAGCAGGCCTTCGCCGTCTCCACCCCGAGCGGACCGGTCGTGGTGCACCTCGGCGGGCTGGACTCCCAGGAGCAACAGGAGATGCTCCCGGCGTACGAGCTGGCGAAGAAGAGCGTGCGGCTCGGCTGAGCCGGGCATGGGCCCCGGCCGGGACGAGCGCGACCCGGCCGGCGGCGCCCGCGGTCAGAGCACCGTCGCGCCCGGCGCCGGGGACACTGCGACGCGCGCGGTCCGGCAGGTCCCCGACGTCAGCAGCGCGTCCGCGACCTTCCGCGCCGACTCGGCGTCTGCCACCAGGAACGCGGTGGTCGGTCCGGAGCCCGAGACGAGGGCGGCCAGGGCACCCGCCCCGGTGCCCGCGGCGAGCGTGTCCGCGAGCGAGGGCCGCAGGGACAGCGCGGCAGGCTGCAGGTCGTTGGAGAGCGCACCGGCGAGCGCGTGGGTGTCGCCGGTGCGCAGAGCGTCGAGGAGCGCCGGGGAGGCCGCCGGTGCGGGGACGTCGGTGTCCGCGGTGAGCCGGTCGAACTCGCCGTAGACGGCCGGGGTGGAGAGCCCGCCGTCGGCGACCGCGAAGACCCAGTGGAAGGTGCCGCCGACGTCGATCGTGGTCAGTTGTTCACCGCGGCCGATCCCGAGGGCGGCGCCGCCGACCAGGGAGAACGGCACGTCGCTGCCGAGTTCCGCGCAGATGGCGAGCAGCTCGTCCCGGGTGGCGCCGGTGGACCAGAGGGCGTCGCAGGCGAGCAGCGCCGCCGCACCGTCGGCGCTGCCGCCCGCCATGCCGCCCGCGACGGGGATGTCCTTGGCGATGTGGATGTGCACGTGGGGCGTGATGCCGTGGCGCTCGGCGAGCGCGATCGCGGCGCGGGCTGCGAGGTTGGAGGCGTCCAGCGGGACCTGGGCGGCGTCCGGGCCCGAGCAGGTGACCGTCAGCGCGTCGGCGGGGGTGACGGTCACCTCGTCGTACAGGCCGACGGCGAGGAAGACGTTGGCAAGGTCATGGAATCCGTCGGGGCGCGCGGCACCTACCGCAAGCTGGACGTTGACCTTGGCGGGGACGCGGACGGTGACGCTCACTCGTTGCTCCCGGCGGGCTGGTCCTCATCGGTCTTCAGGGCGGGCTTGTTCTCGGCGATGGCTGCGAACTCCTCGATCGTCAGCGCTTCGCCCCGGGCCTGCGGCGAGATCCCGGCCGCGACCAGGGCTGCCTCGGCGGCGGGCGCGGAACCCGCCCAGCCGGCCAGGGCCGCCCGGAGCGTCTTGCGGCGCTGGGCGAACGCCGCGTCGACGACGGCGAAGACCTCGGCCCGGCTCGCGGTCGTCGTGATCGGCTCGGTGCGCCGGACCAGCGAGACCAGACCGGAGTCGACGTTGGGGGCCGGCCAGAAGACGTTGCGGCCGATGGCCCCGGCCCGCTTGACGTCCGCGTACCAGTTGGCCTTCACCGAGGGCACGCCGTAGACCTTGTTGCCCGGCCGGGCGGCCAGCCGGTCGGCGACCTCGGCCTGCACCATGACCAGGGTCCGCTCGATGGTCGGGAACCGCTCCAGCATCGTCAGCAGGACCGGCACGGCGACGTTGTACGGCAGGTTGGCGACGAGGGCGGTGGGCGCCGGGCCCGGCAGCTCCGTGACCAGCATCGCGTCGGAGTGGACGAGCGAGAACCGGTCGGCGCGGCCCGGCATCCGGGCTGCGACCGTGGCGGGCAGCGCTGCCGCGAGCACGTCGTCGATCTCGACGACGACGACCCGGTCCGCCGCCTCCAGCAGCGCCAGGGTCAGCGAACCCAGCCCCGGCCCGACTTCCACCACCACGTCGTCCGGGCGGACCTCCGCGGTCCGCACGATCCTGCGGACCGTATTGGCGTCGATGACGAAGTTCTGACCGCGCTGCTTCGTGGGGCGTACGCCCAGCTTCGCGGCCAGGTCGCGGATGTCTGCGGGCCCCAGGAGGGCGTCGGGCTCTGTGCTGCTCACCCGGTAAGCCTACGGCCGCAGTACGGCCACGGGCTCGCCCCCCGTGGCACGCAGAGCTTCTTCGCCCGGAACGTCTGCTCGGACGCCGGTGCGTCCTGCGGGCGCCATCTGCCGCCGAGGGCATGCCGGAGCTCGTCGATGTCGTCGGCGAACATGCGCAGGGTGCGCGGCTCCCCGTTGACAGTGGCACGGCGCGATGCGTCAGTAATCGAACGCGCGCGCCGTGTTCTCGTTGATCGCCGACGCCAGGGTGTCCTCGTCGACGCCCTTCACCTCCGCCATGGCACGGAGCGTGACGGGAATGAGATACGGCGCGTTCGGGCGTCCGCGGAACGGGGCAGGGGTGAGGAACGGCGCGTCCGTCTCCACCAGGATCAGCTCTACCGGCGCCACGGACAGCGCGTCCCGCAGCGGCTGGGCGTTCTTGAACGTCACATTGCCCGCGAACGACATGAAGTACCCGGCGTCCGCGCAGATCCGGGCCATCTCGGCGTCACCGGAGTAGCAGTGGAACACGGTCCGCTCGGGGGCGCCCGCGTCGGCGAGGACGCGCAGCACATCGGCGTGCGCCTCCCGGTCGTGGATGACGAGCGCCTTGCCGTGCCGTTTGGCGATCTCGATGTGGGCCCGGAAGGATTCCTCCTGGGCGGCCATGCCCTCGGGGCCCGTGCGGAAGTAGTCGAGCCCGGTCTCACCGACGCCGCGGACCTGGTCGAGGGCGGCCAGCCGGTCGATCTCGGCGAGCGCCTCGTCGAGTGCCGCCTTCCCGCCGGGTTCGCGGCCACCCTGCCGCGACCAGCCTTCCGGGTCCCCGTGCACAATGCGCGGCGCCTCGTTGGGGTGGAGCGCCACCGCCGCGTACACGCTCGGGTGCGCGGCGGCGGTCTCGGCGGCCCAGCGCGAGCCCTTCACGTCGCAGCCCACCTGGATCACGGTGGTGACGTTCACCGCCGCGGCCCTGGCCAGGCCCTCCTCGACGGTGGCGTCCTGCATGTCCAGATGGGTATGCGAATCGGCAACCGGTACCCGAAGGGGTTCGGGCAGCGGCGGGGCGTCCTTGGAGCTCATAGGGCGATCCTATGAGAGCCCGGTGTCACCGGGCCCGGACCTCACTTACGGCGCTGCCGCGTGCGGAACACATGCACGAAACGCCAGTGGCGCGGGGCGCGCTCCGAGGTGCTCTCCGAGGACGGTATGGGCCCGGCGGTGGCGCCGGTCGGGGTCGCGAAGTTCAGGCGTCGCAGGGTTTCCGCGATGGAGGAGACCTGCCCGGCACGCATGATGCGGACTTTGTGTCCGCCGCAGTTGAGGCAGGTGAGCCGGTTCAGCGGTGAGGGAACCAGCTCCCCCTGCACGCGGTGCACGACGAAGGGCTGACCGCGGCCGTCCGTGTGGTGCTCGATGTCGTAGACCTGTTCCCAACCGTGTCCGCAACTCATGCAGGCGAAGGCATACGCCTCATGAACGGTAGTTGCTGCGATGTCACTCATGCCTGCTCCTCTTGTCCGTCGGACAAGCACTCCGGAGAATGCGTCCCTGATTCAGTGGACGCCTTTACCGGCGGGAGCGCACCAGGTCCTGTCGAGTGTTGGAGCGGTCTTGGCCCTCTCGTGGAAAAAGTGGCCGGTGCGCGGCTCGCGCTTTGCTTTTTACGATAGACCTTTGCCATCTGCTGGGCCGGTCCGAGCCGCATTCTTTGCCGCGACGACCGCGTCGAAAACGTCGCGTTTGGGCAGCCCGGCGGCCGCGGCGACGGCGGCGATCGCCTCCTTGCGCCGCTCCCCCGCCTCCTCGCGCACCCGCACCCTGCGTACCAGCTCGGCGGCGTCCAGTTCCTCCACGGATTCCGCAGCGCCCTCGACGACGACGGTGATCTCGCCGCGTACGCCTTCGGCCGCCCAGACCGCGAGATCGCCCAGCGGGCCGCGCTTCACTTCCTCGTAGGTCTTGGTCAGCTCACGGCACACGGCGGCCCGGCGGTCGCTGCCGAACACCTCGGCCATCGCGGCGAGGGTGTCGTCGAGCCGGTGCGGGGCCTCGAAGAAGACCATGGTCCGGCGCTCGTCGGCGACCTCTCGGAGCCGGCCGAGACGTTCGCCGGTCTTGCGCGGCAGAAAGCCCTCGAAGCAGAACCGGTCGACGGGCAGCCCGGACAGGGCGAGTGCGGTGAGCACCGCGGACGGGCCGGGGACCGCGGTGACCTTGATGTCCTTCTCCACAGCGGCGGCGACGAGTCGGTAGCCGGGGTCGGAGACCGACGGCATCCCGGCGTCCGTGACCAGCAGCACCCGGGCGCCGCCCATCAGCGCCTCGACGAGTTCGGGCGTACGGGCCGACTCGTTGCCCTCGAAGTAGGAGACGACACGCCCCGTGGTGTGGATGCCGAGCGCCTGCGTCAGACGGCGCAGCCGACGGGTGTCCTCCGCGGCGACGACATCGGCCGTCTCCAGTTCGGCGGCAAGCCGTGGCGGGGCGTCCGCCACATCGCCGATGGGGGTCCCTGCAAGTACCAGCGTTCCAGTCGTTCCAGTCACATCAGCCATCCTCCCAGCACGGGCGACAGCAGTCGCACAGATGCGTTCCCTACGATGGCGCGGTGACGAGTACTGCGCCCGATGCCCAGCAGGGTCAAGACGCCGGGAACCAGCACGGTGAAGAGCTGTCGTCCTGGCAGCAGCGACTGCGCCGCTTCGGCCATGCGCCCCGGTCCGTGATCGGGCTGCGTGAGCGGCTGGTCCCGCCGTACACCCGGCCCGGGCAGCAGCTCTGGGCTGTGCTGGGGGTGTCCCCGCCGACGGCCGACCGGCTGGTGCGGTGGTCGGCCTGGGGCGGGCCACTGCTGGTGGCGCTGGTCGCCGGGGTGCTGCGGTTCTGGCATCTGGGCAGCCCGAAGGCGGTGATATTCGATGAGACGTACTACGCCAAGGACGCCTGGGCCCTGATCAAGCAGGGGTACGAGGGGTCCTGGCCGAAGGACGTCGACAAGTCGATCCTGGCCGATCCGTCGCTGGTGCCGGTGCCGACGGATCCCGGTTATGTGGTGCATCCGCCGGTCGGCAAGTGGATCATCGGGTTCGGTGAGCAGCTCTTCGGGTTCACGCCCTTCGGCTGGCGGTTCATGGTGGCGGTGCTCGGCACGCTGTCGGTGCTGATGCTGTGCCGGATCGGGCGGCGGCTGTTCCGGTCGACGTTTCTGGGATGTCTGGCGGGCGCGCTGCTCGCCGTCGACGGGCTGCACTTCGTGATGAGCCGCACGGCGCTGCTCGACCTGGTGGTGATGTTCTTCGCGCTGGGGGCGTTCGGCTGCCTGCTGATCGACCGGGACTGGGCACGGCGCAGGCTGGCTGCGGCGCTGCCGGTCGACGTGGAGGGCGTGCTGCGCCCGGATGCTCATGTCGCGGAAACGCTGCGGCTGGGGTGGCGGCCGTGGCGGATCGCCGCGGGGGTCTCGCTGGGCCTGGCCTCCGGCACGAAGTGGAACGGGCTGTACTTCCTGGTCGCGTTCGGCCTGATGACGGTGTTGTGGGATGTCGGCGCCCGCCGGACGGCCGGTGCGGTCCGCCCGTACCAGGCGGTGATCAAGCGCGATCTGCTGCCGGCGTTCGTCTCGACGGTGCCGGTCGCGATCCTGACGTACCTCGCGTCCTGGACCGGCTGGATCATCAGGAACGACCCCAAGCACCACGGCTACTACCGGGACTGGGCGACGACCGACGGGGCGGGCGGCCACTGGACCTGGCTGCCGGACTGGCTGCGCAGCCTGTGGCACTACGAGTACCAGGTCTACGAGTTCCACGTGAACCTGACCTCGGGGCACACGTACCAGTCGAACCCCTGGAGCTGGATCATCCTGGGCCGTCCCGTCTCGTACTTCTACGAGGAGCAGAACGGCTGCACGAGTTCGGCCACCGGCAAGTGCGCCCGCGAGGTCCTGGCGATCGGCACACCGCTGCTGTGGTGGGCCGCGTGCTTCGCGCTGCTGTACGTGCTGTGGCGGTGGTTCTTCCGCCGCGACTGGCGGGCGGGCGCGATCGCGTGCGGGGTGGCGGCGGGCTGGCTGCCCTGGTTCCTCTACCAGGAGCGGACGATCTTCCTCTTCTACGCGGTCGTCTTCGTGCCGTTCCTCTGTCTCGCGGTGGCGATGATGATCGGCGCGATGATCGGCCCGGCGGCGGGCACCGGGACCAAGCGGGAACTGGGTCTGGTGTCCGGCGACCCCTCCGGTGAGCTGCGCCGGACCTTGGGGACCGTTGCGGCCGGCGTACTGGTTCTGCTGATTGTCTGGAATTTCATCTATTTCTGGCCGCTGTATACGGGAACGCCCATTCCAGAGAATTCCTGGCGCAACCGCATGTGGCTGGATACCTGGATTTGACCGACCTGTTCAGCCCCTTGTGGATCGCGTTCCGATAACGACAGCCCCCACTGTCACCCCGGTCCCGTAAGGTGCCCACAAGCGCTCTCTTGAACGTGTTCAAGAGAGCCTTCCGGGGAGGGGGACTACACAGATGCGCAGTGGAGCGAAGGTCGCTGTCATCGGCGGAGTGTTCGTGCTGGTGGTCGGCGGGGTGGGGTACGGGGCGTACAACGTCCTCGACGGGTTCGGCGGCAGCGGGGGCGGCGGTACGGACGGACGCTCCACCTCCGCCGAGGTGAAGACCGGGCCGCCGAGCAAGGCGGAGATCAGTGAGACGTCGAAGAAGTTCCTCAAGGCCTGGGCGGCCGGCGAGGCGTCCGACGCGTCCCAGCTCACCAACAACGCCGTCGAGGCCGAACCGGCCCTCAGCGGCTACAGCGCCATGGCCCACGTCACCGAGGCCGTGATCACCCCGGGCCCGGCGACCGGCTCGAAGGTCCCGTTCACCGTGAAGGCGACGGTGAGCTTCGAGGGCAAGTCCAAGCCCTGGTCGTACTCCTCGGAGCTGACCGTCGTGCGCGGCCTGACCACCGGCCGGGCGCTGATCGACTGGAAGCCGTCCGTGATCCATCCGGACCTGGCGGACGGCGAAACGCTGAAGACCGGCGAGGCGTCGGCCCCGTCCATCGAGGCGCTCGACCACAACGGCCGGGTGCTGACGAAGGAGAAGTACCCGTCGCTGGGGCCGATCCTGGACACGCTGCGCGAGAAGTACGGCGAGAAGGCCGGCGGCACCGCGGGTATCGAGACCTGGATCGAGTCGGCGGACGAGAACAGCCCGGACAAGACACTGCTGACGCTGTCCAAGGGGAAGCCGGGCCGGCTGCAGACCACGCTGGACGCGCATGTCCAGGCGGCGGCCGAGCAGGCCGTCAAGCGCTACACCGAGGCCTCGGTGGTCGCCATCCGGCCGTCCACCGGCTCGATCCGCGCAGTCGCCAACAACCCTGCGACCGGGTTCAACGCGGCCATGCTCGGCAAGCAGGCGCCCGGTTCGACGATGAAGATCGTGACCGCGTCGATGCTGATCGAGAAGGGACTCGCCGGCGCGAACCGGAAGATCGAGTGCCCGAAGACCGCGATGTACCAGGGCCGCACGTTCCAGAACCTGGACGGGTTCTCCATCCCGGACTCCACCCTCACCACCAGCTTCGCCCGGTCGTGCAACACCGCCTTCATCAAGCTCATCGACGACACCAAGGACGACGCCGCACTGGCCAAGGAGGCACGGGACGTCTTCGGGATCGGCCTCGACTGGAAGACCGGCATCGCGTCCTTCGACGGCAGCGTGCCCGAGGCGGCCGGCGGTGAGGCCGCCGCGCAGTACATCGGCCAGGGCACCATCCAGATGAACGCACTCAACATGGCGTCCATCACCGCCACTGCGAAGAACGGCACCTTCCGGCAGCCGGTCCTCGTACCGCAGGACCTGGACGGCCGTCAGCTCGCCGTCGCGTCCCGCTCGCTGCCCCAGTCGGTCTCGCAGCAGGTGACCAACATGATGCGGCAGACCGCGAGCTGGGGCACCGGACGGGCGGCGATGGCCTCGGTCGGCGGTGACAAGGGAGCGAAGACCGGTTCGGCGGAGGTCGACGGACAGGCCACGTCCAACAGCTGGTTCACCGGTTTCAGCAACGATCTCGCGGCCGCGGCGGTCGTCCAGTCCGGCGGCCACGGCGGCGACGCGGCGGGGCCGGTGGTGGCCCAAGTACTGCGTGCGGGGCCGTGACACGTTCCCCGGTGCCCGAAACCGGATCGCGTGCCCCGCTGGGCGGCCGCTAGCGTGCGGGGCATGAGTACTCCCGACCCGACCGCTCCCGTGACCGAAGCCGCCGTTTCGGCCGCACACCCCCGATTCGCCGAGGCCCTGCGCGAGCTGGGTCTCGATGTCGAGATCCGCCGCTTCCCGGACGCCACCCGTACCGCCGCCGAGGCCGCTGCGGCCATCGGCTGCGAGCTCAGCGCCATCGTCAAGTCCCTGATCTTCGAAGCCGACGGGTCTCCCGTGCTGGTCCTGATGGACGGCTCCTCGCGGGTCGACGTGGAGCTCGTACGGCAGGAGCTGGGGGCCGGGAAGGTCAAGCGCGCCGGGGCCGATCTGGTCCGGGAGACCACCGGCTACGCGATCGGCGGTGTGCCGCCCTTCGGCCACCGCACGAAGACCCGGGTGCTGGCCGACCGCGGGCTGCTCGACCACGACGTGGTGTGGGCTGCGGCGGGCACCCCGCACACCGTCTTCCCGCTCGATCCCAAGGCGGTCATCCGGCATGCCGGCGGCTCCGTGGTGGACGTGCGCGAGCAGTCCAGGTGACGCCGCTGGTCGCCTGCGCGGTCCTGATCGCGGCGATCACGCACGCCGGCTGGAACGCCATCGCGCACGCCATCAAGGACCAGCTGCTCTCCTTCACCCTGATCTCGGGGGGCGGGGCGCTGCTCGGCGCGGTTGCCGCCTGCTTCACACCGCTGCCGGCCGCGGCGGCATGGCCGTATCTGATCGTCTCCGCGATCCTGCACATCGCCTACATGGCGCTGCTCATGAGGTCGTTCACGCTCGGCGACTTCGGCCAGATGTATCCGATCGCACGCGGCACCGCGCCCCTGGTGGTGACGGTCCTCGCGGCGGTCTTCGTCGGCGAGCAGCCCGACGGCTGGGCGACGGCCGGGGTCGCGGTCGCCTGCGCCGGGCTCGTCGGCGTCGCGCTGTGGGGCATCCGGGGCTCGGAGACCCGCCCGCACTGGCCGGCGATCGCCGCGGCGCTGGCTACGGGTCTGGCGATCGCCGGGTACACGACCGTGGACGGGGTGGGGGTCCGAGCCTCCGGCACCTCGCTCGGCTACATCGCCTGGCTGATGATCCTGGAGGGGCTCGCCGTCCCCGCGTACACGTTCTACCGCCGCCGCGGACAACTGACCGCCCAACTGCGCCCGTACGCGGCACGGGGGCTGGGGGGCGCGGCCATGTCGGTGGCCGCGTACGGGCTGGTCCTGTGGGCGCAGACGAAGGCGCCGCTGGCCCCGGTCGCCGCCCTGCGCGAGTCGTCGATCATTGTGGGCGCGGCGATCGGGACGGTGTTCCTCAAGGAGCGGTTCGGCGCACCGAGGATCGCGGCGGCCGGACTGATGGTGGTCGGGATCGGGCTGATGCTGCACGCGAGTTGAACCCGGCGGCCTCCGGAGAAGCACCGGCGCGGACAGCAGGCGCCGGTGCCGGTGCAACCCGCGCAGCCCGCCGGTCCGCCCGACGGCCTCAGTCCTGCACGACCGCCCTCTGGAAGCCCGTGTTCACGGCGAGCAGCCCGCCGTCCACCCGCAGCGTCGTCCCGGTGATCCAGGCAGCGTCGCGGGAGGCGAGGAAGGCGACCGCCGCCGCGACGTCGTCCGGTTCGCCGACCCTGCCGAGGGGGTAGAGCGGACTCACCCGGTCCAGCACGTCGGCGCGGTCCGCCCACGCGTCCGTGCGGATCGTGCCGGGGGCCACGAGGTTGACGCGGACCCCGCGCGGGCCGGCGTGGCCGGCGAGCGTACGGGTCAGGCTGCCCAGGCCCGCCTTGGCGGCGCTGTAGGCGTGGTTGCCGAAGTCCTGCTCCCCGTTGACGGAGCCGATGTTGACGATCGCGCCCCTGCCCGACGCCACCAGGTGCGGCAGAGCCGCCCGTGAGCAGCGGTACGGGCCGGTGAGCGTGGCGTCCAGATCGCCCTGCCAGACGTCGTCGGGCTCGTCCTCGAACAGCGGGGTGTCGGGGGTGCAGCGGTACGCGTTGTTGACCAGCACGTCGAGCGTGCCGAACGCCTCGACCGTACGGGCCACCGCCGCCTCGACCGCCGCCCGGTCGCCCACGTCACAGGTCAGCGCCTCGGCGGTAGCGCCCGTCTTCCGTATCGCCGCCGCCGTGTGCTCGGCGCGGTCACCGTCCAGATCGGTCACCAGGACCCGTGCGCCCTCGGAGGCCAGCCGACGGGCCGTGGCAGCGCCGATGCCCTGTCCCGCGCCCGTGATGAGTACGCCGTATCCGTCGAACCTGGAATCACCGGTAGGAGTCATAGCGCCGACCGTACTGCTCTGACCAGGGCCTGGGCACGGGGATCGGCGGTGACTCCCTTCTGCAGACCGTTCGTCACATAGCCGAGCGAGATGCCCGATTCGGGGTCGGCGAAGCCGAGCGAACCGCCGCGGCCCGGGTGGCCGAAGGAGCCGGGGGCGAGGAGCGGGGCAGCCGGGCCGTGCAGCATGTAGCCGAGCCCGAAGCGGGTGTTCACGACGAGCACCCGGTCCGGGCCCGCGGACTCCTCGGTGCGGGCGAGGGTGAGCGTGGCCGGGGCGAAGAGCCGGTGACCGTCGACCGGGCCGATCATCGCGGCGTACGCGCGGGCCAGCGCGCGGGCTGTCGCGATGCCGTTGGAGGCGGGGAGTTCGGCCGCCCGGTAGCGGGCGTCGTTCTCGTCGGGGAACGGGTCGATGGCACCGAACGCGCGGCGGGTCAGCGACTCGGAATCACGGTAGGCGTCCACGACCGACCGCTTGGGGCGCATCCGCAGCGCCCCGCCGTTTCCGTCGAGGACGGGCGGCTCGACCGGTCCGATCCGGCCCACCCGGTGCGCCTCTTCCGCCGGGAGCCCGAACCAGAAGTCCAGGCCGAGCGGGCGGGCGATCTCCTCGGCGATCCAGCGGCCCACGGTTCGCCCGGTGACCCGTCGCACCAGTTCGCCGATCAGCCAGCTGTACGTCTGTGCGTGGTAGCCGTGTGCCGTACCGGGCTCCCACTGCGGGCGCTGCGCGGCGACGGCGTGCGCCCCGGAGCTCCCGTCGGCGGCCTCCTGGGGCGTCAGCGGCCGGTCGAGGGCGGGGACTCCCGCACGGTGGGCGAGGAGGTGCCGCACGAGGACGCGTTCCTTGCCGGCCGCCTTGAACTCCGGCCAGTACGTGCCGACCGGGGCGTCCAGGTCCACCTGTCCGCGCTGGTGCAGCAGCAGCGGTACGGCCGCGGCTATGCCCTTGCCCGCGGAGCGGACGATCTGCACCGTGTCGACCGCCCACGGTTCGGCACCGTCGACGTCTCTCGCACCGGCCCACAGATCGACGACCTTGCGCCCGTCCCGGTAGACGGCGACCGCCGCCCCCCGCTCCCCCCGCTGCTCGAAGTTACGGATGAAAGCGTCCCTGACCGGTTCGAATCCGGTCGCCACCGTGCCCCGTACGTCCACACCTGCTCCTGCGCTCCCGCTCATCCCCCCATGGTGCATCGCTGCGCAGGTGAGCTGTACCGCGGGTGACTCTCAGCTCAGCGGCGACACCGTCCCGTGGCCGAGGTGCAGAGCGCCGGCGAGCTCCTTGACGGGGATCCCACCGCGCTCCCGCAGCACGAGCATCACGAGGTACCGGGGCATCAGGCCGAGCCCGTCGAGGAGCGGACGGCAGGCGGCGGTCACGGCCCGCTGCGCTGCGTACCGCGCGAAGCAGGGTGTTCGTCGAGCAGCAGCGAGGCCGCGGGACGGCGGGGTGTCGTCGGTCACGCGCCCATGGTCACGGAGCGCGGGTCGAACCCGAAGGGCAGCTCCAGCCGGTGAGCACGCATCAACTCCTCGTCACAGAGCAGGTCCTGAGTACGGTTGTCGGCCGCGATGGCGCCGTCACTGAGGATGACGGAGCGCGGGCAGAGCTCCAGGGCGTACGGCAGGTCGTGCGTGACCATCAGCACGGTGACGTCCAACGACCGCAGGATGTCGGCGAGTTCACGCCTCGATGCGGGGTCCAGGTTGGACGAGGGCTCGTCCAGGACGAGGATTTCCGGCCGCATGGCGAGCACGGTGGCAACAGCGACGCGACGGCGCTGGCCGAACGACAGATGGTGCGGGGGGCGGTTCGCGTACCCCTCCATGCCGACCTGTTCGAGTGCCTCGGTGACCCGCTCCTCCAGTTCGGCGCCGCGCAGCCCGGATGCGGCGGGCCCGAAGGCGACGTCCTCGCGGACGGTCGGCATGAAGAGCTGGTCGTCGGGGTCCTGGAAGACGATGCCGACGCGGCGACGGATCTCCGCGAGATTGTGCTTCTCCACCGGAAGACCGGCGACCCGGACGGTGCCGGCGCCCGCGTCGAGGATGCCGTTGAGGTGGAGGACGAGCGTGGTCTTGCCGGCACCGTTCGGGCCGAGCAGGGCGACGCGTTCGCCGCGGGCGACGGTCAGGTCGACGCCGAAGAGCGCCTGGTGACCATCGGGGTAGGCGTAGGCGAGGCCACTGACCTCAAGGGACGGCACGGTGCTGCTGGAGGTGCTCATAGGTTCCATCCCAGCAGACAGACCGCGAGGGCGAGCACGGGGAGTGCCGAGGCGTACGCCCACTGCGCGCCGGACGCCGTCACCTCGTCGATGACCGGCATCGAGCCGGTGTAGCCGCGGCTGACCATCGCGAGGTGGACGCGTTCGCCGCGCTCGTAGGAACGGATGAAGAGCGCGCCCGCCGACTTGGCGAGGACGCCCCACTGCCGTACCCCGCGCGCCTCGAAGCCGCGGGAGCGGCGGGCGATCGACATCCGCCGCATCTCGCCGGTGATCACATCCCCGTACCGGATCATGAAGGACGCGATCTGGACGAGCATCGGCGGCAGCTTGAGCCGCTGCAGGCCGAGCAGCAGGGAGCGCAGCTCGGTGGTGGACGCGAGGATCACCGAGGCGGCGACGCCGAGGGTGCCCTTGGCGAGGACGTTCCAGGCGCCCCAGAGACCGGGGACGCTGACGGAGACGCCGAGGAGCTCCGTCTGCTCGCCCGGCACCACGAACGGCATCAGCACGGCGAACGCGACGAACGGCACCTCGATGACCAGCCGCTTGAGCAGGAACCCGGCGGGGATCCGGGCCACCGCGGCGACCCCGGCGAGCAGGGCGGCGTACAGCGCGAACGCCCAGACCGCCTCGCGCGGTGTCAGGACGACGACCAGCACGAAGCTGAACACAGCGGCGAGCTTGCAGTGCGGGGGCAGGTCATGGACCGGCGAGTGCCCGTGCCGGTAGAGCTTGTGCGCGTGGCCGGCGCCCATCAGACGGCTTCCTCGGCGCGGATGCCGGCGGGTGCGTCCGGCGTACGGCGGCGGCGGACGGCCCAGAAGACCCCGCTGCCGACCACGATCGTGGCGCCGACCCCGATCACCCCGGCGAGACCGCCGGAGAGCCGCGCGTCGGAGATGTCCTTGACGCCGTAGTCGGCGAGCGGCGAGTCCTTGGCCGCGTGCTCCTCGGCCTTCTTGTCGATGCCCTGGTCGGCGGCGACCTTCTCCAGGCCGTCCGGGTTGGCGGAGGCGTAGAAGGAGACGAAGCCTGCCAGCACGAGGGCGGTGACCAGGCCGGTGGCCCAGAGCCCGCGCGTGGAGCGGGCGGCGGCCGGCGCGGCGGGCTGCCGGGCGGGGGCGTCGACGAGCTCGCCGTTGATCCGGAGCTTGAGCGGGGAGGTGAGACCGCGGGCACCGTGGACCAGATCGGGGCGGACGGCGAGGACGGCTCCGACGGTCAGCCCGGTGATCACGGCCTCGCCGATGCCGATCAGGATGTGCACGCCGACCATCGCGGTGAGGACCTTGCCGATCGGGATGTCGGTGGTGCCACCGATCCAGTAGATCAGCGTGAAGACGCAGGCCGCGGCCGGTACGGAGATCAGTGCGGCGACGAATGCCGCGGCGGTCGTGGAGCGGCGGGTCCGCGGCAGGACGGTGGCGAGACCGCGGAAGAGGGCATACGAGACGACGGTGGTGGTGACGCCCATGACGGTGATGTTCACACCGAGCGCGGTGAGCCCGCCGTCCGCGAAGAGGATGCCCTGCATGAGCAGCACGACGGATATACAGAGCACCCCGGTGTACGGCCCGACCAGGATCGCGGCGAGCGCCCCGCCCAGCAGATGCCCGCTGGTACCAGCCGCGACCGGGAAGTTCAGCATCTGCACGGCGAAGATGAACGCGGCGACAAGCCCAGCGAGCGGTGCGGTGCGTTCATCCAGTTCGCGGCGGGCGCCCCGCAGGCTGACCGCCACGGCACCCGCGGCGACCACACCGGCGGCGGCGGAGACGGGGGCGTTGATGAATCCGTCGGGTACATGCATAGGGGAGGCTCCGCTTCCTGCGTTCCTGCACTGCTGCGCGGGGTCATGAACCTCTCAATGATAGGGCCTTGTTGCAAATGGCTCGCAAGAGCGCATCCCCAACAGGTACTCGGCTTCCCCATCGTGCCCTTTAGTCGAAATATGCGACATTAGATATCGAACATTCATAAACATTCGGTAACAGGAGGATTCGGCCCATGCCCCCCGTGATCGAAGAACAGGCCGAAGCCCGGCTCATCACCGAGGCGACCGACACCTTCTCCGTCCCCGTCGACCTGCGGTACGACGCGGCCGTCGACCCGCGCACGGTGCATCTCACCTTCCCCGGCGGCACCGACTGGGCCTTCGGCCGAGACCTGCTGGAGGACGGGCTGCACTCGCCGACCGGGCACGGCGCGATACGGATCTGGCCGTGCGGACGGGCGCAGCTGGTCGTGGAGCGGCACTCGCCGGACGGCGTCGAGGTGGTGCAGTTCGACAACGCGCCGCTGATCCGCTTCCTGGACCGCACCCACGGCGAGAGCAGGAAGTCCGAGACCACACCTGCGTGACCCTGACGAAGTGACGGCATGAATGAGCCCCCGTGCCGCTCGCACGGGGGCTCCTCACCGCTCCGGCCCCCGTCCCCACAGGTACCCGGCGCATTCCGGGGCCGCGTTCCGCTCAGACGCGGCCCTCGGGGCTCGTACGGATCAGACCGGTCGGTCTCAGACGTGCGTCAGCTCACGCTCGCCCTGTGCTTCGCCCTGCCCGTCTTCGCCGGACGTCTCGCCGAGCTGCTTGCGCAGCTTCTCGCCCTCCACGTCGACATTGGGCAGCAGCCGATCCAGCCAGCGCGGCAGCCACCAGGCACGCTTGCCGAGCAGGGCAAGGACCGCGGGCACGATCGCCATCCGGACGACGAACGCGTCGAAGAAGACGGCGATGGCGAGCGAGAACCCGATCATCTTGATCATCGTCTCGCTGGAGCCGATGAACCCGGCGAAGACCGCCATCATGATCACGGCCGCGGCGGTGACGACGCGGGCGCCATGCTGGAAGCCGGTGACGATCGCCTGCGGGGCCTTCTCCCCGTGGACGTACGCCTCGCGCATCCGGGTGACGAGGAAGACCTCGTAGTCCATGGCGAGACCGAAGACCACACCCACCATGAAGATCGGCATCATGGACATGATCGGGCCGGTCTGTTCGACGCCGAAGAGCGAGCCCAGCCAGCCCCACTGGAAGACCGCGACGACCGCGCCCAGGGCCGCGACGACCGAGAGCAGGAAGCCGAGGGCCGCCTTCAGCGGCACCAGCACCGAGCGGAAGACCAGCATCAGCAGCAGGAACGCCAGGCCGACGACGAGCGCCAGATACGGCAGCAGCGCATCGTTCATCTTCTGCGAGAAGTCGATGTTCATCGCTGTGGATCCGGTGACCAGGACCTCGGCGCCGGTGTCGGACTTGATGCCCGTGCCCGCGTCACGGATGGCGTGAACCACGTTCTCCGTCTCGGCGGAGCTCGGCCGGTCCTTCGGGATCACGGTGATCATGGCGGTGTCGCCGGCCTTGTTGAAGTGGGCCGGGGTGACCGCGACGACGTGCGCAATGCCGGAGATCTCGTCGGAGACCTGCTTGACCGCGGCCTTGCCGTCCGAGCTGTTCGCCGTGTCCACGACGACCATCAGCGGCCCGTTGAAGCCGGGGCCGAAGCCGTCGGAGAGCAGGTCGTAGGCGCGGCGCTGGGTGGTGCTGGTGGGCTGGGAGCCGTCGTCGGGCAGGCCCATCTTCAGCGAGGCGGCCGGTACGGCGACGGCCCCGAGGCCGAGGACTCCGACCAGCAGCACCCAGACCGGCTTGCGCAGGACGAACCGCGCCCACCGGGTACCCATGTTCGGCTTCGCCTCGGGCCGGCTCGCAGCCTCGGCGGCCTTGCGTGCCTTGCGTCCCATGACCCGCTTGCCCGCGAAACCCATCACCGCCGGGACGAGGGTGAGCGCGATCAGGACGGCGATCGCGACCGTGCCGGCCGCGGCGAAGCCCATCTTCGACAGCATCGGGATGTTGACGACGGCCAGGCCGACCAGGGCGATGACGACGGTGAGACCGGCGAAGACGACCGCGGAACCGGCCGTGCCGACCGCCCGCCCCGCCGCTTCCTCGCGCTCGCGGCCCTCGGCCAGCTCGGCGCGGTAGCGGGAGACGATGAAGAGCGCGTAGTCGATGCCGACCGCGAGGCCGATCATCATCGCGAGGGTGGAGGTGGTGGAGCCCAGGTCGAGCACGTTGGCCAGGGCCGTGATCGTCGAGACGCCGATGCCGACGCCGATGAGCGCGGTGAGCAGCGGCAGACCCGCCGCGACGAGCGAGCCGAAGGTGACGACCAGAACCACTGCGGCGATCGCCACACCGATGATCTCGGTGGCCCCGGTCTCCGGCATCACCTGGAGGGCGTCGCCGCCGATCTCCACGGTCATCCCGCTCTTCTGTGCCGCGTGGCCCGCGTCCTCCAGGGCGCTCCGGGTCGCATCGGTCAGCGCCATCGAGTTGACCTTGTAGGACACGGAGACGTACGCCGTGGAGCCGTCCTTGCTGACGGCGTTGCCGGTGTACGGGTCGGTGACCGAGGCGATCTGGTCCGAACCCGACTTCAGCTCGTCCGCGATCCTGTTGACCTCAGCCTTGTTCGCCGGGTCCGTCATCTTCTGGCCGTCGCCGGCCTTGAAGACCACCCGCGCGGTCGCGCCATCGGCGCTGGAGTGGGGGAAACGCTGTTCCAGCAGGTCGAAGGCCTTCTGAGCCTCCGTACCCGGAATGGAGAAGGAGCTGGAGGTGGCGGTGGACGCGGAGGCGGCGCCGAATCCGGCGAGCGCCAGCAGTGCCACCCAGACAAGGGCGACGTAGCGGCGGCGCCGGAAGGCGAACCGTCCGAGCTTGTAAAGGAATGTGGCCACGGAGGCGTACTCCCGGTCAGGTCGTGTGGGTGGAAAAGGGCGTGAGGAATCAGCCCGACGACGAGAGCGGCGTGTCAGGTGAGGCTCGGGGAGAGGGCCGTACGGAAGGAACGGGGTCAGACGCCGAGAGCGGGGAGGATCACGGAGTCGACGTAGTCGGTGAGAAACGCATGGTCGATGGGGCGGTCCTCGACCAGCTGCCGAGCGGTGAAAGCACCGACCAGCATGTGCGGTACATATTTCAGCGCCGGGTTGTCCGGACGCAGTTCACCCCGGTCCACGGCTCGGCGGAGCAGCGCGTCGAGGCCGGTTATCTCCGGCTCGATGAGCAGTTCACGCAGTGCCTGGTGCAGATCGGAATTGTCGTGGACGGCCTGCATCAGGCCCCGCATCAGCGCGGAGTTCCTCTGCATCTGGCAGTCGTCGGTCCGGGCCAGCGCGGCATGGAAATCTCCGCGCAGTGAACCGGTGTCGATCTCGGCAAGGTCGCCCGGCTTGTCGTGGCGCAGCGCCTTGACGACCAGCTCCGGCTTGCTCCCCCACTGGCGGTAGAGGGTGGCCTTGCTGGAGCGGGTACGGGCGGCGATGGCGTCCATGGTCAGGGCGTCGTAGCCGACCTCGCGCAGCAGGTCGAGCACCGCGGCGTAGAGCTCGCTCTCGCGCTCGGGCGTGAGACGGGTGCGTGCCATGGGCTGACCTCCTGTCCTACGACTCGTACGGCAGCCAGCCGAACGAAACGGTTTCGTACACATCGAAGGTACCCCGCCACTGAGCGAAACCGCATCGTTTCGCTTGTGTGTTGCACCACAACGTCTTCCGCACCACGAGTTGCCGCGTCCGGCTCACGCGGAAAGCATTGGGGGGTGAGTGACGACGTCGCGTATCTCCGTTTCCCGCACCTCCACAAGGACCTGCTCTGCTTCGCGGCCGAGGACGACCTCTGGGTCTCTCCCCTTGCTCCCGAGGGGCAGCAGCCCGGCCGGGCGTGGCGGGTGACCGTCGACCGGACGCGGGTCAGTCACCCGCGCTTCTCGCCCGGCGGAACCCGTATCGCGTACACGACCTGGCGCACCCTGGATCCCGAGATCCATCTCGCCCCGGTCGAGGGCGGACCGGCCCGCCGGCTCACCTACTGGGGGGCGACCGACGCCCGGGTCTGCGGCTGGACCCCCGATCCGGACGAGACGTCGCACATCCTCGCCGTGTCCTCGCACGCGCAGCCGTTCTCGTACTTCTCCTGGGCCTACAGCCTTCCCACGGACGGCTCTCCCGGCGGCAAGCTCCCGTGGGGTCCGGTCTCCGACATCGCGGTCGCGGACATCGACGGCGAACGGCGCACACTGCTGCTCACCGGCACACCCCCGCACGAACCGGCCGGCTGGAAGCGGTACCGGGGCGGGGCGATGGGGCGGCTGTGGCTGCACGGCAAGCGACTGCTGCCCGATATCGGCGGCCACCTGGACTCGCCGATGTTCGTCGCCGGCCGGATCGCCTTCCTCTCCGACCACGAGGGCGTCGGCAACCTGTACTCCTGCCTGCCCGACGGCTCCGACCTGCGCCGCCACACCGACCACGACGCCTTCTACGCCCGGCACGCGTCCAGCGACGGACGCCGGGTGATCTATCAGTGCGCCGGCGAACTGTGGCTGGCCGAGGACCTCGAATCACCGGACGCGGTGCCGCGGAAGCTGCAGGTGCGGCTCGGCGGGCCGCGGGCCGGGCGGCGTACGTACCAGGTGCCTGCCGCCACCAATGTCGACTCGCTGTCCGTGGACGAGACGGGCCGGGCGAGCGCCGTCTCGGTCCGCGGCAGTCTGTACTGGCTGACCCACCGCGACGGGCCCGCCCGCACGATCGCCGACACCCCCGGGGTCCGGGTCCGGCTGCCCGAGATGCTCGGCAGTATGGGCCAGGTCGCCTACGTGACGGACGCGGACGGCGAGGACGCCATCGAGATCGCGTACCTGCCGCGCGCCAGCGGTGACCGGGCACCGCGCCGGCTGGCCTCCGGGCAGGTCGGCCGGGTCCACGAACTGATCGCAGACCCGGAGGGCGAACGGCTCGCGATCGCCACGCACGACGGCCGGCTGCTGCTCCTCGACACGGCCGAGGAGTCCACCGGGGAACCGACCGAGCTGATCCGCTCCATCAACGGCCCGGTCCGCGATCTGGCGTTCTCACCGGACGGCGCCTGGCTGACCTGGTCGCATCCCGGGATCGGCCGCTCGCTGCGGCAGATCAAACTGGCCCGGATCATGGGAGCGGACGCCCCGGTGATCGTCGATGTCACCAACGGCCGCTTCGAGGACCAGAACCCGGTGTTCACCGGCGACGGCCGGTATCTCGCGTTCCTCTCCTGGCGCGGCTTCGACCCGGTGTACGACGTCCACACCGGTGACCTCTCCTTCCCGCTCGGCTGCCGCCCGTACCTGGTGCCGCTCTCCTCCGCCACCCCGTCCCCCTTCGCTCTCTCACCGGAGGGGCGCCCGGCGGCGGGTGGCCTCGACCCGGGCGACACCCCGGAAGCGACTCCGGCCGAAGGAGCCACGGTCACGGTCGAGTTCGAGGGGCTGGAGAACCGGGTGACGCCGTTCCCGGTCACCGCGTCGAAGTACTCGGCACTGCACCCGGTCAGCGGCGGCGGGCTCGTCTGGCTGCGCTGGCCGATCTCGGGCGCGCTCGGCGAGACGTTCGCCAACCCGGCCGACATGTCGGGCCGCCCCACGCTCGAACACTTCAACATCACGAAAGCCAGGAAGACCGAACTCGTCGGCCATCTCGACTGGTTCGCCGTCAGCGGCGACGCGACCCGGCTGGTCGTCATGGACGACGGAGAACTGCGCGCCGTACCAGCCACCGAAGTCGGCGACAGCGACTCGACGGTCTACCTCGACCTGCGGCGGATCCTGCACGATGTCGACCCGGCGGCGGAATGGCGGCAGGCGTACGGGGAAGCGGGCCGCATCATCCGCTCCTACTTCTGGGAACCCGACATGTGCGGCATCGACTGGCCGGGCGTCCTCGACCAGTACCGTCCGCTGGTCGAACGGGTCGCGACCCCAGACGAGTTCGCGGACCTGCTGCGCGAGGTCCTCGGCGAACTGGGCACCTCGCACGCGTACGTGGGACCCGCCCGCCGCAACGAGGGTCCACCGCACTACCAGCGGGCGATCGGACTGCTCGGCGCGAACCTGGTGTGCCGGGACGGCAAGTGGCTGGTCCGGCGGATCCTGCCGGGCGACTCCTCGGACTCCAAGGCGCGTTCACCGCTCGCCGGCACGGGCATCCGGGACGGGGCGATCCTCACCCACGTGGACGGCCGCCCGGTGGATCCGGTCGCGGGCCCCTACCCCCTCCTCGCCCAGGCGGGCGGGACCACCGTCGAACTCACCTTCTGCCCGCCCGGGGGCGAAGGCCCCTCCCGCCGCGTCGCCGTCGTCCCCTTGGTCGACGAGCGTCCGCTCCGCTACCAGGACTGGGTGGCCAAACGCCGCGAAGTCGTACGGGAGCTGAGTGCCGGCAAGTGCGGCTACCTGCACATCCCCGACATGGGCGGCTCCGGCTGGGCCCAGTTCAACCGCGACCTGCGGATGGAGGTCTCCCGCCCCGCCCTGATCGTCGACGTACGCGGCAACGCGGGCGGCCACATCAGCGAGCTGGTCGTCGAGAAACTGACCCGCACGATCCTCGGCTGGGACCTGACCCGCGACGCCCAGCCGGTCTCGTACGCCTCCAACGCCCCCCGCGGCCCGGTGGTGGCGCTCGCCGACGAGGCGACCTCCTCCGACGGCGACATGATCACCGCCGTGTTCCGCCTGCTGGAACTGGGACCGGTGGTGGGCCAGCGGACATGGGGCGGGGTCGTCGGCATGACGGGCCGGCACCGGTTGGGCGACGGCACGGTGATCACGGTGCCGATGAACGCAGCGTGGTTCGACGCGCACGGATGGTCGATCGAGAACCACGGTGTCGAACCGGATGTGGAGGCGTTGCGCACTCCGCTGGACTGGGCAGAGGGCCGGCACGCGGTGCTGGACGACGCGGTGAACATCGCGCTCGAACTCCTGAAGTCCCACCCGGCGTCGACCCCACCGACCTACGAGGACGCCCCGAACCGCGCACGGCCACCGCTGCCGCCGCGATAGGCACCACATCAACATCAAGCCCGTTCCCCGGCCCGTCACATCAAGTCCGTCCTGCGGACACACCAAGCCCGTCCGGCGAACACATCAAGCCCGTCCGGCGGATACATCAAGCCCGTCAGGCGATTGAGGACAAAAAAGGGTTTGGGGCGTGCCCCCGGTTTCGAGAAGGAGGGCGGTGCGGGGGAACAGGCCCACGCATGCGAGAGGCGCGTCCGGTCTCCCGAACGCGCCCCTCGCTCCGACGAGTCAGGACTCGTCGTCGTACCGGTCGCGAGCCCCCTGCGCCGTGTCCCGGGCCTTGCCCCGCGCCCGTTCCGACGCAGCGGACGTCCGCCCGCGCGGCTCGCCCTTCTTCTCGCCCGCGTTCTTCTTCGCCTGCTCGGCGAGCGACTGCGCCTTGTCCTTGAACTGGTCTTGGATACCCATGCTGTTCACTCCTAGTGGGGTGCTCGGGATGCATTGGGGGGTGACCCCGTTGGGGCCTCGACCAGACTTACACGGCAGGACATCTCACGCATTTCGATCACTTACGCTGCGTGCTCGCACCCCGCGCGACCTCGTCCGCAGCACCTCCGGCGCCCACAAGTCCCTTGCTCACGCCCTCCAGCCGCGACCCGAACCGCTTCATCTCGCGCTGCCCGACCACCCCGATGACCGCAGGCAGGTATCCCCGCACCGACTGCATGCCGCGCAGCCACCGCTGCGCGTAGACGTGCGCCGAACGCCGCTCGATGCCGGCCACGATCCGGTCGACCGCCGGGCCCAGCGGATACGTGCGGTTCGCCGGCCACGGCAGCCTCTGCCGCAACTCCCGCATGACGTCGTCCTCGTCGGCACCCCGCACCATGTCGGTGTCCGTCCAGGACAGATAGCCGACGCCGACCTTCACGCCCCGGTGTCCGACCTCCGCCCGCAGACTGTGTGCGAACGCCTCCACACCCGACTTCGACGCGCAGTACGCGGTCATCATCGGCGCCGGAGTGATCGCGGCGAGCGACGCGATCTGCAGGAAGTAGCCGCGGCTCTCCATCAGTACGGGCAGGAACGCCCGCCCTGTCACCGCGCCGCCGATCAGATTGACCTCGATGACCCGCCGCCACGCCTGCGGGTCGGAGTCGGCCAACGGCCCGCCCGAGGCGACTCCGGCGTTGGCGACGACCACGTCGACCCTGCCGAAACGCTCCTTCACCTCCTGAGCGACCCGTGCCATCGCCACATGGTCGGTGACGTCCGCGTGCCAGTGGCTGCTCTCCGCGTGCAGCCGCTCGGAGACCTTCTTCAACTCGTCCGGCTCCAAGCCGACCAGCGCCAGCTTCGCGCCGCGCGCAGAGAGCTTGCGGGCCAGCAGCTCGCCCACGCCGCGCGCCGCGCCGGTGACGACCACGACCTGCCCTTCGAGACTGCGCCTGCCGCTCATACGACCTCCTCCTCAACAGTGCCACTGACCGTCCCGGTGGCAGCGGTGACATACCCGGCGACCAGTTCCCGGATTCTCGCGGTGACCGCCTCCGGCGCCTCCACCGGTGTCATGTGGCCCATCCCCGCCAACTCGGTGAGTCCCAGGCATTCGGGCAGCGCCGCCGCGAGGGCGCGCGCGTGGACGGGCGGCGTCAACCGGTCCTCCGTACCCGCGATCACAGCAGTCGGCACCCGCAACTCCCTTATGCTCGCGTCGAGATCGAGCTCGGCAAGCACATGCCCCCAGGAGACCCGGACCGCCCGCGGGCAGGCGTGCACGATCCGGGCACAGGACTCGACCCGCTCAGGGGCCGAACCGGCACCCATCGTCGCGTACTTGAGGATGCGCTTCGAGACGGGTGTGACCGGCCCGAGCGGAGCCCGCGCCCCGAGGATCGCGCGGGTGATCCGGGTGCGGACCGCACCGGCCCGCATCGGTACGACGCGCGAATCGGCGATCAGCCGCGAACTGCCGGTGCTGCACAGCAGTACGGCTGCCGCGTGCTCGCGCAGCCCGGCCCGCCGCGAGGCGGCCATCAGCGTCATGCCGCCCATCGAGTGCCCGACGAGCACCGCCTGTTCGCCGGGGGCCAGTGCGGCGGCCAGCACCGCTTCGAGGTCGTCGGCGAGCGCGCCGGTGCTGTACCCCTCGGGGCGGACGGCGGGCGTGCGGCCGTGGCCGCGCTGGTCGTAGGTGACGACCCGGTGGTCGACCGCCAGGTCCCGGATCTGCTCGGCCCAGAAACGGGTGTTGCAGGTCCAGCCGTGCGCGAGCACGACCGCGGGGGCGCCGTCCGGCCCGTGCAGCTCGACGTGGATGCGGGAGCCGTCGGCGGAGACGGCGGTCAGTTCGCGCACGGGCACCGGCGGGGCGTCCTCGCGCCGCAGCTTCCTGCTCATCACGCGGCCTCCTCCAAGACGGCCTTCCCGTCGACGGCGGTCTCGGCGGCATCGGCCTTCCGGGGCCGGATCACCTCGTACTCCCCGAGGTCCACCGTCCGTGTCTCGCGGCGGAACTCACTTGTCGTTCCCGGCCAGACCGTGGTGTTGCGCCCGCCCGCGTCCAGATACCAGCTGGTGCAGCCACCGGTGTTCCACACGGTCCGCTTCATCCGCTCCTGGACCCGCCGGTTCCACGCCCCGACCGCCGACGTCCGCGCACCGAGCGCGGCCCGCCCGCCCAGGACGTTCAGCTGGCGCAGATAGTCCGCCAGGTAGTTCAGCTGCGACTCGATCATCAGGATCATGGAGGAGTTCCCGAGCCCCGTGTTGGGGCCGATGATCGTCATCCAGTTGGGGAAGCCCGCTGCCGTCGCGCCCCGCAGCGACTGCATGCCGTCCTTCCAGGACTCGGCGAGCGTGATGCCTTCCGCGCCGATGACCCGGTCGGCGATCGGCATGTCCGTCACATGGAAGCCGGTACCGAAGATGATCACGTCGACCTCGGTCTCCGTGCCTCCCCCAGAGACTCCGTCCTGGGAGGTGCCCCCTCCGGCGACGACGGTCGAGCCGCGCACCTCGGTCAGCCCGGCGGCGACCACATCCACGTTGGGCTGGGCGAGCGCCGGGTAGTACGTGCTGGAGAGCAGGATCCGCTTGCAGCCGATGCGGTACGAGGGCGTCAGCTTGGCCCGCAGCGCGGGATCCTTGATGGCCCGCGCGATATTGGCCTTGGCCATCCTCTCCACCAGGCCGAGCTCGCCGGGGTGCTTGGTGAAGGCGCCGACCTGCAACTCCCTTATGCCCCAGAGCAGTCCGCGGCGCGCGGTGCCGGTGAACGGAAGCGCGCGGTGCAGCCACCGCTCGGCGGCGCCGATACTCCGGTCCATGCGCGGCATGACCCACGGCGGGGTCCGCTGGAACAGAGTCAGCCGGCCGGCCTTCGGCTGGATCGCCGGCACGATCTGGATCGCGGAGGCTCCGGTGCCGACCATGGCGACGCGCTTGCCGGTCAGGTCGTAGCCGTGGTCCCAGCGGGCCGAGTGGAAGACCTTGCCGGGGAAGCCGGCGAGACCGGGTATGTCCGGCGTCTTCGGGTCGGAGAGCGGGCCGGTCGCGGAGACGACGACGTCGGCGACGATCGTCGTCCCGTTCGCGGACTCGATCACCCAGTTCAGCTCGTCGTTGTCCCACCGCATCATGGTCACTTCATGGCCCAGCCTGATGTGCGGGCGCAGCCCGAAGGTGTCGGCGACACGTTCCAGGTAGGCGCGGATGTGCTCCTGCCCGGAAAAGGTGCGCGGCCAGTCCGGGTTGGGGGCGAACGAGAACGAGTAGAGGTGGGACGGTACGTCGCAGGCGCAGCCGGGGTAGCTGTTGTCGCGCCAGGTGCCACCGACGGAGTCGGCCCGCTCCAGGACGACGAAGTCGGTGATGCCTTCGCGGCGCAGCCGGACCGCGGCCCCCAGGCCTCCGAATCCGGATCCGATCACCGCCACTCGTACATGCTCGTGCTGGGCCATGCCGGCGCCTCCTGCGGTACGTCACACGACTCTGCCAGCAATCGCTGGCATCGTTGGGAGAGTAGAGCAGCCCCGTACCGATGGGTAGGGGTTCGACCAGGGAAAGTTACCGGCGGTACAACATAGGGTGCGGTGGTGGCTGAAAGACGCGAGCACCGCGAATACCGCATGGAGGAGCTGGCCGAGGAGGCCGGCATCCCCGTGCGGACCCTGCGCTTCTACCGGGAGCGCGGTCTGATCGCGCCACCACGCCGGGAGGGGCGCATCGCCTGGTACGACGACCACCACCTGGCCCGGCTGCGGACCATCGCCGGGCTGCTGGAGCGCGGTCACACCCTCACCGGCATCGCCGATCTGGCCCGCACCTTCGAGAGCGGCCGCGATGTCGCCGAGGTGCTGGGACTGGGCGAACCGACCGAGGAGACCCCGGTCCGCCTCACGCCCGAACAGCTCGCGGACCACTTCGAGGGCGAAGTCACCCCGGAGAACCTCGCCGCCGCCCTGGACCTGGGCTATCTCGCCACCGACGGCGACCGGATCGTGCACATCAGCCGACGCCTCCTGGAGGCGTCGGCTGAGCTGGTACGCGAGGGCGTGCCGCTCTCCGCGGTGCTCGCGGCGGCCCGCCGGGTCCGGGAACACGCGGACGCCCTCGCCGAACTCTTCGTGCAGGTGCTGCAGGCCCACACCGCCCAGGCCGAACCGCACCGACTCCGCCCGCTCGCCAGCGCCGTGGTGGACGCCGAGCTCTCCATGGCCCTGGACCGACGACTGCGCCGCGACGCCGGAGTGCAGCAGCCGACGGAACCGGAGACGCCGTCCTCCCGCGACGAGTCGTCGAACAGCGCGGAAGCTCACGACAAGTGACTACGCACCACACACCCCCGGACGTTGAACACCTTGGGCGGCTGCGCGGCCGGTCGGGCGGCACCACCCGACGGACCCTCCGCGCCTCACGGGAACACCGGCAACGCACCGGGGCCCCGTCCGTCGGGGCGCAGGAGCCGCCCGCGCCGACGAAACCGCGTTGACCGCCCCTCCCCGGTACGTCAGGCTTCCCCCATGTCCGACAACGATCCGAGCGGTTCGCACGGGGTTGCCGCCCTGTTCTCCCGCGGGCGGCTGACCACGATTCCGCGCAAGCCGGCCCGCCGCGAGCAGCTGCTCGTCCACTTGGCGCAGGCCCTGTTCGAGCCGGACCGCACGTACAGCGAGCGGGAGGTCAACGAGGCGCTGCTGACCGTGCACGACGACTACCCGGCGCTGCGCCGTTTCCTGGTCGTGGCAGGCCTGCTGACCCGCACCAAGGACGGCAGCAGCTACCGGCGGGCCGGGTAGAAGTCCCTACCGCTCGAAGACGGCCGTCACCGGCGCGTGGTCGCTCCACCGCTCGCCGTGTGTGGCGGCCCGCTCCACCCATGCCTTTGTCGCACGCCCGGCGAGACCGGGGGTCGCCACCTGGTAGTCGATGCGCCAGCCCGCGTCATTGTCGAAGGCGCGCCCCCGATAGGACCACCAGGAGTACGGTCCCGTCTCGTCCGGGTGCAGCGCCCGCACCACGTCGACGTACGCGGCCTCGTCGAAGACCCGGGTCAGCCACGCCCGCTCCTCCGGCAGGAAGCCGGCACGCTTCTGATTGTCCTTCCAGTTCTTCAGGTCGGCCTCCCGGTGGGCGATGTTCCAGTCGCCGCACACCAGCACCTCGCGGCCGTCGGCCGCGGACCGCTCCCTGAGCCCCTTCAGATACGGCAGGAAGGCGGCCATGAAACGCTCCTTCTCGTCCTGCCGCTCCGTACCCACCTCGCCGGACGGCAGGTACAGGCTCCCCACCGTGACACCGGGCAGGTCGACCTCGACGTACCGGCCGCTGCCGTCGAACTCCTCGCTCCCGGCATCCCCGAACCCGCTGAACCCGATCTGCACCCTCTCCGGCGCCCGGCGCGTGTAGAGCGAGACCCCGGCCCGCCCCTTGGCTGCGGCCGGTGCGTGCACGGTGTGCCACCCGTCGGGCTCACGCACCTCGGCAGCGAGCTGCTGCGGCTCGGCGCGCACTTCCTGCAGGCAGATCACATCGGCGTCGGTCTGCGCCAGCCACTCGGTGAAGCCCTTTTTCGCGGCGGCGCGGAGCCCGTTCACATTTACGGTGGTCACGGTGAGCATCCCGGAACAGTACCGACAACCACGGGTCGCATACATGTACCATATTCCGCATGGATATCCAGCCTCGGTCGTTCGACCACCCTGACGCCGTCAAACTCAACGACGAGGTGCAGCTCGAGTATGCCGAGCGCTACGGGGACGAGGGCGATGTCACACCGCTCGACCCGTCGATGTTCCGGCCGCCGAACGGTCTGTATCTGCTCGCCTACGACGAGTCGGGCGCGCCGGTCGCCACCGGCGGCTGGCGTAAGCAGGACCGGAACGAGGAGGGCTACTCGGACGGCGACGCCGAGCTCAAGCGGATGTTCGTGGTGCGGGAGGGCCGCGGACGGGGTCTGGCCCGCCGCATCCTCGCCACCCTCGAAGCGGACGCACGGGCGGCGGGCCGCATCCGGATGGTGCTGGAGACCGGCAACCAGCAGCCGGAAGCCATCGCGCTGTACACCTCCAGCGGCTACACCCCCTGCGAGAAGTTCGGCCACTACCGCACGTACGAGAGCAGCCTCTGCTTCGCCAAACCGCTCCAGGAGTCGTGATCCGGACCCTGTCCTGGTCGTCGGTCAACGCGATCGGCGACAGGTCTGCGGGTCTGCGGAAGTCCAGCAGCCGACGGGCGTGATCGAGGATCAGCTCCGGCTTCCGCACATCCGCGTGGATGCAGTCGGTGGCTCCTTCCGGGCTCCTGACCAACAGCGCTTCATCGAATGGGCCGAACTGCCCTGGGGATCAAGCCGTCTTGGAAAACGACGAAGTCCCGCCCGATCTTTCGATCGGGCGGGACTTCGTCGTGCGGTGGACCTGTGGGGATTTGAACCCCAGACCCCCTCGATGCGAACGAGGTGCGCTACCAGACTGCGCCACAGGCCCTTGCAACGAGTGAAACTCTAGCACCCTCACAGGGGTGCTTGGAAATCCGTTCCCTTGCTGGTCAGCCGGGTCGGTGTCGGACCGGGTCTCACTCGTTGGCGGCGCGGGGCCGGTCGCCGTCCTCGTACTGGTCGAAGAGCGGGGTCCGGCCGTGGTCGCGGGAGCGGCGGGACGAGCCGGTGCGCTGGCGTGGCGCCGGTTCGACCGGGGGTGCGGCGGAGGGCGCCGTACCCGTCTGGGTCGGCTCGGCCGTGCTGGAGCGGGCCGCGCTCCAGGTCTCCGGGTTGCCGACCTCGACGCCGCCCGTGGCGCGCGGGGCGACCGGCGCGGTGACGTACGTCGGCAGCGGGACCGGGACCGGCTCCCAGCTGTCGCCCTGGGCCCGGCCGCGTTCACGCTGCTGGTCGACCCATTCCGCGTGGTCCGTCTGCTCGACCAGGGCGCGGCGGCCCGCCTCCTGCGGAGAGACCGCGGGGGCGGGCTCGGGCTCCGGGTGGCGCGCTTCGGGCTCCTCGTCGGACTCGGCGGGGGCCGTCGTCGCGGGCTGGTGCCTGCGGGGACGGTTCTCGCGCAGGCGCTGCGCCGCGACCTCCGCCCTGCGCCGGTCCATGGTGAAGACGAACCGGCGCCGTTCCTGGGCGCGCAGATGCACGATGTACATGCTCAGCAGCACGGCCGGCACCGCGGGCGCCCACAGGAAGCGGAGACCGCCGACGGCGGCGACGACCGCGCCGAGGGTGAAGGCGAGGAAGAGGACCGAGGTGGTGCGCCGCCGTCGCGCGAGGACCTGGGAGCGCTGGGCGCGCCGGGCACGCTCGGCGTCGGTCCCGCCGGGTCGTGCACGCCGTCCGGGCACGGGCGCGGGTACGGGTCTGTCCTGGGCCTGCGCCTCCGGTGCCCGCGCCGGGTCGTGCAACCGGGCTTCGGTGTGCGCCGGAGGCGCGGCAAACGCCCGGACGTCCACGGAATCCATTCGATCCGTGTCCACGTCCGGGTCTGCGTCGGGGCCGGCCTCCTCGGCGGTGCGTTCCCGCAACTCCTTGGCGTACCGGCGCTCCATGGCCGCCCGTCCGGACAGCAGCCGGATGGCGGTGCTGAAGCGTTCCGTCGGACGGGCTTCATTGAGCTCGTCCTGCCTGCGGAGCCACATCGGCACCAAGTAGGCGGCCCAGGCCCCGACGATGACTGCGTAGATGAGGCCGCTGCTGCTCACGTCTCACACCGTAGAGGGGTTTGCACGGAGGCATCCGCCAATTGGCCCGGTGTGTCGCACGATCCGGCTGATATCGCGGACTTTTTTTGTGATTGTTCAGACCGGCAGTCGGCGTTTGTGCGTTCATCAGCGGCCGCACATCGATCAATTTCGAACACTTATTTTATTTCGCGTGGCGTTCCGGTCGTGCCTGGTGCCAGCGCCGAAGCAGTCCGTCGGGCACCTCCTCCGCCGTGAGCGCGAAGATCAGATGATCCCGCCAGGCGCCGTCGATGTGGAGATAGCGCGGACGCAGCCCTTCCTCACGGAATCCGAGTTTCTCCACGACCCTCCGGCTGGGCCCGTTCTCCGGCCGAATGCACACCTCCATGCGGTGCAGTCCGACCGTCCGGAAACAGTGGTCGACAGCGAGCGCGACCGCGGTCGGCATCACACCGCGGCCCGCCACCTCCTGGTCCACCCAGTAGCCGACGTGTCCCGAGCACATCGACCCCCAGGTGATCCCGGCGACCGTCAACTGCCCGACCAGGCGCCCCTCGTACTCGATGGCGAAGGGCAGCATCCGGCCCGCCTTGGCCTCGGACCGCAGATGGCGGATCATCTGACGGTACGTGGGGCGCCGGGCGACCGGGCCGCCCGGGGCGGGCGGTGGAACGGTCGCCTCCCAGGGGCGCAGCCACTCGCGGTTGCGCCGGTTGACCTCGCGCCACACGCGCTGGTCCCGCAGCTTTATCGGCCGGAGGGTGATGGCGCCGTCCGTCAGGATCACCGGCCAGGTCGGGACGTTCAGCTCGGGCTCCCGGGTCGGGGGTGGTCGCCGCCGCGGAGCTGGTCGACGGCGTGCACCAGAAGACGTTCGAGGACGGCAAGCCCGTCCCGTACCCCGCCGGTGGAGCCGGGGAGGTTCACGATGAGGGTGCCGCCCGCCACGCCCGCGAGGCCACGGGAGAGCGCGGCCGTGGGGACCTTCTCACGGCCCTCGGCGCGGATCGCCTCCGGGATGCCGGGGATCTCGTGGTCGAGGACGCGGCGGGTGACGTCCGGGGTGCGGTCGGTCGGTGAGATTCCCGTACCGCCGGTGGTGACGATGGCGTCGTACCCGGCGGACACCCCGGCCCGCAGGGCCTGTTCGACGGGGTCGCCGTCGGGGACGACCTGCGGCCCGTCGACGGCGAAGCCGAGCGCGGTGAGCGCCTCGACGATCAGTGGACCGCCCCGGTCGGCGTAGACACCGGCCGAGGCACGGTTCGACGCCGTGACGACAAGGGCGGTGTACGGGGCGGGCGGCGCCGCTCCGGTGGGCGCCGTCATGCGTCCGCTCCCTCCGGCGCCGGGCGCCGGTAGTCGCCGGACTTGCCGCCGGACTTCGCCTCGACCCGGACATCCGTGATGACCGCGCTCTTGTCGACCGCCTTGATCATGTCGATCACGGTGAGCGCGGCGACCGAGACGGCGGTCAGCGCCTCCATCTCCACGCCCGTGCGGTCCGTCGTCTTCACCGTGGCGGTGATCTCCACCGCGTCGTCGGCGACGCTCAGATCGACCTTCACACCGGAGACGGCGAGCGGGTGGCAGAGCGGAATCAGCTCCGGGGTGCGCTTGGCACCCATGATCCCGGCGATGCGGGCGGTGGCGAGGGCGTCGCCCTTGGGGACTCCCTCGCCACGGAGCAGTTCGACAACGCGCGGCGAGACGAGGACCCGGCCGCTGGCGCGGGCGACGCGCGCGGTGACGTCCTTCTCGGACACGTCGACCATCCGGGCCGCGCCCGCCTCGTCGAGATGCGTCAGCCTGTTCTGCGTACTCACTGAACTCCGCCTAGCGGTAGGGCGCCGGTTGCCCGCTCGGCCTGCACCGGGGTGCGGCCGGGGGTCCAGGGGGTGTCCCCCGGTAAGGCACAGCGGCAGATACCGTACCGCCACCGGCCGGCGTTCAGCGGAGCAGGATCACCTCGGTGACCGCGCCGGGCTCCGCGGAGGTGACGTCCTCGGGCAGCACGATCAGCGCGTCCGCCTGGGCGAGGGCCGCGATCAGATGAGATCCCGAGCCTCCGACGGGCGTGACGGTGCCCGCCTCCGCGTCGTACGTGCCGCGCAGGAACTGGCGCTTGCCGGACGGCGAGGAGAGCGCTTTGTCGGTGTTCAGCGTGGCCCGGACGGTCGGACGGGTCACCTCTTCCCGTCCCATCAGCGTTCGGATCGCGGGCCGCACGAACAGCTCGAACGAGACGTATGCGGAGACGGGATTGCCGGGCAGCGCCAGCAGCGGTGTGTGCTCCGGGCCGATCGATCCGAAGCCCTGCGGCTTGCCGGGCTGCATGGCGAGCTTGCGGAAGTCGACGCCGCTGCCCGGCTCGTCCTCGTCGCCGATGGAGGACAGTGCTTCCTTGACCACGTCGTACGCACCGACGCTGACCCCGCCCGTGGTGACGACGATGTCCGCGCGGATCAGCTGGTCCTCGATCGTGGCGCGGAGCGAATCGGCGTCGTCCGTGACGGCTCCGACCCGGTAGGCGATCGCTCCGGCGTCGCGCGCGGCGGCGGTCAGCGCGAAGCTGTTCGAGTCGTAGATCCGGCCGCCGGTCAGTTCCTCACCGGGCTGCACGAGTTCGCTGCCGGTGGAGATGACGACGACCCGCGGCCGCGGACGCACCTTCACGGTGGCGCGGCCGATCGCGGCGAGCAGCCCGATCTGCGGCGGACCGATCACCGAACCGGCCCGCAGCGCCAGATCGCCGGGCTGCACATCGCTGCCGCGGGCCCGGACATGGGCGCGGGCCTCGACCGGGCGGTGGACACGGACTTCGCCGCCCGCGTCCTGCGGAGCGTGGCTGTGGGCACGCATGGCGTCCGCCGGGCCGCCGCCCGTACCGCCGTCGGTCCACTCGACCGGGACGACGGCCTCGGCACCGGCCGGCAGCGGTGCGCCGGTCATGATGCGCACGGCCTCGCCCGGTCCCACGGTCCGGTCGCCGGAGAGCCCATCGCTGCCCGCCGCGATGTCACCGATGACCGTGAGCACCGCGGGGAACTCCTCGCTGGCGCCCTCGACATCGGCGATCCGGACCGCGTACCCGTCCATCGAGCTGTTGTCGAAAGGCGGCAGGGCGATCTCCACCATGACGTCCTCGACGAGGACACAGCCCTGGGCCTCGGGCAGTTGCAGCTCGATGGGTTCGAGCGGCCGCACGGCGCCGAGAATGTCTTCCAGGTGCTCGTCCACCGACCAGATCGTGCTGCTCAAAGTGCTACATCTCCTCGGTGACATATCTGCGGAGCCAGGTTCGGAACTCCGGGCCCAGATCTTCACGTTCGCACGCGAGTCTGACAATGGCACGCAGATAGTCGCTCCGGTCGCCGGTGTCATAGCGGCGCCCCTTGAAGACGACACCGTGCACCGGGCCGCCGATCTTCTCGTCCGCGGCGAGCAGTTGCAGCGCGTCGGTGAGCTGGATCTCGCCCCCGCGGCCCGGCTCGGTCCTGCGCAGTATGTCGAAGACCGCGGGGTCGAGGACGTAGCGCCCGATGATGGCGAGATTGCTGGGCGCATCGGCCGTTTCGGGCTTCTCCACCAAGCCGGTGACCCTGACGACATCGCCCTCGACGGTGGTGTCGACGGCCGCGCAGCCGTACAGATGAATCTGCTCCGGCTCGACCTCCATCAGCGCGATGACGCTGCCGCCCTCACGCTCCTGGATCTCGACCATGCGGGCGAGCAGCGGGTCCCGCGGATCGATCAGGTCGTCGCCGAGGAGAACGGCGAACGGCTGGTCGCCGACGTGCGGCGCGGCGCACAGCACGGCGTGACCGAGGCCGCGCGGGTCGCCCTGGCGGACGTAGTGCATGGTGGCGAGGTCGCTCGACTGCTGGACCTTCCGGAGCCGTTCGGCGTCTCCCTTGCGGGTGAGCGCCGACTCCAGCTCGTAGTTGCGGTCGAAGTGGTCCTCGAGCGGACGCTTGTTGCGGCCTGTGATCATGAGTACGTCGGAGAGACCGGCCGCCACCGCTTCCTCGACGACGTACTGGATCGCCGGCTTGTCGACCACAGGCAGCATCTCTTTGGGAGTGGCTTTGGTGGCCGGCAGGAAGCGGGTACCGAGTCCCGCGGCCGGGATGACAGCCTTGCTGATCCTGGGGTGCGACTGAGTCATGCGCGCAACCATAACCGGTGAGTATGGGCGGAAGATGAGCCTCCGGTTAACTTTGTACTTCTATATGCACATACGAGAGATGCGCAGGTGCACGTTGAACACCGACACGTCCGGCAAGGCCTCGCTCAGGCGTCGACTGCTCGCCTCGCGATCCCTCCTGACCAGCGAAGACGTCGAAAATGCCGCGACGGTTCTGTCCCGGGGCGCAGTCGGTCTCACCGAGCTGGCCGGGGCCCGTACGGTCGCCGCCTATGTCTCGGTCGGAAGTGAACCAGGGACTCGCGCGCTGCTGGACGCGCTGCGTGCGCGGGGCGTACGGGTACTGCTGCCGGTGCTCCTCCCGGACAACGATCTGGACTGGGCGACGTACGAAGGTGCCGGCCGCCTTCTCCCGGCGGGCCGCGGGCTGCTGGAGCCGGACGGTCCACGGCTCGGGCCCGACGCCGTCCTCGACGCGGACGCGGTCCTGCTGCCGGGCCTCGCGGTGGACGGACGCGGGATGCGGCTCGGCCGGGGCGGCGGCTCGTACGACCGGGTCCTGGCCCGGCTCGCGGCCGCGGGCGCGCACCCCGCACTGATCGTCCTGCTCTACGACAACGAGGTGGTCGCGACGGTTCCCGTGGAACCGCACGACCACCCCGTGGACGCCGTGGTGACGCCGGCCGGAACGCGGCGCTTCACCGGCTGAGCCCGGCCGGCACCGCGCCGGGCCCGTCGGCCCGGAACCGCGGTGCCGGGTCTGCCTCCCTACGACGGCTTGAGCGTCAGCGTGTCCTTCGTCGACTTGGCCACCGCGTTCGTCCCGAAGGACCAGTCGAGCAGACCTCCGGTGGCCCACTTGTCGGTCTGATCGGTGTAGTGCGCGCTGAACGCGTGACCGGACGCGCCGGTGAGGTTGATCCAGCGGGACTTGTCCCAGTCCCCCACGTTGACGACCATGCGCATCGACGGGACCCAGATGACCTCGTAGCCGCCCGCCGCGTTCCACCCGCTGGCGTTGACCGCGGCCTCGCCGCCGCCCAGGTTCCACGGGCCGCGGTTGAGGGCCCGCTGGAGCAGGTCGGGGCCTTCGGTACCGAGGGTCTGGTTCTTCAGGGTCAGCTGGTGCAGCCGGCCCCAGCTCCAGGTGGACATGTCCTTGCCGAGCTTGGCGGTCAGCTCCCAGCGGGCGTCCTTCATGGCGCGGGCGAAGAGCTGGTCACGGTTCTCGGTCGCCTTGTCCTTGCGGTGCTTCGGCGCCTTCCACCAGTCGCTGTTCTCGTCGTCCATGAGCTTGATGACCACCTGGTACCAGCGGTCGCCGCCGTCCGGCTGCGCCGAGTCCGCGTCGCGCTGACCGCATTCGCGTACCGGCTTGTCCTGCTCGTCGACCGGCCCCGTGCTGTCGGCCGGGAGCACGGTGAGGCATTCGCCCTTGACCCGCATCTCCTTGGGCAGCTTGTCGCCGAAGGCCAGCTTCAGGATGTTGCGCCAGACCGCGTTGAAGTACGCGGCGGCCGCCGAGTCGGGCTCCTGCTTGGAGTCCCAGCCCTCCAGGAGCTTCTGCGCCTCGCGCACGCTCTTGTCGGAGACCTTGATGTCCAGCAGTTCGGGCACCAGCTTCGTGGCGATCTCGCTGGTGTTGTCCATCTGCATCTTCTGCATGTCTTCGGTCGAGATCTTCTCGCCGACCTTGATCTTCCCCGCGATGAGGTCGTTGATCCGCTGGCTGCGGGTGCCGTAGCCCCAGTCCTTGGTGAGCATGGGGTCGTACGTGTTCTCGTCGATGACGGCCTGGTTGGCGGTGACGATGTAGCCGCGCTTCGGGTCGTACTCGTACGGCAGCTTGTCGAACGGGATCGGGTCCTTCTCCCAGCCGTACTTCGAGGTCCAGCCGGGGCTCGGCATCGTGCCGTCGCCCGTCTTGCGGACCGGGATCTTGCCGGGGGCCTGGTAGCCGATGTGCCCCTTGTTGTCCGCGTAGATGAGATTCTGCGAGGGCACCTCGAAGTGCTCGGCCGCCTTGCGGAAGGACGGGAAGTCCTTGGCCCGGTTGAGCTCGAAGACGGCGTCCATGGAGTGGCCGGCGTCCAGCGCGGTCCACCTCAGGGCGACCGCGTAACCGTTGGCGCGGTCCGGCGCGGCGCTGGGGACCGGGGCCTTCTGGCCGACCTTCTCCAGCTCGCTGCTGCGGTCGGAGATCAGCGGGCCGTTGTTGGTCTCGCGCACGGTGATGTGCCGGCTCGCGCCGCCCGCGACCTTGATGGTCTCCTCACGGGTGACGAACGGCTTCACCTTGCCGTCGTACTGGTAGCCGTCGCCGGAGACCTTCTCCAGGAAGAGGTCGGTGACGTCGGCGCCGAGGTTGGTGAAGCCCCAGGCGATGTCCTGGTTGTGACCGATTATCACGCCCGGCATACCGGAGAAGGTGTACCCAGCGGTGTCGTACTGGCAGGTCGCCGAGATCTGACGGCAGTGCAACCCCATCTGGTACCAGAGCGAGGGAAGCTGCGGCGCCAGGTGCGGGTCGTTGGCGAGCAGCGGCTTGCCGGTCGTCGTGTAGTCGCCGGAGACCACCCAGGAGTTGGACCCGATGCCGTTGCCGTTCGGACCGAGCAGCGCAGGGATCTGATCGAGGGTGTCGGAGAGCGAGGCGAGCTGGGCGTTCACCCCCTCGGTGGCACCCTGCACGGTGCTCGCACCGATGCCGGAGGTCGGTGTCGCATTCCGCTCGAACTTGCCGGTGACCGGCGAGATCGCGCCCTCGCTGACGATCGGCTTGTGCGTGTCGTACGGGTACGCCGGGTACAGGTCCTCGATCTGCTTCTTGCTGAGCCTGCTGGTCATCAGCGAGCGGTCGATCTCGTCCTGCATGTTGCCGCGCAGGTCCCAGGCCATCGCCTTGAGCCAGGCGACCGAGTCGACCGGGGTCCACTTGGTCGGCTTGTAGTCGTTGGTGAGGCCGAGCGCGGCGTACTCGACGGAGATGTCCTTGCCGTCGCGCCCCTTGAGGTAGGCGTTCACCCCGTCCGCGTACGCCTGGAGGTTCTTCTTGGTGTCCGCGGACAGGACGGTGTCGTACTCCTTCTGCGCGACCTTGCGCCAGCCCAGCGTGCGCAGGAAGGCGTCCGTGTCGACCTGCCCGGAGCCGAACATCTCGGAGAGCCGGCCGGCCGTCATATGACGGCGGACGTCCATCTCCCAGAAGCGGTCCTGCGCCTGCACGAAGCCCTGGGCGCGGAACAGGTCGGCGTCGGAGTCCGCGTAGAGCTGCGGGATCCCGTAGCTGTCGCGCTTGACGTCGACATTGCCGGTGAGGCCGTCGATCTTGATGGAGCCGTTCGTCTGCGGGTACGAGGCCCGCACTGTGGTCACGGACCAGAACGCGCCGTAGCCGATACCCGCGACAAGCGCCAGCACCAGGACGATCACGATCAGGCGGGCGCGTCGCCCCTTCTTCTTGCCGGTCTTCCCACCGGCGGAACCGGAAGAGCCGGAAGAGGCGGTTGTGTTGGCGGGCATCGCTGTCCTTCGAGGGGCAGGGTGGTCCTGGGAGTGCAGGAGCAACCATAGGCGCAGCACCGAAGCGGCTCCGACGCGGCATCGGGATGCATCGAATCGATGAGCGATCGTACGAACGCTCGAAGCCGTCAAGAAAGCGTTAAAGATTAGGTAAGGTAACGAAGTACCGGCCGCCGGAAGACGATCCGGCAGGCGTACGCAGGGAAGGAACGGCCACTGACTGTCCACGCGCTCAACGAACTCCTGCTCGTCTGCTCGCTCGTGCTGCTCGTCGCCGTCGCGGCGGTGCGCATCTCGTCCCGCAGCGGGCTCCCCAGCCTGCTCCTGTACCTCGGCATCGGGATCGCCATGGGGCAGGACGGGATCTTCCACGTCAAGTTCAGCAATGCCGAATTGACCCAGATGTTTGGCTATGCGGCTCTTGTCGTGATCCTGGCCGAGGGCGGCCTCGGTACGAAGTGGAAAGAGATCAAGCCGGCGCTGCCCGCTGCCGCGATGCTGTCGACCGTCGGCGTCGCGGCGAGCGTGGGCGTCACCGCGGCAGGGGCGCACTATCTGGTCGGCCTGGACTGGCGGCAGGCGCTGATCATCGGCGCGGTCGTCTCGTCGACGGACGCCGCAGCCGTCTTCTCCGTGCTGCGCAAGGTGCCCCTACCGGCCCGCGTGACCGGCGTACTGGAGGCCGAGTCCGGCTTCAACGACGCCCCCGTGGTGATCCTGGTGGTGGCCTTCTCGACCAGAGGACCAGTCGACAGCTGGTACGTCCTGGTCGGCGAGATCGCCCTGGAACTCGCGATCGGCGCAGCCGTCGGCATCGCCGTCGGCTGGCTCGGCTCGTTCGGACTGCGTCGTGTGGCCCTACCCGCGTCCGGTCTCTACCCGATCGCGGTGATGGCGATCGCCGTGGCCGCGTACGCGGCGGGCGCCATGGCCCACGGCAGTGGCTTCCTCGCCGTCTATCTGGCCGCGATGATCCTCGGCAACGCCAAGCTGCCGCACTGGCCGGCCACCCGCGGCTTCGCCGACGGGCTCGGCTGGCTGGCCCAGATCGGCATGTTCGTCCTGCTCGGCCTGCTTGTCACGCCGCACGATCTGCTGGACGACTTCTGGCCCGCGGTCGTCGTGGGTCTGGTGCTGACCGTGGTGGCACGCCCGATGGAGGTCTTCATCTCCCTGATCCCGTTCCGGATGTCCTGGCAGGAGAAAGCCCTCATGTCATGGGCGGGGCTGCGCGGCGCCGTACCCATCATCCTGGCGACCATTCCGATGGTGTCCGGAATCGAGGGCTCCACCCGGGTCTTCAACATCGTCTTCGTGCTCGTCGTCGTGTACACCCTGATCCAGGGACCGACGCTGCCCTGGTTGGCAAAGGCCCTGAAGATCGCCGAGGACCCGTCCGAGGCCGCCGACCTGGGCATCGAGTCGGCGCCGCTGGAGCGGCTGCGCGGTCATCTGCTGTCGGTGGCGATCCCCGCCAAGTCGAAGATGCACGGCGTGGAGGTCTCCGAACTGCGACTGCCCGCCGGCGCCGCGGTCACCCTGGTCGTACGGGAAGGCAAGAGCTTCGTCCCCGCGCCGTCGACGGTGCTGCGGCACGGGGACGAACTGCTGGTCGTCACGACCGATCCGGTGCGTGACGCGGCGGAGTCGCGCCTGCGCGCAGTCGGCGAGGGCGGCAAGCTGGCCAGCTGGCTGGGGACCGACGGGCCCAGGAGTGGGACCAGCAGCGCGAGGGCCCATCACTGACCATCCGCAGCGCACGACCAGGAATCTGCGCACCCTCACAGGCAGGCCCCTGCCTGTAGCATGAAGGAAACCTGATCGACCAACTCTGCCTGATGCAGAGCTGGCGCGACCGTATGGCGGTCGTGGCGTCCTCCGCCTCTGCAGCGAGCGCCCGGCATCTACCGCAGTTCCGCGCGAAGAGGACAGCTCTCGGCAGCCCCCGTACGGGATCGGCACCCACAAGGTGCGGACCGGCGGGGGCACCGCTACCAGGCGGCAGAAAGGCATGGACCGTGGCGTCCACGGTCTCCGACCGCCCCGGTTACGGGCAACTGTTGCGCACCCCTGGTGCGTGGACCTTTCTCCTTCCGGGCTTCGCCGCACGCCAGCCCTTCGCGATGCTGACCATCGGCATCGTCCTGCTGGTGCAGCACACCACCGGTTCGTACGGCAGCGCGGGTGCCGTCGCCGCTGTGACCGGCGTCTCCATGGCGCTGTTCGCACCCCAGAGCGGCAAACTCGCCGACCGCATCGGCCAGCGCGCCGTACTGCTGCCGGGCGTCCTCGTGCACGCGGCGTCCGTATCGGCACTGACCGCACTCGCCCTGGCGGACGCGCCACTGTGGCTGCTGTTCCTGGCCGCCGTACCGACGGGTGCGTCCGTCCCCCAGATCGGGCCCATGGTGCGGGCCCGCTGGGCCGCCCTGCTGGGCGCGGCGCCGGGCCGGAAGGCCTCGCCGCTGATGCCGACCGCCGCCGCCTTCGAATCGGTGACGGACGAGTTCACCTTCGTCATCGGGCCGGTCCTCGCCACCGCACTGTGCACCGGCGTGCACCCGGCGGCCGGGCTGATCACGGAAGCCGCGCTGACGTTGCTGGGCGGGCTGCTCTTCGCGGCGCAGCACCGCACCCAGCCCGCGGTCCGCGCCGCCGCGGCCACCGCATTCGAACAGCGCGTCTCCGCCCTGTCCGTGCCGGGAGTACGGGTACTCGCGGTGGCCTTCCTCGGGATCGGCGCGGTCTTCGGCGGCATGCAGGTCTCGCTGACCGCGTTCACCGAGGAGATCGGCCGGCCCGGCGCGAACGGCCTGCTGTACGGGATCTTCGCGGCCGGCAACATGCTGGCCGGGATCGCCTGCGGCGCCATCGCCTGGAAGAGCGGGCCGCGGCGCAGGCTGATCGCCGGATACGCGGCGCTGACGCTGACCGCTTCGGGGCTGTGGGCAGTGCACTCCGTGCCGCTGCTGGCCGGGCTCGGGCTGCTCGTCGGGCTCTCCATCGCACCCGCGCTGATCAGCGGATACACGCTGGTCGAGACGCTGGTTCCGGCGTCCGCGCGGACCGAGGCGTTCACCTGGCTGACGGGCTCGATCGCGCTCGGCCAGGCGGCTGCGGTGACGGTCGCCGGACGGCTCGCGGACGCCCACGGCGCGAGCACCGGCTTCGTGGTGCCACTGGTGGGGACCGTGCTGGCCCTGGCGACCCTGGTGACCCTGCGTTCGCGGCTGGCACCGGCCCGCGCGACCATCATGGCCGCACGCGGCTCGGTTCACCGCGACCCTGTCGCGGCCAGAAAGTGACGATTCATGCGCTCGCTCAGCGGAATACGTCAGTGTGACTCCTCCGCCACATATGTGGCAGCTTTTCGCTCAGGCCAGCGGCCCTCACGACGGCCAAGCCCTGACCGCTGCCCTTCAGGCAGGTGACAGACGTTACTGCAAACAGCAGCCCATAGCAGCTACCATTGAGGATCGTTAGCACTCATCGAGTGAGAGTGCCAGGAGGAAGACAAGTGCCGACCTATCAGTACCAGTGCACCGAATGTGGCGAGGGCCTCGAGGCGGTGCAGAAGTTTACCGATGACGCTCTGACCGTGTGCCCGAACTGCGAAGGACGTCTGAAGAAGGTGTTCTCGGCGGTCGGCATTGTCTTCAAGGGTTCCGGTTTCTACCGGAACGACAGCCGCGGCTCCTCGTCGAGCAGCGCGCCGGCGTCGGCGTCCGCGAAGGCATCCGGTTCCGCTTCATCGACTTCCTCGACGGGGTCGGACGCGAAGTCGTCCGCTTCCTCGTCCTCCGCTTCCTCGTCGTCCTCCGCGTCGTCGTCGAGCGGCACGTCGGCTGCCTGAGCCGAGGTACGCACCACGCTTCACCGGAGACCCCGCCGATCCTTTCGGCGGGGTCCTCGGCGTTTCCCGCCCCCGCTAGTGTGACCGCATGGTGAACGCAGAGATCGGTGTCATCGGCGGCTCGGGCTTGTACTCCTTCCTGGAGGACGTCACCGAGGTTCGCGTGGACACCCCGTACGGACAGCCGAGCGATTCCCTCTTCCTCGGCGAGATCGGCGGCCGCCGGGTCGCCTTCCTCCCCCGCCACGGACGCGGCCACCATGTGCCGCCGCACCGCATCAACTACCGCGCCAACCTGTGGGCGCTGCGGTCCGTCGGCGTACGTCAGGTGCTCGGCCCGTGCGCGGTCGGCGGGCTGCGCCCGGAGTACGGACCGGGGACGCTGCTCGTACCGGACCAGATGGTGGACCGCACCAAGGCCCGTACACAGACGTATTACGACGGGGAGACCCGGGCGGACGGGGTGGCGCCGAACGTGGTGCACCTGGGCTTCGCCGACCCGTACTGCCCCGAGGGGCGCAAGGTCGCGCTGGCGTCGGCCCGCGGCAGGGGCTGGGAGCCGGTGGACGGCGGCACGCTCGTCGTCGTCGAGGGGCCGCGCTTCTCGACCCGGGCCGAATCGCGCTGGCACGCGGCGATGGGCTGGTCCGTGGTCGGGATGACCGGGCATCCGGAGGCCGTGCTCGCCCGCGAACTGGGGCTCTGCTACACGACGATGACGCTGGTGACGGACCTGGACGCCGGTGCCGAGGCAGGCGAGGGCGTCTCCCACGGGGAGGTGCTGAAGGTGTTCGCCGCCAACGTGGACCGGCTGCGGTCGGTGCTCTTCGACGCGGTGACCGCGCTGCCCGCGGAGGGGGATCGTCACTGTCCCTGTGCGAAGGCGCTGGACGGGATCGAGACCGGGCTCGAACTGCCGTAGGGGGGTGCCCCGATGGCGAGCGGGTGACGGAGTTGTCCACATCGTGGGGGCTGTCCACAGGGCTCAGCGGGAATCTCGCGGAAGGCGGAGGGTGAGGGGCGTCGGCGTTCGTCCGGACTCCGCGCTCCTCACGACTGGTGGTGTTGGCCATGCTCCCGCCCGCTTCTGCGACCTCTTCCTCGTCTCATGTACGCCCGTCCGTCCCGGGGCCGCCGGTGTCGGCGCCCGCGCCCTGCGGGGTGCCCTCGTTCGCTCCGTTGCGGGTGCGCGGGGGCGGGGGGCGTCGGCTGCGGCGTGCGATGTGGCGGCAGCGTCGCGCGATGGCGGCCGGGCTGGCGCTGACGGCCGCGGCGCTGGCGGCCGCGGGACTGGGCGGCGGCGAGGCGCCGAGCGGTGCCGGGGGTGCGGCAAGTGCCGGGCCCGGAGTGAAGCGACGGCCGGTTCCGCTGGTGTCGGCACCGGTCCGGATCGCGGATGCGGCAACCGTCCGGCTGCTGCGCCCCGGCGACCGCGTCGATGTGATCGCGGCCGAGGGCGCCGGGGCCGATGCCAGGGTGGTGGCCAAGGGGGCCCGGGTGGCGGCGGTGCCGCGGGCGCCGGCCGAGGGTTGGGCCGAGGATCCCGCGGAAGGTCCTGCGGCGGGCGGCGCGCTGGTCGTGCTGTCTGTGCCCCGGAGCACGGCCGCGTCGCTGGCGGGCGCGGGGATCTCGGGCCGGCTGGCGGTGACCCTGTGCTGAACCCGACCCACCGCCCTCTGCGCACTGATGCGCCGTCAAGCAACCGGCCCGAAGGCCTGGATCGTGTGGTTCTGCGCACCAGGGACCTGGAGCGCGGGCACGACGAGCAGCTCAGACGTGGTGGGGCGGCTTCTCGTCGAGGAAGCGCGCAAGGTCGGTGGAGCCGTCGCCGAGCGGGGCCCGCTCACCCCACCCTCGGTCCGTATCGTCCGCGGACTGCTGGTCCAGCGGATCGTCGAAGATCAGAGCCGGCTTGGGCTTCCTCTGTTCCGGTTGTACGGGGTGTGCCGGCTGTGTCGGTTTCGAATCGCGCGGTCCGGAGGTGGGGGCGGTGCTCATGCCTCCAGGGTACGGCGGCTCTCCCGGGTACGGCAGCTGTCAGCGATCCTTCGGGTCGAGCATCCGGAGCCCGAGGACGACGGCGAAGGACAGCAGAGGGCGGTTCGGCTCGGGTCGGTCTAAGTCCACTACGTGATCTTCGGCTCTGCCGCCGCGATCGGCTCGGGCATCGAGGTCGCGGTGGAGGAGGTCATCGGCAAGGCGCATGTGCCGACGACCGCCGCCTCGGCCGCCGTGACGGTCCCCGCCGCGGTCCATCTGCTGACGGTGCGGCTGGTCCACGCCCGCCACTTCAAGCGCGACCTCGCGGAGCAACTGGCCCTCCCCCTGGCCGCGGTGGCCATCCTTGGCTATACGTTCACCGAGGAGTGGGCGGACCTCGCGGCCGGTCTGGTGGCGGCCGCGACGGTGGCCGTCGGGGTGTCGCTGTCACGGCGCACGGCACCGGGCCTACCGGCCGTCGCAGTTCCGCCGAACCGGATGTGAGGAGCACGGGATGACCGGACAGGATCCACAAATTCCGCTGTCACCGGCGGCAGGGGCGGTGGACGCGCTGACCGATGTCGCCGGGCTGCGCGTCGGTCATGCGCAGGTGCTGGGCGACGGCGCACTGAGTGGCACCACTGTCGTCCTCGCCCCCGAGGGCGGCGCCGTCGCGGCTGTCGACGTACGCGGCGGTGGCCCCGGCACCCGGGAGACGGACGCACTCGACCCGCGCAATCTGGTGCAGCGGATCGACGCCGTCGTCCTGACCGGTGGCAGCGCCTACGGCCTGGACTCGGCGTCCGGCGTGATGGCCTGGCTGGAGGAGCAGGGGCGGGGTGTGCGGGTCGGCCCCGACCCGTCGCAGGTGGTGCCGGTGGTCCCGGCCGCATGCATCTTCGATCTGGGGCGGGGCGGCGACTGGCGGGCCCGCCCTGACGCCTCGACCGGCCGCGCCGCCGTGGAGGCCGCAGCCGGTACGGAGCCGGGCGCCCCCGTAGCCGAGGGCGGGGTCGGTGCGGGTACGGGCGCGGTCGCCGGTCAGCTCAAGGGCGGCGTGGGCACGGCGAGCGCGCGGCTGCCCTCCGGAATCACGGTCGGCGTGCTGGTCGTGGTGAATGCGGCGGGCTCCGTGGTCGATCCGGTGACCGGGGTGCTGTACGGGGAGTACGGCGCCGCGGAGCCGCCGGTGCACCCCGCGACGGAGATCCACGAAACCGCCGTGCGCCGCCTGGCCGAAGCACGGGAGGCAAACGCACTCCCCACGCTCAACACCACGCTCGCGGTCGTCGCCACCGACGCGCTTCTCACCCGGGCGCAGGCACAGAAGCTCGCGGGCACGGCCCACGACGGGCTGGCTCGCGCCGTACGGCCTGTACATCTGCTGACCGACGGGGACACGGTCTTCGCGCTGGCCACGGGCGAGCGCCCACTGCCGCAGGAGAACCCGATCGCTCTGAACGAGCTCCTGGCAGCGGGCGCGGACACCCTGACCCGCGCCGTCGTGAAGGCCGTACGGGCAGCGGAAGGCGTCGACCTCCGCCCGGACGCGGGCGTCCACCCCTCGTACAGCGATCTCTACGACCCCCGCTGACCCGCCCGCCACAGCCGGGAGCCCGCCGACTCGCCATCCGCAGAAGGAAGTTCGGACGAATCGCCAGGAACGTTCCGCACACGTCATACGTTTTCAGGAACCCCGGTCACGATGTCGGACCCAGGGACTACGTTAAGCACGCATCAAGTAACACGCGGCAACGGCCTGGAGAGAGCACCTTGAGCGATCCGTACGAGACAACCGAGCAGCATCTCGACCGACTCCTACGACGAGCACTCAACTCTTTCGACCTGCCCGACTGCACGGTCGATCGACTCGGGACCGCGCTGGCCCACAGCAGTTCCCTGCACTCCTCGCACCACAGCTCCGTGCTGCATCGCGAAACCTACCGGCACACCTACCTGCTGGCCGACGGCTCCGCGCTCACCTTGTGGGAGCTGGTCCACAGCACCGCCGGGGACGCGGCGGACCCTCGGTCGCGCAGGCAGCCCGTTTTCCAGCGCCACGAGCTGTACGACGACGAGGCGGACGTCCATCTCGCTTCCGCCCGGCTGTCCGGCAGCTTCTCCGACGTACCCGCGTTCGGCGAGGACGGCGCGCAGGCCGACCTGGAGATTCTGACGGTCCTGATGGCCACTCCACCGGCCCCGCTGCCCCGGATGTACGCGCCGGACAACTCCGCGGACCACGCCCGCCGGGTCCTGCGCCGCGCGGAGAACAGCGACGTTCCGGGCGAGGAGACCGCGCGCCTCCTGCGGGCCGCCTTCGCCCACCACATCACCCAGATCTTCGGCAGGCAGTGCCGCGTCGACGGGCGGGACGCCGGATTCACGCTGTACGAGCACGCGTTCCTGCTCCTCGACGGCAGTGAGACGAGCCTCTGGGAGGTCGAGCACACGGCGACGCCGGACGGTCGCCACATGTGCGAGGTGTACGGGGACGAGAAGACGGCACGCAAGGCCATGGAGAGCCGTACGCGCATCTGCTGACCGCTGCGCTGCCCACCGCCGCCCGTTCGCCGGGGGAGGCTGCCGCCGAGCCGCATGCAAAGGTGCCCGCGCCCCGAGAGGGGTGCGCGGGCACCATTGCATGCGGGCAGACACCCTCAGGACGTCAGCACGGGCTCCTTGGCCACCTCGCCCGGCGCGCCGTCGGCGACCTCGACGCCCTCGATGTCCTCGCCGCCCTCCAGGTGCTGGCGCGGCCGCGCGGGCAGCGCGAACATCACCAGGAAGATCACCGCGAGCACCCCGGCCACCCACCAGAGCGAGTGCTGGAACGCCTCGGCGAACGCCGGACCCACCGCGTCCGGCGCCAGCCGGTCACTGATCGACCCGAAGAAGACGACCGAGACCAGGCCGAGCCCCAGCGCGTTGCCCATCTGCTGCACGGTGTTGATCAGCCCGGACGCCGACCCCGAGTGCTCCTTCGGCACCTCCGACAGCACCGCGTCCGTCAGCGGGGCCACGATCAGCCCCATCCCGAGCCCCATGACGACCAGCGGCAGAGCCATCTGCCAGGAGGCGATGTCCATGCCGTACCGGTCGGACTCCCAGATGTAGATCACCAGTCCGGCGATCATCAGCAGCGCGCCCGCCTGCAGTACCTTGCGGCCGAACCGGGGCACCAGCTTCTGCACGGAGATCCCGGCGGCGAACGAGACAGCGATCGAGAACGGGATGCCGGTCGTGCCGGCGCGCAACGCGCTCCAGCCCAGGCCGATCTGCATGTACAGCGTCCAGACCAGGAAGAAGATGCCGAGCCCGATGCCGAAGGTCAGCTGGACGGCGATGCCCGCCGCGAAGCTCTTGACCCGGAACAGCGAGAGCTCGACGAGCGGCGAGCCGTCCTTGCGCGCCTTCTCCCGCTCGAACAGCACCAGGGCCAGGAACACCAGGGCGCTGCCGGCCATCAACGCGTACCCCCACAGCGGCCAGCCCAGCTCGCGCCCGCGGGTCAGCGGGTAGAGCAGCATCAGCAGCCCCAGTGTCACCAGCGCCACACCGACCAGGTCGAGGCGGAGCGCCTTCGGTGCCTTGGACTCGGTGATGAACCTCTGGCCCAGGACCAGCCCCGCGATGCCGACCGGCAGGTTGATCAGGAAGATCGGCCGCCACTCCAGACCGGCGATGTTCCACTCGGTGAGCAGCGCGCCCAGCAACGGTCCCAGGACCGCGCCGAGGCCGACGATCGCGCCGAAGAGGCCGAAGACCTTGCCGCGCTCGTGCGCCGGGAACGTGGCGTGCACGATCGACAGCACCTGCGGGACCATCAGCGCCGCCGTGCCGCCCTGCAGGATGCGGGAAGCGACCAGCATCTCCGGGTTCGCGGCGAAGCCGCAGAGCGCCGAGGCCAGTGTGAAGCCGCCGATGCCGATGAGGAAGAGCCGCTTGCGGCCGTAGATGTCGCCGAGCCGGCCGCCGGTGATCAGACCGGCCGCGAATGCCAGGGCGTATCCGGCGGTGATCCACTGGATCGAGCTGAACGTGGCACCGGTGTCCTGCTGGATGCTCGGGATGGCGACGTTGACGATCGTGACGTCCACCAGGTCCATGAAGGCCGCGGTCATCACGATGGCGAGTGCGAACCACCGGCGCCGGTCCGACGGGTCCGAGGACACAGCGGGAGTGGCCGCCGTGGACGGCAGAGGGGATTCGGAAGAATTCATACGTTGAAGTTAGAGGACCATTAGGTCAGGTCATGACCCAATGGAGGGCATCCTGGATCCATGACCGATACGCCGGCACGACTGCTGAATCTGCTGTCGCTGCTCCAGACACCGCGTGAGTGGCCGGGCAGCGAGCTCGCCGAGCGGCTCCGGGTCAGCCCGCGCACCATCCGGCGCGACATCGACCGGCTCCGCGATCTCGGCTATCCCGTCGAGGCCTCGCGTGGCTCGGTCGGCGGCTATCGCCTGGTCGCGGGCGCCGCCATGCCGCCACTGCTCCTCGACGACGAGGAGGCGGTGGCCATCGCGGTGGGGCTGCGAGCCGGCGCCGGGCATGCCATCGAGGGGGTCGACGAGGCGTCCGTGCGGGCGCTGGCAAAGCTGGAACAGGTGCTGCCGTCACGGCTGCGGCACCGGGTCTCGGTCCTGCAGAACGCGACGGTGCCGCTGGCCCGCGGCGACGGTGCGACCGTCGACCCGCAGACACTGACGGTGATGGCGGCGGCGGTCACCGGACAGGAGCGACTGCGGTTCACCTACCGGGCGGGGGACGGCGCCGAGACGAAGCGGCTGGTCGAACCGTACCGGCTGGTGAGCACGGGGTGGCGGTGGTACCTCGTGGCGTACGACCTGGGGCGCGAGGCGTGGCGTACGTTCCGCGTCGACCGGGTGAGCGAGCCGTTCGCCACGGGGGCCCGCTTCACCCCGCGCGAGCTGCCCACGGGAGACGCCGCAGAGTTCCTCGCCGGCTCCATCCAGCGCCGGAAGCCGGAGCTGGCGGTCGAGGTGAGCTTCGCGGCCCCGGCGGAGTTCGTCACCGCCCGGCTGCCCGCGGTGTTCGGCCCGCTGGAGCCGACCGGCGACCACAGCTGCCGGCTGCGTGCGGTCATGGCGGACTCGCTGGAGTGGGTGGCGCTCCGATTGGCGCTGGTCGACTGCGAGTTCACGGCTCACAAGCCGCCGGAACTGGTGGCGCACCTGAGTGAGCTGGGTGCCCGTCTGACCCGCGCGACCGCTCCGTCCGAGTCACCACCGGCGGAGCAGCCCGCGCCGCCCGGCACAAAGGAATGAGCCCCGGCGCCAGGGGGGGGTGGGCGCCGGGACTCAGCTCAGGGGGTCCGTACGAAGCGACCCATATCGGAGGCTACTGGACGCGGGGTCACGCCGCAGCGTCAAAACCCGTGTCGTGGGCCATTCGCTTCAGTTCGAGCAGCGCGTGCTTCTCGATCTGACGGATCCGCTCCCGGGTCAGCCCATGCTGCTTGCCCACCTCGGTGAGGGTCCGCTCGCGGCCGTCCTCGATGCCGTACCGCATTCGGATGATCGACGCGGTGCGGTGGTCGAGCTTGCCGATCAGGTCCTCCAGCTCCTCGCTGCGCAGCAGCGTCATGACGGACTGCTCGGGCGACACCGCGGAGGTGTCCTCCAGCAGATCGCCGAACTGGGTCTCGCCCTCGTCGTCCACGGACATGTTGAGACTGACCGGGTCGCGGGCCCAGTCGAGGACGTCACCGACGCGCGTGGGCGTGGAGTCCAGCTCTGCGGCTATCTCCTCGTGCTCCGGGTCACGCCCGTGCTCACGGTTGAACTCGCGCTGCACACGACGGATCCGGCCGAGCTCCTCCACCAGGTGGACGGGGAGTCGGATCGTACGGGACTGGTCGGCTATGGAACGGGTGATGGCCTGGCGGATCCACCACGTCGCGTACGTGGAGAACTTGAAGCCCTTGGCGTAGTCGAACTTCTCGACCGCACGCACCAGGCCTGCGTTTCCTTCCTGAATCAGGTCCAGCAGCGGAAGACCTGCCCGCGGGTAGCGGCGGGCTACAGCAACCACCAGTCGGAGGTTGGAACGGATGAAGATGTCCTTGGCGCGCTCGCCCTCGGCGACCAGCGCCTGCAGCTCCTCACGCGTCGCTCCACCGGCTTCGCTCTCCACCGCACCGTCGAGGATCTGCCGCGCATACACGCCCGCCTCGACGGTCTGCGACAGTTCGACTTCCTTGGCGGCATCGAGCAGCGGCGTGCGCGCGATCTCGTCCAGGTACATGCCGACCAGGTCGCGATCGGCGATCTCTCCGCCCGCGGCGCGAACACTGCTTGCCCGGTTGGTCCCGCCACTGGCGGACGAACGACGGGCGACGGCACGGGTTGCCATGCGTGCTCCCTTGCTGAGTAGGTCGCGACACCCTTTCGGGTGCCCTGCATCCGATGGAAACAACGACTGGAATCCGGACAGAATTCCCATGGCTGGCCTTCATTTTCGCGATCATGCAGTACCCTGTCCGGCTGCGAGGGGAGTGCACGTGTCGGAGTTCGGTACAGAGGTGCAGGTCAGACCCGGCATCGAAGGCGATCTGGCAGCTCTCACGGACATCTACAACCATTACGTACGTGAGACCGCTCTCACATTCGATACCGTCCCCTTCACACCCGAACAGCGGCTGCCGTGGCTGCGCTCCCACCCTGAAGACGGCCCGCACCGCCTTCTGGTTGCTCAGGATGTCCGCATTGTCGGCCCTGCATCCATCCTCGGCTACGCCACCAGCAGTGCCTTCCGCCCCAAGGCGGCGTACGCCACGTCGGTCGAGGTGAGCGTGTACTGCGCGCCGTGGGCCACCGCACGCGGGATCGGCACCCTCCTCTACACGTCACTCTTCGAGGCGCTCGCCGACGAAGACCTGAACCGCGCGTACGCAGGCATCACCCAGCCCAACGACGCCTCGGTCGCACTGCACAAACGTTTCGGCTTCCACCATGTCGGTACCTACGCCGAGGTGGGCCGGAAGTTCGACACGTACTGGGACGTGGCCTGGTACGAGAAGCGGCTGGGGCCGGAGACCTAGGACCCGGCGGGGTCGCGAAGTAGGTCCGCAGCCCGTTACCGGCACCGGGCCCCGCCCCTAGCGTGTTCCGGCATGACCGACACGACAGGCAGGACAGACTCGGTAAGCGCACCGGACCCGGCGCCGGTCGACCCCACCGGCACGCTCGACGAGGCGCTGGACCGGCTCCACGCCGCGGGTCCCGAGCGCGACGGCTGGCTGAGCAACCACGGCCCGATGGCCGTCGAGGCGCTCGTACGGCACGGCCAGGCGCCGGCCGTCCACCGCTGGCTCGACCACTACAGCCACAAGCTGGAGGACATGCCGGCCCCCACGACCCGGATCACCGCGGAGAACTGGCACGAAGCCCTGGGCGACCCGCGGAGGATCGCCGACTGGACGATGTACTTCGCGCAGGAGACGGCCGGGCGCCCCTGGCAGGACGTCCTCACCGAATGGTGGCCGCGGCTGCTGCCGGGCATCGCCGCGGGCGCCACCCACCCCGTGATCCGGGTCGGCCACGCCGTGCGCACCCTGCTCGGCGGCGGAGCGAACGCACCCCGGGTCACCGAGCTCGCGCACGGCCTGGGCTACTGGGCCGCCCGCCACCAGCCGCTGCCCGCGCTGAACCCACCGACCTCGCTCGTGCCCGCGCCGAGTGCCGCGGCCGCGCTGGACGCCGTACCGCCGGTGGCCGACCAGAGCGGCGGCATCCGCGACCGGCTGGCGCTGCTCACCACGTTCCCGCTGTGGCCGGAGCAGTACGCGGACGACCCGGACGTGGCGCGCGCCAGGCTGGCGGAACTGGTCAGGGCCGCGACCCACCGCTACGCCACCCACGGCCATGGCGATCCGATCATGCTGGTGCACGCCGCGACCGCACCCAACGCCGTGCTGCGTACGCTGCCCGCCCTCCCCCGTGAACTGTGGCCGCAGAGCCTGGCCGCCGCCTGGGCCGCGAGCGCCGCGGTCACCGCCTCGTACAGCCCGGCCGACCCCGTCCCGCACACCGCAGCACCGTCGGCATCCTCCGCGGACGAGATCTTCGCGCGGGCGGCGGCGCACGGCAACGACCACACCATCAAGTTCACCGACACCGCACTGGACGTCGGCGGCGCGACGGCCCTGACCGCCGCGCTCCGCTCGATCGAACTGATCTCCCCGGCCCTCTGACCACTCAGCCGAACTGCACCGACCGCTTCGCGAGGCCCATCCAGAACCCGTCGATGACGCTGCGCCCTTGATCCAGCTCGCCCTCCGAGGCGCCCAGCGTCACGAAGAGCGGCGCGAAGTGCTCGGTGCGGGGGTGGGCCAGCCGGCCGGCCGGGGACTTGTGCTCGAAGTCAAGCAGCGCGTCGATGTCCTGCGCCTGCAGCGCGCGGTGCCCCCAGTCGTCGAACTCCACCGACCAGCCGGGGTTGCCGCCGCCCGCGTGCCGCAGGGCTGCCAGGTTGTGGGTGAAGAAGCCGCTGCCGACGATCAGGACGCCCTCGTCGCGCAGGGGCGCGAGCTTGCGGCCGATGTCCATCAGCTTCTGCGGGTCCAGCGTCGGCATGGAGATCTGGAGTACGGGGATGTCGGCGCCCGGGAACATCTCCACCAGCGGGACATACGCCCCGTGGTCGAGCCCGCGGTCCGGGATGTCCTGGACCGGCATCCCGGCACCGCGCAGCAGCTTGCGCACGCTCTCCGCCAGCTGCGGGGCACCCGGGGCCGCGTACTGCACGCGATAGTAGTGCTCCGGGAAGCCCCAGAAGTCGTAGACGAGCGGGACGGCCTCGGTGGCGCCGAGGGCAAGCGGAGCCTCCTCCCAGTGGGCGGAGACCATGAGGATCGCGGTGGGGCGCGGCAGCTCGGCGGACCAGGCGGCCAGCTGGCCGGGCCAGACCGGGTCGTCGGCCAGCGGCGGCGCACCATGGGAGAGATAGAGGGCGGGCATGCGCTCCGCGGTGACAGTCATGACACTCCCCATCCACTACTGCTCAAAGCAAGTCTTCTGCGGCGGCGGGATCAGCTTCTTGAAGCTTCAAGTTCCCACCTCGAGAGACCTTAGCCGCATCTAGTTCAACTTTCAAGAAAAGGTTTACAGTGGAGTACATGACCACGGCATCCACCGGCGGGACTCGCTGGCTCTCCGACGAAGAACAGAGCGTTTGGCGCGCCTACCTCCACGCAACCACGCTCCTGGAGGACCACCTCGACCGCCAGCTGCAACGCGATGCCGGCATGCCGCACATCTATTACGGACTGCTCGTCCAGCTCTCCCAGGCGCCCGGCCGCCAAATGCGGATGACCGAGCTGGCCAAGGACGTCAAGATCACCCGCTCCCGGCTCTCGCACGCCGTCGCCCGGCTGGAGCGGAACGGCTGGGTGCGCCGCGAGGACTGCCCGTCCGACAAGCGCGGGCAGAACGCGGTCCTCACCGACGAGGGGTACGAGATGCTCCGCCGGTCCGCGCCGGGTCATGTCCGCGCCGTACGCCAGGCGATGTTCGACCGGCTCACACCGGAGCAGGTGCGCTCGTTCGGCGAGATCATGCAGGTCATCGCCACCGGCCTGGAGCCGGAGGGTACGGACGCCGACCTGCCCTGGCTCCGCTGAGCCGCCCTCGCGCACCGATACGGGTCTGCCCCGGTTCCGCCGAGCGGAACCGGGGCAGACCCGTGTTCACATCACTTCACCTCGCGCGTCCCGCGTCAGTGCGCGACGACCGGCACCCTGAACTCGTCCTCCACGCCATCGGCGTCACCGGAGCCCGAACCGGCCGGGGCGGTCGACGGACGCCCGGCGTTGATGAACGTCACCGCGATCGCGGAGGCCACCACCAGGATGCCGACCGCCCACCAGATGGCACCGGTGAAGCCGTGCACCATCGACTGCAGCTTCAGCAGCTGCGGGTCGGTTGCACCGAGCGCGGCGTGCGAGGTGGCGTACGCCGTAGCGGCCGAGGCGGCGACGGTGTTCAGCAGCGCGGTGCCGATCGCGCCGCCGACCTGCTGCGAGGTGTTGACCATCGCGGACGCGACACCCGAGTCCCGCGGCTCGACCCCGTGGGTGGCCAGCGACATGGCCGGCATGAACGCCGAACCCATGCCCAGGCCCAGCAGGAGCTGCGCCGGGAGGATGAGCGTCGCGTACGAGGAGTCGACCTCCAGCTGCGTCAGCAGCAGCATGCCCACGGCGGCGGTCAGGAAGCCCGGACCCATCAGCTTGCGGGCCGGGACCCGCGTCATCAGCCGTGCGCCGATCTGCGTCGAACCGGTGATCATGCCCGCGATCATCGGGAGGAAGGCGAAGCCCGTCCTGATCGGCGAGTAGCCCTTCACGACCTGCAGGTAGTACGTCAGGAAGAGGAACAGCCCGAACATCCCGATGATCGCCAGACCCAGCGAGAGGTAGACGCCGGCGCGGTTACGGTCCATCAGCACGCGGAGCGGCAGCAGCGGCGACGCGACCTTGGCCTCGGTCAGGACGAACGACAGGAGCAGCACACCGGAGGCGACGATCATGCCGATGGTCAGCGGGTCCGACCAGCCGGAGGACTCGGCGCGGGTGAATCCGTACACCAGCGAGACCAGACCCAGTGCGGAGAGGACCACACCCGGGATGTCGAGCGAGGAGCGGTTACGGCTGCCGGCCGGCTCACGGATCACGAAGTACGCGCCCGCGGCGGCGATGACGGCGACCGGGATGTTGACGAAGAACGTCCAGCGCCAGTTCAGCGTCTGGGTGAGGAAGCCGCCGAGGATCAGACCGACGGCGCCACCGCCACCGGCGATCGCCCCGTAGATGCCGAACGCCTTGGCGCGCTCCTTGGCTTCGGTGAACGTCACAGCGAGCAGCGAGAGCGCGGCCGGGGCGAGCAGGGCGCCGAAGGCACCCTGGAGCGCACGCGAGCCGAACAGCATGCCCTGGTTCTGCGCCGCGCCACCGAGCGCGGAGGCCAGCGCGAAGCCGATCAGACCGACGACAAAGGTGCGCTTACGGCCCCAGAGGTCGGCGATCCGGCCGCCGAAGAGCAGCAGTCCGCCGAAGGCGAGGGCGTAGGCCGTGATGACCCACTGCTTGTTGGCATCGGTGATGCCGAGGGCCGTCTGCGCGTGCGGCAGCGCGATGTTCACGATCGTGGCATCGAGCACGACCATCAGCTGCGCGAGCGCGATGAAGGCCAGTGCTTTCCAGCGGTTGGGGTCGGGAAGTCGGGTATCGGCTGTTTTTGACATGGGAGTAGCCACCTAAGGACGCGCGTGGACGCGAGGAGTCGTGAACTGTGATCCGTGACCGTGAAGACGTGCACCCGGTCAGCGGTGAGGGTGGTGGAAGTGGACGTGAGGTAAGTCGGGTGGTGAGGGCATGGCGGACACGCGGCCCGGAGCCTGTCTCAGGAACCGGGCACGGGCGTCATGAGCGACGCCGCAGAACCTCCAAGGTCGCCGCCGTCCCGGGCAGTACGGACCGGGCCGGAGCCTCCAGGCCGTCCAGGAACAGCTGGAGATGACGGTGGGCGAAGCGATCGATGCCCTGGCAGCCGATGCCGGGCAGCGGCCGGGTGAGCTGGGAGAGGCCGACCAGTACGTCACCGACGGCGATGTCGGTGCGCAGGCGCCCCGCGGATATGGCGCGCGCCACGAGCCCTTCGACGGCCTCTTCGAGGCGGCGACGCTCGGCGAGCAGTTCGGGATGGTCCCTGTCGAAGCTGCCGGACAGCATCGGGCAGAGCGCGCCGATGCGTTCGTCGGCCGCCGCGTGCACGAAGCGGCAGAGCGCGGCGAAGGGGTCGGCTTCCTCGGCCACCGCCTCTTCCGCGCGTTCGGTGGCGCGGGAGGTGACCGAGAGCACGACCTCATGGATCAGTGCCGCACGGTCGGGGAAGTTCCGGTAGAGCGTGGCGTTGCCGACGCCTGCCCGGCGGGCCACCTCGTCGAGCGGCACATCCGGCCCGAACTCGACGAACATGTCGCGCGCGGCCGCGACGATCCGCTCCCGGTTGCGCAGCGCGTCGGCCCGCGGGCGGGTCGTACGGCACGGCGCGGTTCCGGCGACGGGGCGGGCAGCGGTTTTCACGCGATGGTCCTTCTCTTCCGGGTCTTCCTGCTCGTGCAGCTCCTGCGGTGGCCCCCGCGCGCACACCTTCGGGCAACCGGGGACCGCCTCCCCGTTTAGCGGGGACACAGGTTCAAACGGGGAATCCATCCCCGGTTATTTCCCCGTTCCACCGTGACCTGAGTCACATCACGCAGGCGGGAAATTACACCGAACGGCGCACCCAGCGCGCGGCGCCGTACCGGCCGCCCGAGGGTGAGCAGAGAGCGCAGTCAGGGTCGGCCGACTGCCGCGGACCCCGAAGGCGCCTCTATGCAGCAGCCCCGCCGGCGGATACGCAACCAGCGCCACCCGGTCGCACTGGCGGGGGCAAGCGCCCTGGTCATAGGAGCACTGGCCTCCGCCAGCGGCACGCTCCTGCCGCCCGGACGGGCCAGCGGGGGGCCGGCGGCCAGCACCGAGACGGCAGGAGTCGGACCGTGCCGGCTGGCCGCGACGATGGGCGTGCAGATGTCGGAGGGTATGCCGACACCGACGGGGTACGCCCATTCCACGGGCCAGGTCCACGCACTGAACCTGATGATCGACTTCCCGGACGCGCCGGGACCGGAGCCGGCGATGAAACGGCTCGCCGAATTCTTCCCGCAGACCACCAACTGGTTCCGCACCAGTTCGTACGGCCGGCTCGTCTACCGGCCCGACGCCCCCGTGAAGAGCTGGCTTCGGATGCCTCTGCCGTTCTCGGCGTACGGGATAGGTCGCGGCTCACCCTACGAGCCGGGCTACCGGCACCTGGTCCAGGACATCGTGGCCCTCGCCGGCCCGAAGGTGGACTTCCGCGTGTACGACCTGGTCAACATCCTCGTCACTCCGAACGCCGGGCCACCCGCCCTGGACACCGTCCTGTCCGTGACCTTCTCCGGCAACGACGACGCACCGCTCGCAGACGGTGCCCCGCTCTCCAACACGTCCTTCATCTACAGCCGCCAGGACGACGGCTCGGGCTCGTACGCACAGACCGGCTACCGCGTCCTGCCGCACGAGAACGGCCATATCTTCGGCCTGCCCGACCTCTACACCGTGGAGGGCGGCGGTTCGGTCGGGCACTGGGACATCATGTCCGAGGACTGGGGGGCCAACAACGACTTCCTCGGCTGGCACAAGTGGAAACTCGGCTGGCTCGACAAGAACCAGGTCAGCTGCGCGTCCAAGCCAGGCACCACCGACCACGTCCTCACGCCCCTTGCCACGCGGGGCGGCCGGAAGCTGGCCTTCGTGCCGCTGACCGAGGAGTCCGGCTACGCGGTGGAGGTACGGACCCAGGCGGGCAACGACCAGGCGGTCTGCCGACCCGGCGTGCTGATCTACAAGGTCAGCTCCGACGTCGACACAGGGCAGGGTCCGATCTCCATCGTGGACAGCACCAAGGACAGCGGCGGCTGCACGCGGCAGCCCAATGTGCATGCCGAGCTCTCCGACGCCCCTTTCCAGCCCGGCCAGAGCTTCACCGACCGGACCAACGGCATACACATATCCGTCGTCGACAAGGACTCCAGGGGGAACTACCGGGTCCGCGTCACCCGCCTCTGATCACGCCCCCTCCTCGCTGCGCCTGAGGGTGCGGACCTCCTCGTCGACCACCTTGCGCAGCTCGCGCTTGAGGATCTTCCCGGTCGGGTTCCGGGGCAGTTGACCGTCCCGCACGAGGACATGGGCCGGGACCTTGAAGGCGGCCAGGCTCCGCCCGACGTGCGCCCGCAGCTCGTCGGCCGTGACGGTGGCACCGGGCCGCAGCCGGACGACCGCCGCTACCTCCTCACCCAGGACCGGATGCGACACCCCCAGCACCGCCGCGTCCTCGACGTCCGGGTGGTCGTGGAGCGCGGCCTCGACCTCCACGCAGTACACGTTCTCGCCGCCACGGATCACCATGTCCTTGATCCGGTCGATGATGGTGACCCGCCCGTCGCGCACCAGCGCGAGATCGCCGGTCCGGAACCAGCCGTCCGTGAATGCCTCGGCCGTCGCCGCCTCATCGCGCCAGTAGCCACGGACCAGCGACTGGCCGCGCAGCCGCAGCTCGCCGATCTCCCCCTCGGGCAGTGCCTCGCCCGCCGGACCGGTGATCCGCACCTCGGTAGCGGGTGTCGGCCGGCCGACACTGCCCGGGTGGAGCCGGTAGTCGGCGCCGAAGTTGGCCAGGACGCCGCCACTGGTCTCGGTCAGGCCGTAGCCGTTGCGCGGCTCGATCCGCTCGCCGTAGCGGGCGGTGAGCCGTGCGACCAGGTCCGGCGGGGCGGCGGCGCCACCGGTGCTCAGCATCTGGAGGCTCTCCAGCCGGTCGTCCGCACGCTCGGCGGCGGCGAGCAGCTGAAGGGCGGTGGCCGGGACTCCGGCGTAGGTCGTGATGCCGTGCTCCCGGATCAGCCGGAGCGCCTCCTCGGCGTCCCACTGCCGCATGACCACGAGCGAGCCGCCTGCCGCCATCGCCGCGTAGAAACCGGTGAACGCGGCGACATGAAAGAACGGGAAGGTCATCAGCGTGACAGGAGCGGGCCCCTGCCCCGGGATGACCCCGCGGCCCAGCGCGGAAGCGGCCGCATGGAACCGCGGGTTGAGTGCGGCCCCCGCCTGGGCGAGCTGGGTGGCGACAGCACCCTTGGGCCGCCCCGTGGTACCCGAGGTGTACATGATCGTCGCGTCGTCCTCGGGCCGGATCTCGACCTCGGGCGGTGCGGCGAACGGGTCGGGCGCGGGCAGGTCCTCGTACCGCTCGACCCCCTCCGGCACCGTGCCGTCCCGGTGGTGGAAGACGACGACGCGCGCCCCGGCCTTCGCCGCCCAGGCGGCAACCCGCGGCAGTCGCTCACCGTCCACCAGCAGCACCCGCGGCTCGCAGTCGTCGAGCGCGTATGCGAACTCGCCCTCCGTCCACCAGGCGTTGAGCGGTACGGCGACCAAACCGGCCAGTTGCGCGGCCCAGAAGGCGATCTGCCACTCGGGGTGATTGCGCATCGCGACGACGGCCCGGTCGCCGGGGCGGAGCCCGTACTCCTCGGCCATCCGGCACGCCAGTGCGGATGCGGCGGCAAAGAACTCCCCGTACGAGTAGCTGCGCTCGGCGCCGATCAGGAACGGCTGGTCCCCGAAGGCCCAGGTGGTCTCGACGAACTCACGGAGGGTCCTGGGCCCGCTCGCATAGATGAGCGAGCCCGCCTGCACGCCGTCCTGTGCCCGCACGACAGCGAACGGCGCGCCGGGCCCGGTGAGCGCGGCGTCGATTCGGGCGGCGGACGCTGCGGCAGCGGCAGGCGATTCGGCGGAGGAAGGGGAAGCTGTGGACGCGGCAGACGGGGTCGGATCGGGGTGTGGCACGAACGACCTTTCCAAGCGCCTGCTCAGGACTCCGCGACGCTATGCCCGCCCCCATCCCCCGTCAAGACACCGCCCCGCCCCACGCCCCTCTTCACCTGCCCCGCCGCACGCCTCCCTCTACGCCTTGCCGGTCCGGGGCAGCAGCTTCATCTCGTCGGCCACCACCCGCTCGGTGACGGTGGTACGCGTCGGTGGCCGTGTCGGGCAGTTCACGGCGGCGTATCACCACGCCTGCTCCGGCGAACGCGTGCTCGTCCGGTGGCCACCACCAGCGTGTGGCCGAGGGGGGCTGCTACTCGGCGGGGACGATCAGGCCGTAGTGGCCGTCGTAGCGGTGGTACAGCACGTTGCCGCGGCCGGTGCTGTCGTCGGCGAAGAACACGAACGGAAACCCGGCGACCTCCAGCCGCTGTTTCGCCTCGGCCACGGTCATCCGGGGCGCCGGCAGCTCGCTGACGGTCAGCGGTACGGCAACGCTGCCGACCAGCTGCGGGCGGGGGTGCACCTGGGCGAGCCGGTAGCCGGTCGGCCCGGACCGGTAGAGCACGCTGTCCTCACCGGAGTCGGCGTCGGTGAACAGATGGAAGCCGTAGTCCATCCACTCCAGCTCAAAGGCCGCTTCGTCCGGTGCCTCCCGGGCGAGGGAGAAGGACTTGTGGCGGACGACCTGCCGCTCCTCCACCGGTCGCGGATAGTAGTCGGGGCGGTGGGTGGGTTCGCTGCCGTGCCGCCACTCGTGCGGGCCGGGGACGGGCGTCCGGCCGCGGCGGGCCTCCCAGTGCTCGGCCAGCCGGGCCAGCCGTTCTGCCAGCCGGTCCTGGAGCAGGTCGACAGCCTGGGTGACGGTCTGCCCCGCAACGTGCGCGCGGGCAGGTCGGCCGTTGACGTCCACGTTGGCCTGGGCGATCACCGGCTGCTCCACCGCCGGGTTTGCCATGCGGGTCACTCTCACCCGGGCGAACAGAACCGGCTCCCGCGTCTGACCGAGGACGGCCTGGATCTTGTCCCGCGCGTACCCGGCCGCGTCCGGTGGCAGCTGTCCGCGGGTCTCCACCTGAACCTCGGGGGCCTGCTGGGGTGCGGATCGTTTCATGGCAACCTCCCGAAAGGGGCACTTTCTAGACTTATCACCCACGGTCTGTGTGTGGAGGGCCGAGGACTCCTGGTCCTGAGTGGCCGATCTCTCCGGTCGCGGACCGTGCGTGACCAGGCTCCGACTCGGTGCGTTCGGTCATGCCGATGACGGAGAGGGCGTTGATCCTGGAAGGTGGGACGCCCGCCTGCGATGTCTCTTCGAATTGCGGGAACGGTCTCGCCCGAGGTTCGTCCTTCCGCCAAGGGAGCCGTCCGGTGATCACATCAGTTCGTCTGCCAGGCCGGCATCTGTCACGCTCGGCCAAACCGGGGCCCCCGCGCGAGGCGCCCAAGCCGCCGGCGCCTTCGCCGGGGCCTTCCTGGTCTCGTTGGCTGCTGCCCGTCGCCGCGTTGGTCCTGCTGCTCGTGGTGCTGCTGCGAACTCCCTCCCCCCAGGGGGGCGCGTCGCTGTCGTACAGCGAGTTCGTCGGCAAGGTGAGCGTCGGTCAGGTCAAGACGGTCGATATCGACGACAAAGGCGCCATCAAGGGAACCCTCAAGGACGGCAAGCAATTCACCACGCGGATACCCACCGCTTTGGACAACAGCCGCCTGGAGCAGGAGTTGCAGTCCAAGAACGTGGAGATCACCGCGTCCCGGAGCAGCAGCGGCAGCCCCCTCGGGACACTGCTGGTGCTGTTCCTGCCGCTTCTGTTCATCGTCGCTCTGTTCATGTGGACCGGCCGCCAGGCGACAAGGACACTGGGCGGGGGGCTCAGTGCCATCGGGCGGGCCCGCGCCAAGATCATCGAGGCCGAGCGGCCGACCACCCGCTTCGAGGACGTCGCGGGCTACGGGGGCGTCAAGCAGGAGATCAGCGAGATCGTCGACTTCCTGCGCAGCCCCGAGCGCTACGCGGTCGCGGGAGCCAAGGGACCACGCGGTGTGATCATGGTGGGCCCGCCGGGCACGGGCAAGACCCTCATCGCCCGCGCGGTGGCCGGTGAGGCGGAGGTCCCGTTCCTGTCGGTGACCGGCTCGGCGTTCGTCGAGATGTTCGTCGGTGTCGGGGCCTCCCGGGTGCGCGACCTGTTCGCCGAGGCGCGCAAACGGACCCCTCGATCATCTTCATCGACGAGATCGACGCCGTCGGCAGCCGTCGCGGCGGGGCTGCCCGGCTGGGCGGCAACGACGAACGCGAGCAGACCCTCAACCAGCTCCTCGCCGAGATGGACGGCTTCGACCAGGCCAGCGGCATCGTCGTCCTGGCCGCGACCAACCGGCCCGAAGCCCTCGACCCGGCGCTGCTGCGCCCCGGCCGCTTCGACCGGCACGTGACCGTGCCGCTGCCCAACCAGGCCGAACGGGCGGCCATCCTGGCCGTCCACGCCCGCGGCAAGACCCTGGCACCGGACGTCGACTGGGACACCGTCGCCCGGGCCACGCCCGGCTTCTCCGGCGCCGACCTCGCCAATCTGGTCAACGAGGCCGCCATCAATGCCGTCCGGGCAGGGGGTGTCGTCATCGACGCCCAGGGCCTCGGCGACGCCCGAGACCGGCTGCTGCTGGGGCGGCGGGAGTCCACCAACGCCCTGCTGCCCGAGGAACGGCACTCCGTGGCCGTCCACGAATCCGGACACGCGCTCATGGCGGCCCTGTGCGAGCACGCCGACCCGGTCGCCAAGGTCACCATCCTGCCCTCCGGGCCTTCGCTGGGGGCCACTGAGCAGCTCCCGGAGGCCGAACGGCACCTGTACAGCGAGGGCTATCTGACCGACCTGCTGACCGTCCGGCTCGGCGGCCGCGCGGCCGAGCTGGTCGTCTTCGGCGAGGGCTCGACCGGTGCCGCCGACGACCTGGCCGGCGCCACCCAGCTCGCCGCCCGCATGGTCCGCGAGTTCGGCCTGTCCCCGGCCCTCGGCCCCATCGGATACGGCTCCGGAGCCTCCCGCTACCTTGGCGGCGAGAGCACCGAAGAGACACTGCACCGGCCCTATTCCGAGCAGACCCAACGCATCGTCGACGAGGAGACCGCCCGCCTGCTGCGGGAGGCCGAGGAACGCGCGGTGGTTCTGCTGCGCGACCACCGGGAGGCGCTGGACGCCCTTGCCGGACTGCTCACCACCCGCGAGACCGTCGACGGATCCGTGGTCCTCGACGTACTCCGACAGCAACAGCGGTCGGACGGCCGCCAGACCGCGGCGAAGGAGAAGCCGACACCCTCCCCGCGACGCCGCGGCGACGCTCGCAAAGAAGAAGGAGGCGACCATGGAGGAGCAGCAGCCGGGGGCGGTCCACGATGAGCAGGAGGTCTTGGCGCGGACGGTCGCTGCCGTGATGCGCACCGCTGTGGTCACGATCGATGTCGACGAAACGGTGCTCGTGGCCTGGGAGTTGCTGGAGCGTTCCGGCTCCCGTCATCTTCCGGTCGTGCATCCGGATGGTCGCTGTGCCGGCCTGCTGGACAGGGCCGACGTGGCGGTCGTCAGTGCGGCACCGGCCGCCTCGCTGTCCGGCCTGCGCGTGGGGGACATCCTGCCCGCCCGCAGGTCGGCGCTCGTACATGTCGAGCAGACCGTACGCCACGCCGCCGACCTCATGAGCTATGCCGAAGTCGATGCTCTGCCGGTGCTGGAGGAAGACGGGCGTCTCGCCGGGGTGCTGACCGCAGCCGATATCGTCGCGGCCCTCGCCGGTCGTCCGGTGCAGAAGGAGCCCGCCGACACGCGGCCGCAGGCCCCGTCCACGGTGCTGCCCGGTCTCCCGCCTCGGCGGGGCCACCGCGGAACGGCGATCCCCTGAGAGCCCACCACTGAGCTGCGGCGCGCTCGGAGGAGGCAGACCGGCGACACCGCTGCTGGTGACAGGCCCGGACCGTCGCACCAACGATCGTGCGGCCACCACCAGCCACCGCCGCACACAGCCGGGCCTTCCAGAGGATTCACGGTTCGGTCAGCCGGTTCGGCGGGAGCGGGAGCGGGCCAGCCAACCGAGGGTGACGGCGATCAGGCCCACCAGCATGGCGACGTAGGCGCCGCCCAGCCCGTTGCCGGTGCCGAGACCGCCGTCGGCGGTGGCCGCGACCGATCCGCCGACGACCACGGCGATCAGACCCGCCACGAGAGCCGTGACGGCCCCGTTCCGCCGGGCCCAGGTGCCGATGTGACCCTGACCGGTGCGGCGGGCCAGGGCCAGGCCGCCGTTGACCGCGCCGAGGATGCCGACCAGCGCGGCCATGGAGGCTCCGATGCGGCCGGCGCTCAGGGTGTAGACGCTTGCGGCGACCGGCTGGACAGAGGGGTCCGCGGCCGCCGGTTCGGCGATCACGAGACCGCTGATCAAGGCGGCTCCGGCCACGGCAAACACGGTACGGACTGACATGAGGTGCTCCTTCTCCTCACGGGAACTGGATCGTCCGAGCATGTCCGCCCGACCCGCTTCCAGTCGTCCGGCGGACGCAGACACTTCGCGCTGCCACGGACGCCGCAGGCGCCACGCACATACTGCGTACGTGGTAGCCGATCACTCGTCCGCGAGCGGGACTCGCCCGACGCCGCATCCGGCTAGGGTGCGCGCTTCGGCACGCTATGGTCCGGTGTCCCGGCCGGTGTGAGGGACCGGGAAATCGCCGTCGGCAGGGCGGCGGCGCTGCTGGTCACCGGCCTGTCCGAGCGCTGCGGTGCAGTTGTGCACGCTGCCGTGGCCGGGCTTCGTGCCGGACGGGGTTCCCTCAGCTCCGCCGGTGGCGGTGGGGCGGCCGGCCCGGCAGCTCGGCCTGCCGGTTGAGGCGCTGCGCGGCTACGGGGTGTCGCGGGAGCAGACGCGTACGGATCATCTGCGGAAGGTGGCGAGATATCTGGGGGCGGTCGGCGAAGTCGCCGGAACTGAAGGACCTGGACGCACCCCGCCCCCATCATGCGCGGCCTCTCTCCGTCGTCACCCCGGCAGGCACAAACAGCAGGTCAGCGGCGCGCAGTACCCGTTTCACACAGCTACCCCGATATGGAAGCCCCTCACCGGCACGTATCCGCTACGCTGTCCCTGGTCGGTCGTTGGTACGTCCCGTTGTCTGTCCGAGCAAGATCGCAGAGAGCAGCGCACCCCGCCTGACCAGCGGGCTTGTGGGCCTGGCCGAAGATCCACTTACTGGGTTTTCCCAAGGTTCTCTACAAGCCCCCGCCTTCGTAGCTCAGGGGATAGAGCACCGCTCTCCTAAAGCGGGTGTCGCAGGTTCGAATCCTGCCGGGGGCACCAGGCAAAAGGCCCCGGACCGATCATGGTTCGGGGCCTTTGACATCAGTTTTTGACATCAACGAGGGCGGTCACTCACGGCCGGGGCGCCTCTTGAGCAGCCGGTCCATGTGGCTGATGGCCTCGCGCTGCGTGTCGTGGACGACGTGCGTGTAGACGTCCATGGTGATGCTGATCTGGCTGTGCCCGAGGATCGCCATCACGACGCGGGGCGCGACCCCGGCCGCAGTGAGGAGCGTCGCGCAGCCGTGCCGGGCATCGTGCAGCCGGACGACGCGGAGGCCGGCGGAGTCGGCTACGCGGGTGAAGGAGCGGTACACGTTGCGCGGCTCGACCGGGCGACCGGTGCGGGTGGTGAAGACGTGGCCGTTCTCGTCCCAGGACTCCCCCGCACGCTGCTTTGCGGCCGCCTGGCGCATCCGATGCCAGCGCAGCGGCGGGATGCACATCGCCGGGAGCGGCAGGGCACGATGGCGGCGGTTCTTGGTCTCGTCGTCGTAGAGGACTCCGCGCCGTCGCTGGGTCTGCTGCCGGACGTAGATCACGCGGTTGTCCAGGTCGATATCGGTCCAGCGGAGACCGATGATCTCGCCCCGGCGAAGGCCCATGGCGATGGCGAGCACGAAGGCCGCGTACAGCGGGTCCTTACGGGCGGCGGCGAGGAAGTCCAGGGTCTCGTCGAGTGTCCAGGGGCTCAGTTCCCGGGACTTGGCACGCGGCGGCTCGACGAGGGCGGCCACGTTCCGGGTCACCAGTTCCTCACGGCAGGCGGCGCTGAGAGCCGTGCGCAGCACGCGGTGAGACTCCTTGGCGGTGGCCGCGGTCGTCTTGTTCTCCAGCTGGACGATGAAGCGCCGGACATCGGCGACGCCAAGGGATTCCAGCCGCTTCGAGCCCAGCATGGGCACGACGTAGAGCCGCACGTGCGCTTCGTACTTGTCGTACGTGCTCAGCTTGCGCCGGGGCCTGACGATGTTGTCGAGCCAGTACGGCAGCCACTCCGAGAGCCGGGCCGAGCGGGTGGGGACGGGTACGCCCTGGTCGACCTTGTCGAGCAGTTCGCGGCGCTTGGCGTCGCACTCGGCCCAGGTCTTGCCGTAGGCGAACTTGCGGGCACGGGTGCCATCCGGCTGGAGGACGTAGACGGCGGCCTGGTAGCGGCCGTCCTTGCGCTTGGTGATGGTGCCGGCACCGTTGGGGTTGCGCTTGCGCTGGGAGGCCATCAGGCAGCCGCCTCGATCTGGTCGACGATGAAGTCCCGTACGGCGTAGGCGGGGATGCGCCGGGACCGGCCGATGGTGATCGAGGTGAGGCGGCGCGAGCGGATGAGGTCGTAGACCGTGGAGCGTCCGAGCTTGAGCCGCGCCATGACCTCGGGCACGGTGAGCAGTTCGGCGGTGGCGGTGGTCATGCGTCAGCCCCTTCCAGAGCGAGTTGGTCCATTAGTTCGGCGCGGTGTTCGCGGGCGGTGTCGCGGTTCTGCTGGAGGTCGCGGTGGATGTTGGCGGCGAGCCAGGATTCGCCGGGGGTGTGTCCGTGGCCGGCGTAGGCCCAGTGGGCGAGGGTGAGGGTGGTGGCCTCGGGGTGGTCGTCGGGGTCGGGCAGGCCGAGGGCTGTGCGTTGCTGGGCGGCGCGGTAGTCGGCGCGGACCTGGCGGAGGGCGCCGAGGGTGGTGGAGAAGCGGCGGGATTTGGTGGAGAAGTGGCCGCGGAAGCCGAGCATGTGGGCCCAGTCCCGGAGCTTGCGATCCGGATAGGCGTGGTGGAGATCCAGGCACGCCTCGATGAGGCGCCGGGGGTGGTCGGGCACGTCGAGCAGGATCAGGGCTTCTTTGTTGCCGATCCGGTGATCGACGGTGCCGGTGGTCTCGGCTGCTTTGGTGGCGTACTTGGCGACGTACGAGGCCACGGCCTGCTCGGTGAGGTCTTCGCCGTTACCGAAGGCGCCGATGGGCTGGACGTCGAGCTGCGTGCCCCAACGCAGCACCCACTCATTGGGGAATCCGGCAGCCGGGTTGGCCGGCACGGTGACTTCGACGCGGGCGGCAGCCGCATGAATGGCGTCGGTGAGCAGGTCGAGGGTTGCCCAGGTCGGGGGTGGAGAGTCGGGCCCGTCCGGTCCGTCGAAGCGGATCACGGCGTGGAAGTGGACCGCCCCGCGCTTTTGGTACTCGGCAACCTTCCCGAAGGACAGGCGGGACTGCTCACGGGCTGCTTTCTGCGTGAGGCCGGCTCGGCGGGCGATCTCGCGGCGGAGGTAGATCGTGAAGTAGCGCCACAGGTCGGATGCGTGGTTGTTCCACAGCACCGCGCCCGCGTAGTCGTACGTGGACGGGTCGAGGGCGGTGCCGAGTTCGGGGGCGGTTTCGGGGTGGTGGGTGCCGCAGCGGCAGGGCAGGTTCCCGGGCCTGTTGTGGACGGGCCCGAACGAGGGGGCGGTGAGGGTGGCGAAGACGCGGGGGTGGTCGCGGATGGTGTGCGGGGTGCCTTTGTCGGGGTCGCCAGTGAGGCCGGCGCGGATGAGGTGGTAGGTGTCGCCGGCGTAGGTCCAGGCACAGGCGGGGCAGCGGGAGGCACGGCGGTTGCCGCAGGCGATCCGTAACCGTCCGCCGGGCTCGGTGTCGGTGGTGTAGTGGTGCAGGAGGGTGCCGGTTGCCCGGTCGATGGTCTTGGTGGCGCCGGTGAGGTGGATGGGTTGGGCGCATCCTCCGGTGCGGCGGATCTGTTCTTCCCAGCGGTCGAAGCCGGTGGACCCGGCCACCCGGAGGATGTCTCCGAGGGTGGCCGGGTCGAGGCCCGCCAGGGTGGCGGCGTCGGTCATGGTCAGCGTCCCGTTCGGTTGTGGGCGGGGCCGTGGTTGGCGGTGTAGCCCTCGACCAGGGCCTTGACCTGGGCGTCACCGGTGGCCGTGGCCGAGGCACCGCAGTGACACACGGCCGAGCCGGTGGCGGGGGTCGTGGGGGACGGCTTGCTGACGTGTAGACCGGGGCGGTCCGGGGTCGGGGTCAGGTCGGCCATGCGAGTCACCGCCCGGTGCGTGCGTAGGCGCGGGCGGGGGTGATGTGACCGGTGCCGTGGCAGGCGGGGCAGTCGGCGGTGATGGTGTGCCGGTGGCCGTCCGGGGTGGTCTGGCCGGTGGTGATGGCGACGGTGGGGAAGCCGTCGCAGTGGCCGCAGATCGGCCGGGGCAGGGTGTGCTGGGGCATGATGGGATCTCCCTTTCGGGTCTGCTTGATCTGGAAGGTGTTGAGGCGCCCGGGGCGGCGGAAGTTTGGCGACCGAGGCCGCCCCGGGGGCTGTTAGCGCTGGTTGTTCTGGCTCTTGAGCAGCGACCGCAGGACGACCGCGCAGACCGCGACGGATGCGGCGGTGATGGCGACCGCGAGGAGCATCGAGACCAGGACCGCGCCGACGACGAGGACCACGGCGGTCCCACCGGCGACAGCGACGACCAGCGCACCGGGGGTGAGCTGCACTGCGGACCGGGAAGCCGGTACAGGTGCCGGGGCCGAGGTGGTGGCGGGGGTGTGGTGGCAGTCGCAGGCCGGCGGGTGCGCGAGGCTGGCAGGCGGTTGCACGAGAGACGTGACCGGGGTCGGTGCTGTGTCGAGGGTCGGGTACTTCGGCGTGAACATGGGTTTCTCCTCTCAGGGGTTGCAGCGGTGGGTGCGAGCGGCAAGTTCGGCGGCGGACCGGTTCAGGTAGTCCGTAGAGAAGTTGCAGCCCGGGGCGGTGCAGGCGGCGGTGTGCTTGGTGCGGCCCCGGCCGTCGTGGTGGGTGCCGACCTGTACGGGGCCTATGCGGATCACGTCGGTGAAGCGGTTCGGGCGCGGCATGGTGGTTCAGCCGTTCCGGCCGGTGAAGTCGTCGGCGTGGTCGGTGAGCCAGGCCTGAATCTCGGGGTGCTCGTCCTCGGTGGCGGCGCGGATCGCGGACTCGCCCATTTCCATCCCCTCGACGAGGCGGTTTTCCCGGGTGAGTTCGGCGGAGCGGGCGAGGGCTGAGCGGATGAACGGTCGCATCGTGGTGTCTCCTTAGGCGAGTTGGGCGGTGATGGCGTTGGCGAGCGGGGCGGGGACACCGAGGCGTGCGCGCAGGGTGTCGGGGTCGATCCGGTTGCCGGTCGTGGCGTGGTGGGTGTCGGCGACCTTGCGGGCGTGATCGAGCAGAGCCGGAGGGACAGCTACGGCAGGTGCGGGCGGTAGTTCCGGGGCGGGCTCGGGTGCGCGCTCCATCGTGATCTCCGGGGCAGGTTCGGGTGCCGGGTCAGCCAGCGGCACAGGAGCCGGGGCCGGTTCGGGTTCGGGTTCGGTCGGCACACTGGCGGGTGCGTGGGCGAGGAGGGTTCCGCCGAGGAAGGCGAGGGCGGGCCAGCCGGCGACGAGGATGCGGAGCCAGGCCGGTACGGCGTTCAGGTCGAGGAGTCCGGCGGTGGCGATGTTCGCGCCGAGGGATGCGGCGAGGGCGATGACGAACCAGACCCAGGCGGGGCGGTTGTCGGCGTGGGTGCGCATGCGGTGCCAGGCGGCGACGAGCAGCAGATCCACGCTGATCGGGTAGGCCCATGCCTTCCAGCCGTCCTGTCCGGCCGCCGAGGCCAGGTCGTGCAGGTGGGAGAACGACAGGGCGCCGGCGATGACTGCCTGGATCAGAACGGCGTCGAGGCGGATTGTGCGGAACATGGGTTCACCTCCTTCGGGGGGTTGGGCCGGGGCCGGGCGGGATGTTCGGTCGACCGCCCGGCACCGGGGCAGCGTCAGGATTCGGCGGCGGTGCCGGTGCCGAAGCAGCTCAGGCAGAGGCCGTCCTGCTGGCCGACCGGGCGGCGCTTGCGGCCGACGCGCACGGTGGTGGCGACGTTTCCGGTGCCGCCGCAGGGCTGGCACTTGGCCGGGGCGGGTGCCTTCGCGGTGGTCTTCTTGGTGGCCATGGCTTTGTCTCCTTCCGGGTCCGGGCATGGGCGGGGTAGGGACCTGGCGCGAGGTGGTCACGCCGACCGAGGTGGAGCGGGTGTTACTCGGTGACCGGCACCGGCTTGACCAGGCGCGGAGCGTCCGCGGCCTCGACGGGGACGATCGGCCGGAACGGGTCCAGGACCGGGACGTCCGGGGTCATATGCGCGTACTCACGGCAGAGCGCCACAGCTTCGACCTGGCTCATCTCCGGGGTACGGATGCGGGACCAGCCGCCGGAGGAGTCGCCGGCCACGGCCACGCCGGGGCGATCCGGCGGGATCGTGGTCGCGGCGAAGACTGCTTCCGGGGCGATATCGCTCAGGCCCATGTCTGCGGTCTGCTTGTCGTTGACGCGGTGCACCACACGGCCGGTGAGCTGGGCACGGAGCATGGTGGCCCCTTTGCCGAGGTCGGAGCCGAAGCGCTGCCCGCAGATCTCCAGGTAGATGCCGACCGCCCGGGCCATCTGCGCGAGGCGGATCAGGTGCGTCACCATGCGGTCGCGGCGTTCCTCGTCCTTCTTCGCGGCGACGAGGAACAGTTCCGCCACCTCGTCGACCAGGACGACCAGCGGCACCGGCCGCACCTTTACCGGCAGGCCCCACAGGTCGGAGACGCCGTGTTCGCTCAGGACGTCGAAGCGCTCTTCCATCTCCCGCACGAGAACCTCCAGCAGGGACGACGCCTCATCCGGGGTGACGGCCAGAGCGGAGAGCCGAGGTGCGAAGCCGCGCTGTTCGACGCCGCGCTTGCAGTCGATCCCGACAAGGCCCACCGGGAGCTTCGCCAGACCGGCGATCAGGTTGCGCTGATACATCGACTTGCCCGACTGATTCGCCCCGAGCGTCAGGGCGTGCGGGATCTTCTGATAGTCCCGGACGAACGCGGTTCCGTCCTCCCGCAGGGCCACCGGGACCACCACCGGACCGGACGTGAGCTTGCGAGGCAGCCGGCGCGGCATCTTCACCCGCCGCAGTACGTCGTAGCCGGTCATCCGCAACTCGACGAACCCCGGCTTGATCTCCGCGACATGCACCGAGTGGACACCCCAGGCGTGCCGCAACCGTTCCGACGCGGCAGCCACGTCAGCGGGCTCCAGGCCGGCGGGGAGCCGGAGCGTGGCCCGCATCCCGGTCGACGAGCCACGCACGCGGCGAACCCTCGGCGGGACCGGCTGCACATCCTGGCGACGGGCCACATTGCGGACCATGAACGCCCGCAGGCGAGACGGCTGCACCGTCAGCCCACACACGTCCATCGTCGACCGGTAGGTGACCGAGAACCGGACCCGGGCGACCGGAAGACCGACCAGCGACCAGAACACGCGAGGAGCGCGAACCTTCGCGTAGCCGAGCCCACCGGCAGCCGATAAGGCCCCGGCCGCCTCGATCACCGTGGCGAGATCCGACATGGTCAGACCGCCGGCGTGATCGCGACCGCACGGAACGAAATCCCGTGCCGGGTCTGGCCGTTGAACGTGTTCTCCCAGTCCCGCGCCTTCAGCCCGATCACCGAGACCGGCGTACCCGGGGCAAGACCCTCCGGCACCCCCGTGTTGGGCACGGTCACCTGGTACAGGTTCCCCTCACCCTCGTCCGAGATCAGCAGACCCACCGTCGCGAGCTGGGCACCAGTCTCCCGGTCCACCGCGATCTCACCGGTCTGCTTGCTCACGAGCTTCGGCGTCGGAGGCGTCGCAACGAACACGACAGCGGTCGAGACATCGATCTTGAAGGAAGGCATGAAGTTTCTCCCTTGAGGAGGTGACTGACTTGGCTAGCCTTGTCGGCTACATGACCAACGTACGCAGCCTGGCTAGTCATGTCAACACCTGACTATCTTGGCTGCCCCAATGTCGGTTCGGCCGCGTACCATCGCTGCATGACGTTTGCTCCCGATCCCCTTGACCCTGATGACGACCGCCCGCCCTACGAGCAGGTGGCGAGCAGCCTCGGAGCGGCGATCCGGACGCGGAAGATCGCACCGGGCGAGAAATTGCCGTCCCACAAAGAGCTGACAGAGATGTACGGCTTCGCACGGGCGACGATCCAACGCGCTCTGAGGGAACTCGAAGACGAGGGCCTTGTGGTGTCACGCAAGGGAAGCGGCGTCTTCGTTCGCAACCGGACGGAACGGCCGGCAGGACTACGCCCGTACGTGGAGCAGGCGTTCGCGAGCAACGCCGTCACCATCGACTTCGCCGGATTCTCCAGCGAGACGCTCCACGGCGCGCTGCAAGAGCCGTTGGACAAGATCCGAGTCGGCAGGCTGACGCCGTCGAGCATCACCGTGCGCATACTCGTCCCGGACATGTCGGTGCCCCAAGCCGCCCCGGTACGCCGCGAAGACTGTGGTGATGACGAACGCCTGCGCACCCGGATGCACGACATCATGGTCGGTTACGCCCGAAGCATCCGTGACTCGATGGCGGAGTTGAGGCACCTGGGATTGGTGCCCGAAACCAGCGTCGACGTAAGAGTCCACAGCGGTACCCAGTTCTTCAAGCTGTACGTGATCAACCAGGAAGATGCTTTCTTCGGCTACTACCCGATCAAGCCCAACACGGTTGTAGCGCAAGGAGAAACCATCGAGATCTACGACCTGGTCGGGAAGGACACCGTTCTCTTTCACCACTCGGTCAATGACAGCGATTCGTCCAGCGGTGCACAGCAGGTCCAGCAGGCTCGCATGTGGTTCGACAGTGTCTGGGAGACCATCGCGAGGGGATTCGATCTCGATGGAAAGTGACCACCTCAGCGCAGCTCTGGCCGACACTGCGGCAGTGTTCTTCGACTTCGACGGCCCGCTGTGCGACGTGTTCGCCGGCCGCCCCGCGAGAGAGGTCGCAAGGGAACTGGCCAAACTAGCCGCCAGGGGCGAACCCGGTCTCAGCGGGAAGCTGAACGGGACGGATGACCCTCTCGAAGTCCTTCGACTCGCACACGAGGCCGACCCAGAGATGGGGATGGAGGTGGAACGCGCTCTCACCGCCGCCGAGATTGAAGCAGTCGGGGTGGCGGGGGAGCCCACGCCAGGGGCGGTCGCTGCGCTGGAAGCAGTTCGGGTAACGGGGCGGAAGATCGCTGTGGTGAGTAACAACTCCGCCGAGTGTGTTCGGGTATTCCTGGATCGGCACGGTCTGACGGGGCATGTGCTGGAGGTAGTGGGTCGCCCTGCAAATCAGCCGGGGCTCATGAAACCGAACCCGCATTCCCTCATTGCGGCTGCTGACGCACTCGGCGTCGACGTCACGCTGTGCGCCCTGATCGGCGATTCACTGACAGACATCCAGGCTGCTCACGCGGTCGGCTGCACTGCCATCGGCTACGCCAACAAGACGCGCAAGCGCCAAGCATTCACCCAGGCAGGAGCCGAAGCGATCACCGAGTCCATGCAAACCATCGCAGACGCGATCCGCCCCCAGCCGAACAGCTGAAGGATCGACTCCCCCAGAGCTGTTACAGGTTTCTCTACCTCATCAAGGCGCCTCGCTCCGCTCGCCGCGCGCTCCCCGGCTCACCGCCGGGGCCTGACGCTCCTGCCTTCGGCCCGCTCTGGCCCCGGCTACGCCGGTCGCGCGGCTAGAGCGAGCACCGCGGTGGGGAGAAACCCGCTGTGGCTGGGGCGGTCGGCTCCACGGCTTTAGCCACCTCCCCGGTTCGGGTCCCGCGTCGAGCAAGACCAGGGGGCCACTCGTTCAAATTCCGGGCAGGATCACAGCCTGCCCGAGTTGCCAGCCAGCGTACGGCCCCCTGATCATGCTCGACCCCAAACCGGGCAGGACACCGACCAAACCCGCTCCACCGACCTGTCGACCTTCCCGCTGCCCCCGAGGCAAAGACTACGGCCCGCTGCGAGGTGAGGCGAAAATGGTGCCGCGCTCATGTTTCAGTTGCGTCAAAATCAGACTCGCAAGGCCGAGCACCCCGAAAGCGTAATGCTTCAGATCGTCTCTCTGCTGAATTCTATGCCTGTCTACATTAGAGCAGGCGGCGGCAAACCCTCGCCCGAGTTGATGCCAACCTTCCTTCTCCCCAGGAGTCCTACCTAGAGCCAGGATTCCATTCTCTGGCTTCAACACCTGCGTCATGAGGCTGACGCCAAAGCTGTCATTCCCCAAGCCACTCCACAGCCGCACCCGATCCTCTACATATGTAGCAGCCAGCGACGCCACTGCCGACCAATCCTCGGCGTCGATGGCATGCTGGACGCGCGCACGAAGGCCTTCATCGACCGCGTAGACAAACTCTTTATCCACCTCACGGCTACGGGAAAAGTCCAGTTCAAATATCGCACTTTCCAGGATGCCCTCAGACTTTGAAGCATTCTGCCTGCGGTACACCGCAAACTTGTCCGTCTTCTCCTTTTCTGGCCAAAGTGAAGCGAACTCTTCAACCAGCGGGTGATCCGAGCCAAGGATACGGCGCAGCGCGAAGCTGGAAGATTTATGCCACGCTGGCCACTTATCCCACAAACTGTCGAATTCCGGATACTTCCGCATGTGAGCTATTTGGTCATGCAACGCCTTCAGTGCACGCTTTTTCCTCCACCTATTCACGGCTGCAGAATAGCCCAACTCGCTAGCACACAGGAGCACTTTAGCGACCGGTCCCCGGCGGAGGTATCAACTGGGCACATGAGAGCGGGCCCCGCGTTGCTGTGAGCAGCACGCTGAGCCGCACCAGATGCGCACCAGTTACAGCGGACAGGTACGGCCAATGTCGGTGCGAGAGCTTCCGCCTGAACAGGTAGACAGACAACCTTTCCCCTGGTGGCAACCGCATCCAGCCCAGACGGCCGCCGTTTCCCAAGCTCAGGTCGCAGGGGCAACCGACAGGACAGCCTCTACGAAGTTGTCTGGCGGCAGGTAGTCATGACCCTCGACGTAGTGAGAGATCAACTCAGGGGCGGCGTAGGCAATCTCTCTACCCATCACTCGTATCTCGGCACTTCCCTGAGGACAGTCGGCACGCGCTCCGAAAAGCCGGTAAGCGCACCACGGGCAGGAGTGTAGGCCGCGGGTTTGCTGGGCTCGGTGGGTGCGTCTCATGTGCTTCAGCGTCTCTACGAGGCCAGCGGGAGCAACGCCCTTCGGGTACCGCCTGCCGCGTGCAAGCCAGCCCACGTTCACCACCGAGACTCCGCGCCAGAGGCCTGCTGATCCTCCCTGCGGATTGTGTGCGAAGTAGGTGTACGGCGTCAGATCGGCGTAGTACGTCATGGGCGACTGTCTACCAGTCGAGCAGACGCCAGCGACCGCCCTATCAAAGGTTCGTATCGAGGGGTCGGCGTGCCACAACCGTGCCAGATCGAGCGGGGAACCACGGGGAACAGCGGTGAGTGGCAGGTAACTCGAAGCGGTCGCCCGTGGCCCGGAAGCCGCAGCTCACGGCGCATCCTCCTCACCTCGCTCCTAACGCGGTGCTCCTCTCAAGCTGAGCTTAGTCTTCGCCGACTTGCAGCAGCACGACGACGAGTCCGTTTAGGGCGGGCCAATCTAGACTGGCCCGGCGATGTGGGAGACGTGGGACGGGGGTGTTGTGCAGCCCTGCCGCAACGTGAGGGGCAAGGGATGGAGAACCAGTCAGCGTGGGATCAAGCCGCACCCCTTGACGAACTCGCGGCCGGCCTTGTGGGCCCCGACTTCGATTTCGATGCGTTGGAGGCTCTGCAGAGGGAGCTGACAGGCACGATGCATTCGGATTTGATCCCGCGCTTGGAAGCGCACCTGGAAGCGGCCGTGGCGGCGGGGAGCTGGTATGCCCGGTTTGTGCTTGCCGACATTCTCGTCGAGACGGCAGGCCGGTCGTCTCTGCCGGTGCTGCTGCGCGCCTGGTCCCGCGACTTGGGCGACGATCAGGACTCTCTGACGGCGATGCTCTCCGTACTTGCTCAAGAAGATCCCGCTGCCGCGCGCCGCACGCTCGTGCCCTGGGCGCAGGATCCGGACCCCGACCTGCGCCGGGCAGCGATCTGGCTGCTTGGCTACGTACCTGACCCTGCCGACCTCACCATGCTGGCTCACGCGGCACAGGACCCGGACGAGCGAGTTCGGAGCGTGGTCGTGGGGACGCTTGGCAGTCATGGTGCGAACCCGGCGGCCGTCGACCTGATGGTGAGCCTGCTGGCCGATCCTTCCGAGCAGGTACGGGTGTCTGCTCTCGACTCGCTCGGGTTCCGTCAGCAACCACGGACCCTGCCGGCTATCTGCCGCCTGGCAGAGGACAACAGTTCTCGAGTCCGCACCTGGGTCGCCATAGCCTTGAGGCGGTTCCCTGCCACGGAGTGCGACGTTGACCCCGCGGCGGCCGTGCTCGACAAGCTCGAAAGGGATCGCGACGCGCACGTACGCGAACAGGCGACAACCGCACGTCTTCGAGCGGCACAGCGCAGCCGATGAGCATTGCCCAACGGACCTCCACGTCACCTGCGCCAACTCTCAGCTGTGGAACGAAGAGCAGCTCTGGCCACTTTCGACGACACCCCGGACTACAACACCGTGGAACCTGTGACGGCCGAGGAGACGCGCGAGCCGCTCGGCACCGACAAGCTGACGCGTGCACACGTCAAGGATTTCGAGGCCTCCCCCGATCGCGGTGGGTTGGACGGTGCGCAGTGCTGCACGACGAAGAAAGCGCCTCTCAAGAGATCTAATTCTGGGGCCACTCAGGCGACTGAACTGCAGGCCCAGCACGCACCGCTGACATCCACGCCTGACATCAACGAGGGCGTACACAAACGCACCCAGGCACCCATTGGCGACGTGCGCGAGCGCGACTGCGGCCCTCACAGACGGGCAGTGCTCGAACTCCTAAAGCGGGTGTCGCAGGTTCGAATCCTGCCGGGGGCACAGCGCTAAGGGCCAGTTCGGAGGCTTGATCCTCTCGAACTGGCCCTTTCGCATAATCACGCCCGCGCCATGCACGTGCCACTACGGCCCGGCGTCTCCCTGCCGCTTGCGGATCATCGCCCCCAACCGGTCAGTGATCGCGCGGTCCCGGTCAGCCGTCATGTGCTGACAGATCAGCGCGGCGCGGGCGGTGCTGTGCCCCATGCACGTCATCAGCTCACGCGTGCTCGCCGTGGCAGCGACCAGGTGCGGCGGCCGAGGTGGCATCAGGACTCGCGAGTGAGTTCGCGATAGTTCAGAAGTTCCCTCGTGCCACAACCGCGCGAGATCGGGCGGGGACTCACGGGGAACCGCGGTTGCCGCAGGTGAACGGCCGTGGGCGCAACCCTCGCCGCCACCAACAGACTTGCAGGTAGTACTCGGCTGTTCACCGCCCCTCCAGGCTCTGGATGCCCACCGTGTCCTTCGGGTCCGGCGCGTGCTCGGAGCCGTGGCAGGCGGCCAGGGTGGCCACTCCCAGGAGCAGGAGGGCCACCACGGCCGTCTTGCGGATCACGATCAGGCGCGGCTCCGGCCCCGGGGCACTATCCGCATCACAGCGGTTCCAAGGGCCACCAGGGCGAAGGCCGTCAGGCCCAGCCACACACTGGTCATCAGTCCGATACCGGTAGAGGCCAACACCCCACCGCCCACAGTAGTTGCAGGGTTGTTGTACAAGGGTCCCTCCCAAATGATCTCTGACAGTTTCTGAAGCAACCTGCTACCAGGCGCGCTCACGGCGGAACACGGAGTCCAGGTACGCCTTGGCGTGGCAGGCCTGGAGCAGGAAGTCGAAGAGCAGTTCGTACATGGACGCGGCGAGGAGCATCCGCTTCCAGCCGAGCTCCCGTACGGTCACAACCCGCTCGATCACGAAGACGAGCGAGACCCAGAGCCAGAACTCGTTGACGTGGAACGAGTGCGAGGCCAGGGCGTAGGCAAGGGTCGCCAGGTACACGGCGGTCACGAGGACGCCGACCATGCTCAGGAGCTGACGGCCCCAGTAGCGCCACGTGATGCGCGTCAGGCCGTACTGGACGCAGTTCTCCACCGCTCCCCGCTTCCAGCGCAGTCGCTGGTCCCACAGGGCCTTCCAGGTCAGCATGACCTCGGTGGTGAGCGTGCAGCCCTCCGGCGAGAGCACTTGATAGCCCAGGTGCAACACCGCGAAGGTCAGCTCGTTGTCCTCGGTGAGCACCGAGGTGTCGTAGATGCCCCCGCGCCCGTCCCCGGCCGGGAGACGGCCCTCCAGGCGGGCCTGGGAGATTTGCCGCAGCACCTGCACCCGGAACATGGCCGCCGTGCCGGTGAGCACCAGGCACTTGCCGCCCAGGCGCTTCACGTCCCGCGAGTAGCGGGCGTACTCGTTGCGCTGGAGGTGGCCCACGAAGCCCCCGCCGGGTCCTCCCCGGAAGGTGCCGCCCACTCCCCCGTAGCCCTTCGCGAGGTGCTCCACCCCACAGGCCACGAAGCCGGGGTCCAGGGCGCTGTCCGCGTCCGTCACGAGGACCACGTCGTCGTCGTGCAGAGCGGGCAGCAGGCGGGCCAGGGCCTGATTCAGCCCTCCGGCCTTCTTGTGCCGGTTGCCCTGGGTCTCGAAGACCTCGGCCCCCAGGGAGTCCGCGATGGCCACGGTGGTGTCGGTGCAGTTATCCGCGACCACGATGACCCGCCACGGGGGCAAGATCTGCCCGTACAGCCCCTGGATGGAGTCCGCGATGGCGTCGGCCTCGTTGTGGGCCGGTATCAGGGCGATCACGTTGCGGATCTCGGCGGGCCTCAGGCCCGATCTTCGATGCTTCCCCATGGGTGCTTCCTGTGGAGTCGTTCTGAGATGGAATCGGCGGGGTCTCGGAAAGGGGTACGGCGGCCGGTTCCGAGATCACGGCGGGAGTCGTCTCCTCAGGCACAGGGGCTGTGTTGGTCGACGGTGAGAGTGATTCGCCCCCGGTCAAGGGCGTTGGCAGCGCGGCATGGTGGACGATCCGGAGTGACTGAGTGCAGCGCGTCAGAGCGACGTACAGGGCGCCCCGTACACAACGGTGGACAGACCGATAGCCGCAAGTCCGCACATGATGTCCCCCCTTACTCCATTGCGGACGGCGAAGATCACGGTCGTACCTACCGGTCGACCAGATGACCCCGCCCGCATTCCCCATGAAAGCTTCACGTGATCTACACGCGACGCCCGACAAATCGTACTGTCACGCGCAGTTTCCATAAGAGGCCACACCGTGACTCAGGCCGAGGGGGAGGTCGAGCCACCCACCGCAAAGCGGAACACACCTGCACAGTTCTCCCACCTTCAACCATTTTTGAGTGACGGACATCACGCTGAGCAGCCGCAGCGGCATGCCCGGCATGCCAACCGTGTTGTAGGCGCGAAAAGTTGACGGGTACGTGGTTCAAGCGCGCGCCTGACATCCACATCTCACATCAACGGCGCGGTCACTCACGGCCGGGGCCCCTCTTGAGCAGCCGGTCCGTGTGGCTGACGGCCTCGCGCCGCGTGTCCTGGACCACGTGCGTACAGACGTCCACGGTGATGCCGATCTGGCTGTGCCCGAGGATCTCCATCCCGACGCGGGGCGCGACCCCAGCCGCGTTGAGAGGCCCACACCGACGGCGATCATGGAGCCAAACTGAGCTGTGTGATCATGCACGGAAGATGACCAACCCTGAAGAGGGGCCGGTTGCGCGGGAAGGGCGGGGCCCATCGTGGGCAAGGGTGGGGAGTCCATACCGGACGAAGAGTGGGAGCGCTTCCTTCGGGAAGCCGAGGCGGGGACTAAGGGCGCGCCCGAGGAGCCGTCGGCGCGGGCCCGGATGGTGGCACAGCAGTTACGGGAGGAGACCGACCGACCGGAGCCGTGGCGGAGTCACCAACCGGCCCGGCGGCAAGGAGGTAAGGGCTGGTACGCGATCGGTCTGCTGGTTGCGGTCGCCTTGCTGGTCGTGGCGCTGGATCCAGGGCGGGTGGCTGGATGGTTCGGAGGCGGAGGCGGCGAGAGTGCGCCGCTCGCCGTGGAGTCGAAACGTCCGGATCAACCGCCGCCGACGGAAGCGGCAGCCCAACGTCCGACTGTGGAGGAGCCGTTCAGGGGGTCGCCCGCTGAGCAGTGGGGTGACGGGGCGGCTGGGATCGGCCTGCCTGAGGCACGCGCGACCGGCTGGATGAACAAGGGGCAGGTCGCGCAGGCGCTCGAGAAGACCCGGGACTTCCTCACCGCGTCCAGTCTGGATCCTGGGGTGCTGCGCGGGGAGCGGCCGAGGAAGGCGATCGCGTTGATCAATCCTCATCAGGAGGGTGTCCAGGGCTACCTGGCGACCGCGTTCCGTGCGCCCAGCCGGGAAAACGATCCTCTGCTGCTGTTCAGCCGGTTCGAGAAGACGAAGGCCCGGCTTGTCGGGGATGTGGTCAAGACACGAGGGCGGATCACGTACCGAGAAGGTAAGCGCGGTGCGGTCGAGGTGACCACCGATGTCACGTACGTATATCCGGTCGTACGCACTGCAGCGGGAAACGACGAAGTCGCGCGCACCATCGTGCGCCGCGAGGTCGTGATGAGTTGGGACGACCCGGCGAAGGTCATCGTCGAGCCGGGTACGTTCTCCCTCGTCTCCTACAAGGTGGACACCACCAACGGCGGCTGCGATACCTTCACCGGCTACTTCACCCCCAAGTTCAGCGCAGAGCGCGCGGTCTCGCGCCCGGGAGACGGCCCCGATGTCGACCCGTACGACCGGAGCACGTCGATGGAAACACGCATGCGGGAGGCCCGCGATGCGGGGTGCGGGACTGCCACACGGTCGTGAGTGGCCGTTGCAGGGACCCTGACCGACCGCACATGTTCAACTTCATCGTCAGGCTGCGCGCGTGGGCGCGTGCGGCCGACCTCCCATGCGCAGGTACGTGCGGTGGACGGTGCCACAACCGCGCCAGATCAGGCGGGGACTCACGGGGAACTGCGGCTGCTGGTGGAGACCACAGCCGGCAGCCGTCGAAGTCCGCGTCCAGCAGGTCAGGCGCCAACTCGCCCCACCACGCTGCCAGAGCGGTGCTCGTGACGAGTCTCACCAAAGCACCAGCGCCCTCCCGAGCCTTCCTGGGGCCGTGGAAGGGCGCTCAGCGATGACCGACGTCGACAACTGCCGACAACTCAGCAGCAGGCCAGGGCGTCGATCGATAAGTGGCCGCAGGTCATGGCCGCCGATGGTCAGTCGTGGCTGATCAGACGGGGATCCACTCAGGCCACTGTGGCGGGACGTTACTCACGGGGCAGCGGCCAGAGTCGCCGGGATAGCCATCCAGCGTCCCTTGGGTCGCGAAGAACCACCATGCCAGCCACACCGTCGCAACGACCACCAGTAGCGTCGGCAGTGAAACGCGGACCGCCGTTGGCACGTGAAGCACCAGGCGTCGGCCGATGGCCCGCGCCACGAGTCCAACGAGTGCTTCGGGTCCCACGAACAGAGGGAGCAAGAGGTTGAGTTCGAAGCGTCCGCCGGCCTCGTAACCCGCGTCGCAGTACGCGCGCGCCCAGACGGTCAGCGACCAGGCGACGAAGCCCACAGCAGCTCCGAACAATGCCGAGACCGCCCAGGGGAGACAGGAGTTGGATCTTGGCTTGGCTGCGTCCACGACATGACACGACATCGAACACAGCATTCACGGTTCCGAGATGGGCCAGTGAGTGTCCAACTGCGTGACAGCGCCGACAGACAGAGGCGGACAACCACGCACACCTCTGGACCACGCAGCAGGTGCCAAGGGGACCAGCCCAAGATAGTGCGCGTGCCCAAGTTGCTTCGGGACGAAGACCTCGTACTGCAATCCAGCGCGGGACTGCGGCCACACTCCGCTAGGGTGCGCCGCATGACCGGCGACGCCCCGGCTTGCCCCGAGTGCAGCCAGCCCATGGAGTCTGGTGGCTTCGTGCTCTCCAGTCGGGCAGACGATGGTCGGCGGACGTGCCGGTCCCTGTGGAGGTGTATCAGTCGGCATGTCTGGTGGAACTGGGCCGACCGGCCGGAAGAACCGCTGGAGGTCTGCCCCGTGCCAGAGCTGTTCTGCTGACATCCATCGCTGGCATCCACGGCTACGGACAGCGGCGGCTACGGGCGGTCGCCCCTGGCCCCGGTGCAAGCAGTATGAGCCCGCCGCGCCCGGGATGGATCGAACTCCTCAAGCGGGTGTCGCAGGTTCGAATCCTGCCGGGGGCACAGAGAGGAGGGCCAGCTCAGGAGGGATTCCCTCCCCGGCTGGCCCTTCGGCGCTCCAGGGGTCCGTGCCACAGGCGTGCCACTACGGGCCCCGCAGCGCCCTCCTGGGAAGGTTCGGAAACACTCCCCCACTGACCCGGATCATGGCACCGAGCCGATCCGCGACGGCCCGGTCCCGGTCGCTGGTCATGTACTGATAGCCGCGTACGGCCAGTTGTCGTGCCACTCTCCGTAAGCGATCTCGCTGACGTCATACGGTCTGGTTCAGTCGACGTCGACGTTGCCCATGACTTCGAGGAGGCGGGAGAGGACTCGGAGGCAGGCGTCGATCTCGGTGTCGGTGAGGTCACCGCCGGCCTGACGCAGCACTGCGCGCTCGCGATCGATGACGGCGGTGATGGCGGTCTTGCCCTGTTCGGTCAGCCGGATGAGGGATGACCTCTTGTGGGCCGGGTTGGGGGCGGACTCGACCAGACCTCTTGCGGCCGCGTCGTTGACCATGCGCTGGACGAACTGGCGGCTGAGCGCCTGCGCCCGACCCATCTGAGGGACGGTCATGGGCCCGTGCTCGCGAAGCAAGTTGAGCACGGCCCGCACCCCCACCGACAGCCCCTCGGCGGACATGTCCTCCTCCACCTTGCGCTGGGTGCGCCGGTACAACGGCCCCACCAGGTCGAACACCTCGGTGAGCCGGTCCGTCAGCTCTTCGGACACCAGGCCGGAATCTGTTTCATTCACGCCGCCATGATGACACCTTGGTTGCCATTCTCCTCCAAGAATGACACCTTGGTTGTCATGAACGATCTATTCTGGCTCGACACCGGCGCCGGCCAACCCCTCGTCCTGCTGCACGGCGGCTTCCTGGACCACCGCATGTGGGACGACCAGATATCCGCCCTCGCCGCGCGCTACCGCGTCATCGCGCCCGACGCCCGCGGTCACGGCCGGTCCGCCAACGCCACCGAACCGTTCCGGCACACCGACGACCTCGCCGCGCTGCTAAGACACTTGCGCATCGGGCCCGCGGTCCTGGTAGGCGTCTCCATGGGAGGAAGCACCGCGGTCGACACCGCACTGGAGCATCCGGAACTGGTCAGCGCCGTGGTCGTCAGCGGCGCCGGGACGAGTGAGCCGACCTTCACCGACCCCTGGACCACCCGAACCTGGGCCACCTGGCAAACCGCGATGGCCGCCGGCGACCTGGACGCCGCCGTCGAGGCATTCACGCTCTTCGCCGCGGGCCCGGACCGCACCCTCGACGATCTCGCCCCTCAGGTCGTCGGCCGTCTGCGCGAGATGAACCGCGGCACCCTGGCCAAGCACACCGCCGACGAACCCGACCTGCGCATCCCTGTCCGCGACACCTGGAACCGCATCGCCAAGATCGACGTGCCTGTGCTCGCCATCAACGGCGTCCTCGACTCCCCCGATCACATAGGCATGGCCGAACGTCTCACCCACACCGTCGCCACTGGTAGCGCGATCTCGATCGACGGGACCGCCCACTTCCCCAACATGGAACGCCCGGAAGCGTTCAACAAGGCCCTCGAAGACTTCCTGCGCACCTTGTGACCACACGGCCGACTGCGCAGCCCCGCGATCACTGACCATCACAAGTGGCGGCCGGACGGCTCCCCACTGACTGGCCGCCGGCGCGGAATCCCAACTGGCCACCCTCACACCGGCAGCGTGGAGGCCGGTGGAGTGCAGCGAGGCACACGCGCGCCTGGTTGGTCGGCGCACCCGCAGTCGTGGCCGGCTGTCGTCGCGGGATTGGTCCAGATGCCCGGCGCCCCGGTCGATGCGATCAGGGCGATCGGCAGGGCTGAGCCGATGCTGCGGCCGCGGACGTCGGGGTGTGCGTATGCCGGAGTGCTCGACCACTCCGGCATACGCATACCGGTCGGACATCGGGACCGAGGCGACCCAGCCCAGCGCTGCCTGATGCGTCGAGCGCAACGTGTCGGTGCTGGGACAGCTTGGCGGTCTCGAAAGAAGAAAGCGCGTGATGCTGGGGCTTTGAGGAATCGGCAGGATCTACACATGCGTCGTTGCCGGAACAACGTGACGCAGCTAGATCAAGAAGGCAGGGTATGGAACCGGATCCCTCGATATGGGAGTTGCTGGTCACGTTCCTCTTCGCTGGGATCATCGCCGTTGTGACGATGTCGTTGATCATGTTCCCAATCATTGGGTTCGGGATCTGGATTGTGTCGCGAGTGCGCCGCAGACGTAGCGGCAGCGGCTAGGACGTGTTTCGAAAGTAGCGTCGTCCGCCCGCCCGGCAGCCGGGACTTTCGAAACACGCCCTGGTCCAGGCGGCTCCACCTACGAGACGACGAGTGCGCGTGCTCGAACGGCTGGCCTTTGCCGTAGCTGCTCGGCTCGCCTGTGCCGCAACCGCGCCAGATCGGACGGGGGGCACGGTGAAGCACGGCGGTCGGCAGTGGACAAGCTCGTGTACGTCGAAGTGGGCACTGCGCAGGTCAGCGACAGATTCGCCCCACCTCGTTCCTCATCCACGGGGCCGAAGGACGGGGCGGTGAGAGTTGCGAAGAAGCGGGGGTGGTCGCGCACGGTGTGCGGGGTGCCCTTGGCGACGTCACCGCCGGTGAGTCCGGCGCGGATGAGGTGGAAGGTGTCGCCGGCGTAGATCCAGGCGCAGGCGGGACGGCAGGGGGCGTAACAGTCACCACAGGCGACGCGGTCGCTCTCCTCATGGCCTGGCAACCGGTTCCTGACTCGCCGGGCCTCACGCCCGCCTCCGTCGCCCGTTCATCGCTGCCCAACAGGCCGGAGCCGCGCTCGGGCCGGTCGCCGTCGTCATCGGCACCCTCACCTCCTGACGCCGGCCGTGTCGCACCGCTCGCCCCTCGTGCCGCATCCCATGGCAGCCTCGCCGCACAGGGCGGACAGTGGGATCAGGAGCGCCAGGGAAGCGAGATGATCATGGACCGTTACCCGCCCATTGCCGACCACGGCCTCGTCGGCGACCTGCAGACCGCTGCTCTGGTGTCGTCCCAGGGGGTCGTCGACTGGTTCGCGGCTCCCCGCTTCGACTCGCCCAGTGTCTTCGCCGCCCTGCTCGACCACGACCGCGGCGGCTACTTCCTGTTCGCGCCGGAAAGCCGCACCACCACCTACAAGCAGCTCTACTACCCCGACACCGCAGTCCTGGTCACGCGGTTCATGTCACCGGACGGGGTCGGCGAGGTTTTCGACTGCATGCCACCGGATCGCACCGGCACCCCCACGGACAGGCATGTGCTGATACGCGGAGTGCGGGCGGTGCGCGGAACGGTGCGCTTCACTTTGGAGTGCCGTCCGCGCTTCGACTACGGCCGGGCCACCCACCATCTCGACTTGCAGGACGGTACCGCCACGTTCCATGCACCGAACGTCACCGCCTTTCTGCAGAGCACCTTCCCCTTGCAGCAGGACGACAGGGACGTGCGGGGTTCGGTGACCTTGAGGCCGGGTGAGGTGGCCGCAGCGGTGTTCACCGTCGACGGACCCGATGGTGACCCTCCGCCGCCGGTCACCCCGGACTCGGCGATGGAGCGGTTCTGGGAGGTGGTGGACTTCTGGCAGCGCTGGGTGCGCTCCTCGCGGTACCGCGGCCGGTGGCCGGATGTGGTGCACCGCTCGGCCATCACGCTCAAGCTGCTCACCTATGCGCCCACAGGTGCGCCCGTCGCCGCCGCGACGATGGGTCTGCCCGAGCAGATCGGGGGCGAACGCAACTGGGACTACCGCTACACCTGGGTCCGCGACGGCTCCTTGTCCGTGCGTGCCCTGCTCGACCTGGGGTTCGCCGAGGAGGCCGCGCAGTTCACGCACTGGATGGGAGACCGCCTCCAGGCTCGGGAGGGCGTCGATGGCGAGCCGCTGCAGATCATGTACCGCGTCGACGGAGACCCCGAGGTGCCGGAAGAGGTTCTCTCGCACTTCGAGGGCTATCGGGGTTCGTATCCGGTGCGGCTGGGGAACGCGGCGGCCGATCAGTTGCAGCTGGACATCTACGGGGAGGCGCTCTACGCCTTGTCGGAGGGGCGAGAGGTCACCATGGGAGGCAGCTACCACGGCTGGAAGAACCTCGCGCGCACGCTGGACTGGCTCGCCGATTCCTGGGACCGCCCCGACGAAGGCATCTGGGAGACCCGTGGCGGGCGCCAGGACTTCACCTTCAGCCGGGTGATGGCGTGGGTGGCCTTCGACCGGGGGCTGCGCCTGGCGAGAGAGCACAGCCGTCCCGCCGACGCTCCTCGTTGGACCGCGGCCCGCGACGCGATCCTCGAACAGGTGATGGAGCGGGGCTGGAACGAGAAGGAACAGGCCCTCGTCCAGCACTACGGAAGCGATGTCCTCGACGCTTCGCTGCTGCTCATTCCGCGCGTCGGGTTCCTGGCGCCCAGGACGGTGAGCTGGCTCTCCACCTTGGACGCGATGGAACGCACACTGGTGTCGGACAGCCTCGTCTACCGCTACGACCCTGCGGCCTCGCCGGACGGTCTGCGGGGCTCCGAAGGCACCTTCAGCCTCTGCACCTTCCTCTATGTGGACGCTCTCGCCCGCGCCGGGCGGATTCGTCCGGCGCGCTATGCCTTCGAGAAGATGCAGACCTACGCCAACCATGTCGGCCTGTTCGCCGAGGAAATCGGCCCCAGTGGCGAGCAGTTGGGCAACTTCCCGCAGGCTTTCACGCATCTGTCGCTGATCATGGCCGCCACCACCCTGGACGACGCACTCGACCAGCAGCGCGACTGAGAACCACGGTCCCGGCTGTCGCCCGGGGTCGCTCAGCGGTTCAGCCGCCGGTGGCGAAACCGGGAAAGAGGGTCATGCCGCCGTCCACGTAGAGGGTGGTGCCCACCACGTAGTCCATGAGGTCCGAGGCGAGCCCGACGACCGCGTGGGCGATGTCGTCCGGATCGCCGACGCGCCTGTAAGGAATCAGCTGCAACAGGTCCTTCTCGGCGTCGGGCGTGTCCCAGGCGCTGCGATTGATGGGAGTCCTGATGGCTCCCGGAGCAATCGCGTTGACCCTGATCCTGTGGGGAGCGAGTTCCTGGGCGAGCGTCTCCATCATCATGTGCACGCCGCCCTTGGAGGCCGCGTAGTTGACGTGGCCGGCCCAAGGGATGACTTGGTGCACCGAGCTCATGCAGATGATCTTCCCGGCCGCTCGCGACACCTCGGGGACGACGCCCCTTCTCAGGAACTCCTTCGTCGCCTCCCGGGCGCACAGGAACTGGCCGGTGAGGTTGACGTCCAGCACCTTCTGCCACTGGGCCGTCGTCATCTCGGTGAACGGAGCGTCGCGCTGCAGCCCGGCGTTGGCCACGAGGATGTCGATGGTCCCGAAGTCCTGCACCATCCGCTCGATCATCCCGACGACCTGGTCCTCCTGGGACACGTCGGCCTCGTACGCCATCGCGCGCACCCCGAACCCGGAGATCTCCTCGACGACCTGCTCGGCCTCCTCGCGCCCGGCGACGTAGTTCACGACCACGTCGGCTCCGGCGCGCCCCAGGCCGATGGCCGTCGCTTTACCGATGCCGGAGTTCGCGCCGGTGACGAGTGCCTTCTGGCCTTTCAGCAGATGCGAGGGAATGACGCCCTGAGGGGCTACCTGAGTCACGCTCACGCCGGTTCTCCTCCTCGACTGGCTGACATCACGCCCCCATGTGAGTCAGGTCGGCTCCTGTCGACACCGAACCATCCGAAAGCCCAGGCCACACGCCGGGCACGGACAGATTGCGCCGATCGGTCGAACGCGACCGGGCCTCGGGGACATGGGACTCCGGCGCCAATCGGCAGCGCAGCCTTTCCCGGAGTGCGAGGGTTTCACGGGGTCGCTGACCATGATCGGCGACGAGCTGGGTGAGCCCTACGACCGGCCTCCCCTGTCAAACCCGATCTACGAGTACCGCCTCATCTCGCTGGGGTCTCCGGGCCCGGCATCCATCGGCTGGTGGCGAACGGGTGATCTCTGACCACCGGCCTGAGGGCCTTGCGAAGTGATCTGCACGTCCGGTGTCCGGGGCCCGGTGTCCGGGGCCCGCGGGGACAGTACGCTGATTCCGGCGGGACCGGGCCCGCCCGACGGATGTCCGGGAGGAGCGTCATGACTGCCGAGACGGTGGCCCGAGGCCCGCAGACGACGAACCGGCCCGGCCCCGGTACGCGACCTGGTCGGCCGCATTGCGTCGCTGAACGGGGCTTCCCCCACGCCCCAGTACACGGGCCGAGAGGCCCTCGGCGCCTTGGCCGTCGTGATCGGACAGGCCGCAGGCTGACGGGGGCGCGATGCGGGAACGTCACGCTCCAGGCCGCCGGTCGCCTACGAGCCCGGTCTCGTAGGCGACGATCACGAGCTGGGCCCGGTCACGCGCGCGCAGCTTGGCGAGCAGACGCCCGATATGGGTTTTGACCGTGGCCAGGCTCAGATGGAGATGCTCAGCAATCTCCGTGTTGGACAGCCCTCGGGCGATCAGGCCGAGCACCTCCCGTTCCCGGCCCGTGACCCCGTCCAACGAGCGATGCGGTGGCCGCTCCGGCTCCGGGCGGCGGGCGAACTCCGCGATGAGGCGGCGCGTCACCGAGGGGGCGAGCAGTGACTCACCCGCGGCGACGACGCCGATAGCTGTGAGGACATCGGCGGGCGGGGTGTCCTTCAGCAGAAACCCCGCGGCGCCGGCGCGCAGGGCCCCGTAGACGTATTCGTCCAGGTCGAAGGTGGTGAGGATGAGGACGCGGACGGCGGACATGGAGGGGGCCGAGCAGATCTGGCGGGTCGCGTCGATGCCATCAAGTTCCGGCATGCGTACGTCCATCAGCACGACGTCCGGCTGTTCGTGGCGCGCGAGGTCGACCGCTTCCCGGCCGTTCGCGGCCTCGCCCACGGCGATCATGCCGGGCGTGTGGTCGACCAGCACACGAAAGCTGCCGCGCACCATCGCCTGGTCGTCGGCGATCAGTACCCGGACCGAGGTCTCGCCAGTCACCCTTGTCGCTCTCCTTCCACAGGCAGCCGGACGGACACGGCGAATCCGCCATCCGGTCGGGGCCCCGCCGCGAAGCTGCCGCCGTACATCATCGCCCGCTCTCGCATCCCCAGCAGGCCGTGCCCGCCCGGCAGTTCACCCCCCGCCGGTCGACGGCCGGCCGGTGGGCCCGCGTCGGTTATGTCGATACGGATCTCGCGCGCATCCGCCTCGACCGTGACGCCGCAGCGGGTTGGGGCCGCGTGCCGCACGCAGTTGGTGAGGGCCTCCTGGACGATCCGGTAGACGGTCAGCTGAGTCCCCTCGGCCAGGCCCTGCGTGCCGTTGACCGTCAGGTGGACCTCCACCCCGGCCCGGTCCGCCTCCGCGGCAAGCGTGTCCAGGCGACCGAGGTCCGGAGCCGGCCCCAGGGGCGCACCCGAGGTGCGCAGTACGCCGAGGGTGCGCCGCATCTCGATCAGCGCGGAACGGCTGGTCTCCTCGATGACCTTGAGTGCGGCCCGTGCCTCCTGCGGCGCGGCCTCCGCGACATGACCGGCGACGCCCGCCTTCACGGCTATGAGGCTGAGATTGTGCGACACGATGTCGTGCAATTCACGGGCGATCCGCAGGCGTTCCTCGTCCAGCGCCCGCTCCGACCGACGCCGTTCCTCTCGCCTGGTCTCCACGCGACGCCCGCGCACGATGAACCCCGCGCACCAGCCCCCGCCGATCACGAGCAGCACGAGACCGGCCACTCCCACGGCACCCCGCCAGTCCTCAGCCGGGGTGACCACCGCTTCGCCGACGTAGACGGCGCCGCCCGCAATCGGCAACGCCCATACAAGCGCGGGCACGGATCGGCGTGCGGGTTCGGACAGAGCTACCAGATAGGCCGCCAGGCCCGCGGCGGCGTACGGCTCCCGGGTGATGTCGAGGAACGACGCCGCGGCCAGCGCGGCAAGCACCATGCCCAGAACGGCGAGCGGCCACAGGCGCCGTACCGCGACCGGCAGGCCGACCGCGGCGGCAACCAGACAGCCCAGCCAGAACGGGCCTGTATAGGCGGGCTGACCGTCATCGGCTGTCAGCCGGACGAAGCTGACGTATACGGCAGTCAGGGCCAGCGCCGCGGTGAGGTCGAGAGCGTAGAGATGGCGGCGGCCCCTGGGCTTCATGCCCCGACCGTATCCGTACGCACCCACTCAGCCGGCCTGCCCGAAGAGCACCATCAGCCCGAGCGTCACCAGAGAAAGCGGCACCCAGCGCAGCACCGCCGCTCGGCTGGGGCGGGGCCCCTGGCACAGCAAGGCGCAGCCCCACGGCACCAGGCCGGCACACAGTCCCGCCAGTGCGACCAGCGACAGGGGCGTCGTCCCCTTGAGGACCCCGAGCGGCAGCGCCGCGGCCAGACCGAGGGCGACGGCTCGCACCGGGCCGAGCACACGGGTGCGCCACGCCCCGAGGGCGAGCACGACCCACCCCGCGACGATGGCGAGATTCAGCGCGGAGAACACATGGAAGGCTCCGTAGCCGGCCGAGACCGCCTGGCCGGCGGACTCCACTCCCTGAGAACGCACCAGCTGGAAGGCCAGATGGTCCACCCCGGCATGGAAGGCGCGGGCGAACAGCCCTGAGATGACCAGCAACCCGCCCCACAGCCCCCAGCCCGCGCTGCGCGCGCCGATCCGGGTGGCGACCACGGCTACGGCAGGCCAGAGCAGCACACTCCCGGCAGCGAAGAGGCTGTATGCGGCCGCCATCAAGGTGGGATGCTGCGCATACGCGGCGAGCTGGTCCGGGTAGAAGAAGTGGAAGCGGGCTCGCAGCAACGCACCCGTCAGCATCAGGAGCGGCGCAAGCACCATGGCGGCGCCCCCCACCCAGCGTCCAGGGAAGCCGGCGGTCCCCCATCGCTCGACAGGCAACGCGGCGCGCAGCCAGGCGCCGACGGATGTAACCGGGTTGGCCGTGGGGGCCGTTGGGTTCTTCATGGGTACGACGATGCCTTCGCCTCCCCTGCGGAGGCGTCGGATCAGGGGCTGGATTACGGGATCAGACCTGGGTATGACCCGTCGGGGCTGCGAACGCTTCCGGTCCGCGCACAGTCGCCCGACTCCAACCCGCCTCAGTACTGCTGTTCAGGAGGACTTCGCGATGTGGTCCAGCATCATTGCCGTGGTCGGCACACTCCTTGGGGGCGCGCTCACCGGGCTGCTTCAGATCAGGAGTACGCGGATCGCTCAGAGTGCTGCACGTGCTGACCAGAGGGAAGAAGCGCTGCGCAGGGCGCTGGGCGAATTGGTGGCCGCCCTGGGCGACCATCGGCGGGCTGTGTGGCACCGAGAAGCCCTTCGCCTGGACGGCGCGAGCGAGGAGGCAGTCGAGGCAGCCCGTGCGGCCTCTCGCGCCACGCGCTCGGCGGTGACCGGCCCACTGGTAGCGGTATCTGTCCTTGAACAGTCCCTCGCCGAGCCGGCTCGTCAGGCTGCCCTGGCCGCGTTCAGCCTCCGCGACGCCACCGACCACACCGTCCTGGCCACCCGCCGCGAGGCCGCCATCGCAGCAACCGACGAACTGATCGCCGCTGCAGGCCGAGCCATGGCCTGACTGCCCGGACGGTCGGGCGACGCAGCCCGGAGGCCCGCTGCACCGCTCAGCGAAGTTCCTCCGGGCACGGTGTGCCCGGCGAGAGCTGGTACGGCGCTGCCAGCCGGTACACCCCGGCGCGCGGCGCGAGCAGTTCCGTCCACTCGTCGCCGTCGGCGTCCTCGTCCACCTTGGTCAGGCAGCCGTTGGTGTTGACGAAGGCCCGCGGGCTGTCCTGGTCGGCGCGCTGCTTGGACGCCTCGGTCTCCTGCGGCCGCTCCACGCTCTTGCCCTCGTCGTCGACCAGGGCGAGCCAGCGCGAGTACGGAATCCGGATCAGCACCCGGCCCGCCCGCTTCACATGGATGGTCAGCTCGCCCTCACCGGCCCGTTCCACGGTCGCCGGCGGATCGGCCAGCGGCACCGGGCTGTCGACCTCGAAGAGCTGCCAGTTGGAGTCGGACCAGATCCTGCGCAGATACGGCTGCCCCTTCTGGACGAGCTCCGCCTCCTGCGCCGCGCCGGTGGCGTCCGGCTGCCCCTTCGGCAGTACTACGTAGTGCACGGCCCAGCGGTCGAGCCACTGGCGGTAGTTCGCGGAGTTCAGGGTGTCGTCGTAGAAGAGCGGGTTGCGCTCCATGTCGGCCTGCCGGTTCCAGCCACGGGCCAGATTGACGTACGGCGCGAGTGCGGACGCCTCCCGGTGGCTGCTCGCGGGCACGACCTCGACCCTGCCACGCTCGGCGCCGACCTCCTGCAACTCATTGACGAGCGGGGCCAGCTCCCGCGTCCAGGAGGCGGTGGGGGCGGTCCGGACGATGTCGTCGACGCCCTTGAAGCCGATCCAGAAGTTCATCCCGACGAACGCGAGGACCAGCGCGTACCAGCGTCGGGAGCGCGGCACCGCGTACGGCAGCGCGGCGAGCAGCACCACACCGGCGAACAGCATCGCCATCCGCGTGACGTTCGAGCCGATCTGCGAGTCGACCACATAGGTCAGCAGCGTCCCGACGCCGTACACGCCGGCTGCGGTACGGACCGTCTTCCAGTCGCGCGGTACGAGGACGAAGACGAGGACCGCGAAAAGGAACGGCAGCGACAGGGTCGCGATCGACATCGGCTGCGTACCGGAGAAGGGGAACAGCCACGCGGACAGCGCCACGACCGCGACCGGGGCCAGGCCCAGGGCGTATGCCCCGGGGCGCCGCTTGTTCAGGAACAGCGCTGCGGCGACCACACCCAGGAAGAGTCCGGCCACGGGGCTGCTCGCCGTCGCGAGCGCGGCCAGCGGGGCGGCGACGGCTGCCTTCGCCCACCGCCTACGGGGGGCGCAGCGACAGCTGCTCCGGTGGAGCCGGTGCTCGCACCGGAGGTAGGGCCAGCAGAACACCGCGGCCACCGCACCCACCGCGAACATCAGGCCGAGCCCGAACGTCACGCGTCCGGACAGCGCGTTGCACAGATAAGCGAACACCCCGGCGAGCGAGCAGGCGAGCGGATTACGGACGGCCCGCACCCGGACCAGGATCAGCGCGGTCAGCGCCGCCGACACGGTCCCGGCGACCATCATCGTCGTCCGCACGCCGAGCACCGACATCACATACGGCGACACGACGCTGTACGAGACGGGGTGCATCCCCCCGTACCAGGCGAGGTTGTACGCGGTGCCCGGATGCCGGCCGACGAACTCGGCCCAGGCGTCCTGCGCCGCGAGGTCGCCGCCGCTGTTCGCGAAGAAGAAAAACCAGAGGATGTGGGTGACCGCGGCGGCCGCCGTCGCGATGGTGACGGGGTGACGCAGCAGCAGCTGGGCGCGGATCCGCCGTGACACCTCGGCCCGGGGTTCCGGGGTACGCGGGGCCGGCAGCCGGACGCCCGTGTTCCCGCCACCGCTGCCGCTCGTCACGTCGCCTCGCACATCGCTGCTCCCGGCCGCCGCGCGGCCGGGTCTCGGCTCCGCAGTGGTCACTACGGTCTCTCCCCGTCTCCGCCGGCCCGGTAACCCTGTCCCCGTGCTTCGTGCCCGTGCCCCCCCATGCGGTACACGTGTGAGGACGCGGTCCGGCGCTCCCCGGTTGTCCGGGGACGCTAACACGTGCGCAACAGGGAAGGGGGTGCCGGGACCGGCACCCCCTTCCCTGCAGGCGTCAGCTGATCCGGGTCAACTTCTGGCCGAACGTCGGTGCCTTCATGTCCTGCTGGAGGGCCACCGGAGCACTGACCTTGCCGTCCCCCGATCCCACGGTCACCATGCCGACCTTCGTGCCCGCTGTCGCGGTGTTCGAGATCTTCTTGCCGTTCCCCGTCACGGACAGTTCGACCTTGAGGCCCGGCCAGCCGATCGCCTTGACGTTCTCCGTCGCGACCACCGGCGTTTTCCCGCCGAAGCCGTCGTCCACGTACCCGACGACGTCGCCCTTCTTGACGACTGTTGCGGAGGTGACGGCCTTCTGCGCGCTCTGGATGAGCTTGAGGCTCTTGTCCAGCGACTGCTGAAGGCTGTCGTAGACCCGGCCGGTACCGGCCTGCTGGCCCATGACGGCTCCGTAGATCCAGAGCTTCTTGCCATCCACGATCGTGTTGGCGGACCAGAGGAGGTTGCCGCCGGCCGGGGTGGAGGAACCCGTCTTGATGCCGCTCACACCGGGCTGCAGCAGAAGGGTGTTGTTGTTGTAGATCGTGCCGTCGATGCCCTCGATGTCGATCTGGGGTGTGTCGACGATCTGCCGGAACACATCGTTCTGCATCACTGCCTTGGCCAGCTTGAGCTGGTCAGCTGCGGTGGACACCGTGGTCTTCTTCAGACCGCTCGGGTCCGTGTATGTGGTGCTGTTCATCCCGAGCGCCTTGGCCGCGTCGTTCATCTTCGCCACGAAGGCGGCCTCACTCGTGGAGTCCCAGCGGGCGAAGAGACGCGCCGCGTTGTTCCCCGAGGGGATCATCAAGAGCTGGAGCAGCTGCTTCTCGGTGAGCCGCTGCCCCTCCTTCAGAGGGGCCGTCGACTCCTCCGGGCGCTTGGACTCGTCCTCCGCCTGCTGGTCGACGGTGATCTTCTCCCCCTCCTCCTTGCCCGTGAGGGGGTGGCCCTGGAGAACCACGTACGCCGTCATGACCTTGGCGACACTGGCGATCGGTACGGGCTTCTGCGCCCCCTCGGTACCGAGGGACCCGACGCCGTCCACCGTCACCGCGGACTGGCCCTGTCCAGGCCAAGCCAGGCTCGGGTCACCCCCCTTGAAGGTGTACGTCGGGTCGGCCGACAGCGCCAGGACGGGCGTCGGCAGCGGGCGCACAGCCTGCACGATCGCAAAGACGATCAGGAGGAGCAGGACCAGCGGGGTCCAGATCTTGACCCGGCGAACGGCGGTACGGACCGGCGTCTCCGGGGGCGGAGGCGTGTTCGTCAGCTCGGCCAGCAGGTCGAGCGGTGGCCGGGGCGGCATCGGCTGCTGCCGGGTGCGCTCGGCTCCGCTGAGCGAGGGAGCGGGGGCCGGCTCAGGGCTCGGCCGGGTGGCCGGGGCGGCTGCGGATCCGGTCGTTCCCGGCTTGCGGGGCGCCGGGGCGGGGCGTGCGTCGTCGCGGCGGAGCGGTACGAACTGGCTGGTGCGCTCAGCGGGGCTCTCAGGCTCCGGCTTCTCCTCGGACTTCGCCGAGGGGCGGGCGATCTTCAGCGCGGTCGTCGGCTGGTCGATCCGGTCGCGCCGGACCGTCTTGAAGACGGCCGTGGGCTGATCGATTCCGCGCTTGTCCGCAGTGGGCTCGGTGCCGTCGGTGTCGTCGGTGTCGTCGGTGTCGTCGGCGGGGTCCGCGACGTCGGCGTCGCTGGTCTCGGCACCCTTGGCCGCGGCGTCGGCGTCGGCGTCGGCGTCGTCAGCCGCCTCGGGTTCGCTGTCACCGGTATCGCCGGCGTCCTCGCCGGCGTCCGCGACATCGGCGCCGGTGGTCTCGGCACCCTTGGTCACGGCGTCGGCGTCGGCGTCGTCAGCCGCCTCGGGTTCGCTGTCACCGCCGCTCTTGTTGCCCTCGGACCCCTCGGCCTCCTCGGCGTCCGCGGACTCCGTGGCGTGGCTCTCCTCGCGCCCCTCGGAGACCCGGGTCTCGTCGGAGGCGTCGCCGGAGACCGCAGGCTCGTCCTCGTCCTCGTCCTCGTCCTCGTCCGTGGTTGGGACCGCGGCTGCGGCGTCATCGGACGCCGCAGGCTTGTCGGCGGCCTCGTCATCCGCATCGTGATCGGAGTTTGCGCCTGCTTCTGCTTCTGCGTCTGCATCTGCGGCGTCGTACGCCACTTCAGCCACATCCGACGCGTCCGCGCTCGATGCAGCCGGTTCGTCCGCGGTCGCGTCGGCGGAGTCCGCCCCGCTCACGTCCGCCTCTTCCGCCCGCGTGGGCATGTCGCTCTCCGCGACCGCCTCGGGCTTCGCGTCTGCGTCGGCGGCCTCGAGTTCCTCGGCAGCAGCGCCTGCGGCGTCGCCCTCACCCTTCCCCACCCATGCGGCCACCGCCGCACGCAGCCGCGCGTCGCCCTCCTCGGGCTCGGCAGGCCCGGACGGCGCGGAGGCCGCCTCGGGGCCCTCAGAGGCGTTCTCCGTGCCCTCTACGCCCTCGACGTCCTCGGCGCGCTCCGCGTCCTCGTCGCTCTCGACCGGCTTCGTACGGAAGACCGCCGTCGCCGTGTCCTGCTTGCCGCCAGGCTCCGACGGGGAGGCCTGTTCGTGCAAGACGGCGAGCCGCGGATCGCGTTCGCTCCGAGCCGTTCCCGACGACTTCTGCTGCCCCGACTTGTCGGGGGACTCGCCCGCCACCGATGCCTCCTCCGTGCGCTGCGGGGCCGCCCCCGCGCTGTCCGAACCATCTACCAGTGTCCTGTGTGAACCCTCGGCTGCGCTGCCAGACGAGAACGACATACCTGCCGGTTCCCGTACGAAGCACCCAGGCACTCTCGACAGACCAATGTGAGAGGGGTCACCCTGTCATTCATCCACGCGGGGAGGCATGGATGGGCAGGAGCCGCAGAACAATTCCGGAGGAGCTTCTGTTGCTCGCTCTGGACCCGACCACGGGTACCACAGCGCAGCCGCAGTCGCTCGACCTCGGCCTCGCCGGAGCTCAGCTAGTGGAGCTGGCTCTGGCAGGACGGATAGCCCCTGACGGGGATCGTATCGCCGTGGTGATGCCACGGCCGACAGGAGATCCGACTCTGGACTCCGCACTGGAACTGCTGCGCCGACGCGGCAGCCCGGTTCGGGCCGTCCACTGGATCGGCGGGCCCCGACTGGGGTTGCGCCAGACCTACCTCTCGCATCTGGAGCGGTGCGGCATGGTGCATGCCGTGGCGGGCCAGATGTGCGGGGTGTTGCCGACGACTCGCTACCAGGCGACGGACACGGCGATCAGCCGGGAGATCAGATCCCGGCTGGACAGTGCGATCCGCACCGGTGTACCGCCGGACCCGCGGACCGCGGCGCTCGCCGCACTGGCCCACGCGGTCGGTCTCGGCAAGCACCTCTACCCCGGGAACGAGGGGCGCTCCTCGCGCTCCCGGCTCCGGGACCTGATCAGACACGACCCGATGGGCGGTCTCGTGGCACACGCCGTGATGGACGTCCAGAACGGGGCGATCGCCCAGCCGCGCCGCAACCAGGCGGCGGGAGGGCCGTTGCAACCGCAAGTGCAGTCGCAGTCCCGTCGCGACAGCATGGTGCACACCGCTGCCCGCTGAGGCAGCCCGCACCACCGCACCGAATACCGCCGCACCGACGTCCCCAAGACCCGGTTCGGGAGCCGCACCACGCGCGGGGCAGCCGGCCCACCGGCTGCCCCGCGCGCCTGCGTGTGGCCATTTCCCAGCGCAACCGACCCCACGGGTGGCAATCTGCTGAGCAGTAGATACGCACAGCTACGTAGCCGGAGGTGCCGTTTCCGTGCCGTCCAACGTCAATCCCACCGTCAGGCGACGCCGGTTGGGCCAGGAATTGCGCCGACTGCGCGAGCTCAAGGGCATGACGGCCGAGGAGGTGGCGGAGCGGCTGCTGGTCTCGCAGTCGAAGATCAGCCGCCTGGAGAACGGCCGCCGTTCGATCAGCCAGCGCGATGTCCGTGATCTCTGCGGGGTGTACGAGGTCGCGGACCACCGGATCGTCGACTCGCTCATGCAGATGGCCAAGGACTCCCGCCAGCAGGGCTGGTGGCATGCCTTCGGCGACATCCCGTACAGCGTCTACATCGGCCTGGAGACCGACGCCGAGTCACTGCGGGTTTACGAACCGCAGGTGGTCCCCGGCCTGTTGCAGACCCGGAGTTACGCCGAGGCCCTGATCAACGGTGCGCTGCCGGAGGCTCCGCCGACCGATATCGACAAGCGCGTCAGCGTCCGTGCGCGCCGCCAGGACCGGATCACCACCCAGGAGGGGCCGCTGCGGCTCTGGGCGGTCATCGACGAGGCAGCGCTGCGCCGGATGGTCGGTGGCAGGCAGATCATGATCGAGCAGTTGGAACAGCTCGTCGAGCTGTCTCACCTGCCTCATGTGACGGTTCAGGTGCTGCCGTTCGACATGGGCGCCCACCCGGGCATCAACGGGCAGTACGCCATTCTGGAATTCCCGGATGCCGCGGACTCCAGCGTCGTCTATATCGAGGGCGTCACCAGCGACCTCTATCTGGAGAAAGCCAATGATGTGCAGCGGTACAGCGTCATGTACGAGCACTTGCGGGCACAGGCACTGAACGTGGAGCAGACCCGGCACTACATCGCCGACATCGCGAAGTCGTACGCCCAGCTCAGCACCGACTGACCGGCTGAACCACGCATTCCGCAAAGTCCGGTATGCGGCAAAAGGAACGATGTTGCGAGTGAGGCGACGGCACGGTACACCGTCGCCACATCAAAGCGGAAGGTCCGCATGGAATATGCCATCCGGTCGAGTGAATGGCCCTCTCACGCGCCGATGTTGGCGAGTAGCGTCGATCACGCCAACAGATACGCAGTTGGTTCGACTCACACAACTCTCTGAATCCGAACCGGAGTGAACATGGCTATTCGTCAGGGTGCCACGGAAAATTGGACGAAGTCGTCGTATTCCGGGGGCAACGGCGCTTGCGTCGAGGTCAAGTCCCCCCTCGTCCAGTCGATCGCGGTGCGCGACTCGAAGGCCCCGGAGGGTCCTTCGATCTCCTTCGTGCCCGGCGCGTGGAATGCCTTCGTGTCCGACATCGCAAAGGGCTCCGCCGACGTCTGATCCATGCCCACCCACAGAATGCGGTGCGGCACCGAAACGGCGCCGCAGGAAGCCCCCCTCGACTTCTCCGCCGTCCTGGCCGAGGGGGCCCGCCGCCGGACGGACCGGTCAGCGCAGCTGATCCACGTACCTGTCCGTGCCGGGCACGGTCGGGATGAACGGCGCCACCAGCTCCACGCGCCCCAGGCCGGATTCCGCAACCGCCGCGTCGAGCCCGGTGAAGTGCTCCGCCCAGCACTCCCGCGGGTCCTCCTGGAGGAACCAGAGCAGGGTGAGCCGGGTGTCGACGCCCTCGACCTGCTTTACATAGGTCATCCGGTCACCCGGCAGCGGCGTGGGACGGAAGACGGTCACCATCGCCGCCGGTGAGCCGCCGAGCCGCTTCGGCAGATGCCGGGAGCGCAGCCATTCCAGCAGCTCCGAGCGCTGCCCGGCCCCCTCGGCGTCGATCACCTGCAGCACGAGCCCGCGGTACGGGTGGTCGAGGGCGTGATAGTCCCGGGGGCCGGCGGCACCGTCGCGGTAAACCGTCGCCTCGTGGTCCTGGAACGCGGTGAACACGTGGGTGCGGTCCTGGTAGACCCGACCGTCCCGGTTCAGCCGCTTGTTGATCCCGACGGTCCACTTCATGTGGTCGCCGTGGCGCCCGTCCGTCACCCAGTACGTGGACAGGTAGCACCCGGCGCCGACCGGCTGCGCGACCGCGGACTTCTCCGGATAGCGCAGCTCCTGGAGCTCCCGGGTGGCCACCCAGCGCCGCCCGGCGAACATCCAGGGCATCGCCATCGCGCCCGCGTAGTAGTGGTCGTCCTCGTACCAGCGGTTGTACGCGTACTCATGGCCCGGGTGCGGTTCCACCATGGTGATCAGCGCGTGGCCGGGATGGACTCCGTACGGCCCCAGCGCGGCCAGTTCGGCGTACGTATCGCTGCGCGTCTCGTCACTCATGCCGTTCCCCTTCCGTACTCTGCTGCGGCGTCCTACTCTGACGCCCCGTCAGAACAACTGCCAGAGCCGGGAGGCACCCGATGCTGCTCGCGGGAAAGACCGTCATCGTGTCCGGCGTGGGCACCGGGCTGGGGCATCGGATCGCGGCGACGGTGGTCCGGGACGGCGGCAGCGCCGTCCTCGGAGCGCGTACCGCGGCCAATCTCGCCAAGTCGGCCGCCGAGATCGATCCCGAGGGCCGGCACACCGCCCATCTGGCCACCGACATCACCGACGAGGCACAGTGCGAGGCGCTCGCCGGACTGACGCTGAGGCGGTTCGGGCGGATCGACGCGGTGGTCCATGTCGCGGCCTGGGACAGCTACTTCGGCGGGGTCGAGGACGCGGACTTCGCCACCTGGCAGTCGGTGATCGATGTCAATCTGCTCGGCACGCTGCGGATGACGCGCGCCTGTCTGCCCGGGCTGAAGGAGCGGGGAGGCTCTGTCGTCGTCATCGGCACGCAGTCGTCGGTCGCCGCGCCCTCCCAGGTGCAGCAGGCGGCGTACGCGGCGTCGAAGGGCGCGCTCACCTCGGCGATGTACTCCATGGCGCGGGAGTTCGGCCCGCACCGGATCCGGGTGAACACCGTGCTGCCCGGCTGGATGTGGGGTCCGCCGGTACAGGCGTACGTGCAGTTCACCGCACACACCGAGGGCGTGCCGGAGGCCGAGGTGCTGGGCAGGCTCACCGAGAGGATGGCGCTGCCGGAGCTGGCCACGGACGGCGATGTGGCGGAGGCGGCGGTGTTCCTGGCCTCCGAGCGGGCCCGGGCGATCACCGGGCAGTCCCTGCTGGTCAACGCCGGCGAGCTGATGCGCTGAGGCGCCGCAGCGACGAGGGCGCCGAGGTGCTGATGCACCGACGCCGGCAGGCTTGCGCGGTCACTCTTGTACGGAAATCTCCGGGGATTTCCGTACCGCGGGACAACCGTCACCCATGGGCCGTAGCGGCTCTGTAGTGAAGCTATGGCTACTACGGCCATCCAGGTGCCGAAAGAGACGCGCGACCATCTCGCCCAGCCGGCCAAGGAGCGCGGGCTGAGCCTGGGCCAGCTCGTCGACCAGCTGGCCGCCCAGCAGCCCACCGCGGCCCAGATCGCCGAGCGTGTCGCCACTACCCGCAAAGTGCTGCGTGAACGCATGGGCTGCACCCTGACCGATGAGGAGTTCGATCACGGGCCGGACGTCCTGGCCAACGTGTATGCGATGGCAGCCGAGAAAATGCACGCCCGGCGGAGCACCGCCGCGTGATCATCCTCGACACGAGCGCGGTGTCGGCACTCGCACAGGGGCATCGCGCCCTGCACCATCTCGCCGACAATGTCGCCGCCACACCGGGCGACTGGCTGCACATCCCCGCCCTCTGCCTCATGCACGCCGAGGCGGACGACGAGGGGCTCGCGCGCAGCGTGCTCGCCCTCCCAGGCGTCCTGGTCGATCCGCTCGATCGGACCGCGGCGGCCACGGTCGGCGGGACGGTCCGGGACAGGTGGGGCAGCTCCGACATCTGTCACGCGCTGTACGTCGCGACACCCCACCAGGAAAGCGGCGGCATGTCGATCATCCTGACGGGCCGCGAGGGCGACTATCCGCCCGGCATCCTCACGGTCGACATCGACTCGCCCGGCATGCTGGGCTTTCACTGAGCCTCGGCTCGGTTTCCGGTCCGCCGTCGTCCGCGCGTCCTCAACCGTCAGCCGTCAGCCACGACCTCGCGGAGGACTTCGTCGGTGACGGGACCGCTCCGGTCGACGGTCCCCCCGTAGGTGGCGCAGGGCTCGTCCGGGATGCGCGCGCCCCTGCTCTCCGCCACCCGCAGCACTTCGCGCAGTGACTCGATGGCCCTGGTGAGCGCGAACCTGACCGCGTGCTCAGCACCGCGGCGTGGCGCAAGTCCAGCTACAGCGACGGCGGTGCCAACAACTGCGTCGAGGTGGCCGACGGCTTCCCCGGCCTCGTCCCCGTACGCGACAGCAAGATCCCCACCGCCCCCGCACTCGTCATCACCGCACCGGCCTGGAGCGCCTTCGTGGCGTTCGTCGCCGGGCGCTGACTCCCTGCACCACGCCGTCTCCGGCCGGGCCGCCCGCACGGGGCGGTCCGGCCGGAGACGCTCGCGGCGGCCCCGGTACCGGGACGGGGAGCGCCGGTTCCGATCCGCGATGCGGGTGTCAGGCGCGGGTGCGGAGTGTGCCCCGGGCGAGGCCGAGCAGGCGTTCGGCCGTTGCGATGGCCATGTCTTCGAGCACCGGATGGTCCAGCTGCGTGTCGTCGTTGGCGTACGCACCGAGACCGTCGACGGTGACCAGGATGTGCAGGGTCACTCCGAGCGCGTCGTCGGTCGTGAAGTCCCCGGTCCGGCGGCCTTCCTCGATGAGGTCGGCAAGGGCGGTGCGGGTCGCGGACTCCTGCGCGCTCACCGCCGAGCGCAGCCCGGACTTGAATCTGCTGACGTGCCGCGCGTTGAGCCACAGGCGGCTGAGGTCGCGGTATTCACCGTCGGTGAGACGCACGAGGAAGCGGGCGACCCGCTCGACCGGGGGAAGCCCGTGCTCGTCGCGCGGCAGGAGTGACTCGCGTTCCTTCGTCGCAGCGTGGGAGAACGCCTCGCTCACGAGGCTGTCCGCGGCCGGGAAGTAGTGGCCGATGAGTCCGGGGCGGACGCCCAGCGCGTCGGCGACGCGCCGGAGCGTGATGCGCTCCAGCCCTTCCTCCAGCGCGATGTCAGCTGCGGTCTGCACGATTTCCGCGCGGCGCTCGCCAGGCTGCTTCCGGGTTCGGGTCGGCTGAGGTCTTGACGTCATGGAGGACACGCTATTGGATGTGTGACCAACACGTAGTTGGCCACTTGCCCAATAGCGGCGCGCTGCCGACGGACCCGAGAGGCCTCGATGACGACGCAGAACCCCACTTCCTCCGCAAGACCCCTCGACGCGCACGGCTCCGAGCGCGCGGGACACCTGGAAACCCGGGGCATCGACCTGGTCCCCGCGGACGAGCGCGGCGGGCGGCCCCGCCAGTTGTTCGCGGTCTGGGCGGCACCGAACGTGAGCTACCTGAGCTTCGTCGTCGGTGCCACGCTGATCCTCATGGGGCTCACGCTCCCGCAGGCCGTCGGCGTGATCCTCGTCGGGAACCTGTTGTGGATCTGCACGGGCGTCGTCGCGGCGAGCGGTCCGGCCGCCGGCACGAGCGGGTCGGTCATCTCGCGTGCGATGTACGGGGTCGTGGGCAACAAGGTCGTGCTCGTCCTGACCGGCTGGCTCATAGCGGCGGCCTACCTCGCCCTGAACTGGTCGGCCGCCTCGGTCGCGGGCATCGGCCTGGCGAGCCGGTCCGGCCTGCCGGACAACCCGTCCGTCGACGCGGCCGTCATCTGCGTCATCGCCGGGGGGACACTCCTGATCGCGATCTTCGGGTACGCGACGATCGTCCGCCTCTACACCGCACTCAGCGTTCTCCTGACCGTCGTGTTCGTCGTCGTCACGGGGTACGTGCTCGCCGGTACCGACTGGTCCTACGCGCCGGCCGAGCCGCTCAGGGGGACCGCGCTCGCCGCGGCACTCGGCGCGGGTTTCACCATCATCGCCTCCACGCCGCTGTCGTACAGCAACAGCCCCGACCTCGCCCGCTACCTCCCCCGCGGCAGCAGCCCGGTCGCCATCGCCGGGTGGACGGCCTTCGGCGCGTACCTGCCGAGCATCATCTTCACCACCGTCGGCGCGCTCGCGGCGACCAGCCTCGACATGAGCGATCCGGAAGCCGCGCTGGAGAGCATCCTGCCGGGCTGGTTCATCCCCGTCTTCGTCATCGCGGTCGTCGTCAACACCATGACGAACAACGGCATGACGGCCTACAGCGCCAGCCTGTCCATCCAGTCGGTCGGTGTCCGCCTCGCGCGCATCCCGGCGGTCCTGATCATCGGCGTCCTCGGCACCGCCATGACGCTGTACGCGATCCTCGTCTTCGACTTCCTGACCAGCGTCAACACCATGCTCCAGCTCGTGGTCACCGTGACCGGTCCGGCCATGGCGGTGGCCGTGACCGACCTGGTCCTGCGACGCAACCGCTACAACGGCGCCGACCTCCTCGGACAGCAGCGCGGCGGCCCGTTCTGGTACCACCGCGGCGTCCACTGGGCAGGCGTCCTCGCGCTCGTCGTCGGCGGCCTCACGTCCGCGATGTGGGTGAACACCAGCTTCTGGACCGGCCCGATCGCGAAGGCACTGGGCAACGTCGACCTGGCGATTCCGTCCGGCATGATCGCCGCTGCCGCCTCCTACTGGGCGATGACTCGTGTCCTTCGCAGCATCCCGCGCAACTGACGCGCGCCCTTCGGCCGGTCCTGCGCGCACAAGCCCCGTACGCGCACCCGTGCCCCCGCACCCGTACACCGAACGCAGCGAGACCAGAAGGAAATCCTGTGCACGCCGACGTCATCGTGCTCGCCCGCCACGTAGAACATCTGGCCGAGGACGCCACCACTCCATCCGGGAACGGCAACGCGAGCGCGGTCGCGATCGCCGAGGGCCGCGTCATCGCGGTCGGCGACGCGCAGGCCCTCGAATCGCTGCGCGGTCCCGGCACCGCCGTCCACGCGTTCCCGGGAGCCACGGTCCTGCCCGGAATCACCGACGTCCACGCCCACCCCGTATGGGGGTCGATCTCGATCGGCAGCGGCGTGGACCTGTCCGGAGCGTCGACTCTCGACCAGGTGTGCACGCGCCTGGCCGAGGCCGCGGACACAAGGCCGGCGGACGAGTGGATCACCGGATACGACCTCGATGTGAACGTGTTCGACGGCGACCCGGCCGGCACCGTGTTCGCGGAGCGCTTTCCCGGAAGGCCGATCTCGCTGATGACGCGCGACGCGCACGCTCTCGTGGTCAGTCCCCGCGCCGTGGAACTCGTCGGCCTGACCGGCCGCGAGACGTTCACCGACGCCTCGTCGATCGAGACCGGTCCGGACGGCCGCCCGACCGGATTCGTGGTCGAACTCCAAGCCATGGACATGGTGTTCGCCCACTATCCCGACGTACCCGTGGACACGGCCGCCACATACGTGCGCCACCAGCTCGAACGTCTCGCGCGCAGTGGACTCACAGGCCTGCACGCGCTCGACTTCTCCGAGCCCTCCGAAGCGGTGTACCAGCGCATCGAGGAACAGGGGGACCTGCCGCTGCGCATCCGCTGCTCCCCGCTGGTGCCGGCCGACTCGTCCCCGGAGGTGTGGCAGCAGATCGCCGACCTCCAGGGCCGGCGCGGGCGGCGCTGGCACGTCGAAGGTGCCAAGTTCATGCTCGACGGGACGGCGGACAACGGCACGGCGTGGTTCGACCGCCCGGACATCCACGGTGAGAACCGTGAGCCGCTGTGGCGCGACATCGATGCGTACCGCGCCGCGATGCGGTTCTTCACCGAACGCGGCATCCCGACCGCGACCCATGCGATCGGTGACCGGGCCGTCCGGTTCGCCCTCGACGTCATCGAGGAAGTCGGCCGGGCCGCCCGCGCCCCGCATCGCATCGAGCACATCGAGTCCATCCCCGACGACCTGCTGAGCCGGTTCGCGGAACTCGATGTCGTGGCAAGCCTCCAGCCGGTGCACGCGACCCGGCACACCCGCGCCGACGGCACCGACAACTGGTCGCGGCGCATCGGGCCCGACCGCGTCGCGCACGGCTGGCGCACCCGCGACCTGCTGGACCACGGGGCCGTCGTGGCGCTCGGCTCCGACTGGCCCATCGGACCCGGTGACCCGCGCATCGGCCTGGCCGACTGCCAGGTGCGCCGCCCGGTCGAGGAACCGGACGCGGCACCCGTGCAGCCCGGGCAGGCGATCTCCGTGCGCGAGGCATACACCGGCATGACGGTCGCTGCGGCGTACGCAGCCGGCGCGTCCGACGAACTCGGGCGGATCGCGCCGGGCTGCCTCGCCGACCTCACTGTGTTCGCGGCCAATCCGCTCGACCTCGCCCCCGAAGCACAGCCCGGCAACGCCGTCCTCGCGACGGTTGTCGGCGGTGTGGTGCAGCTCCACCCGAACACCGCGAAAGGACGCTCGTGACCACGACGCCGATCCCCCGCCCCGAACACCGCCGCCACGTCGAGGCCGCCGACGCCGACCCGCACGACCGCGGCGTCGCCCGCGGTACGCAACTGCGTGACGGCATCCCCGCCGCGATCGACGTTTACGACCGGCTCTTCGCCCTCGGCGGTATCGCTCCCGCCCAGGTACGCGAGGACGCCGAGCGCGCCCTCGACACCATCGGGCGGTTCCGCCCGGGAGCGCGCGCCGAGATCGAGGGCATCGCCCGGGGGGCCGGCGCCGAGCCGTGGCACATCGCCGCCCTCAACGCGCGCACCGAGATCCTGGCACGCAGCGCCACCGTGCCGCCCGGCGAATGCACCACGATCGTGCGCCGCATCGTCGGCGACGGCGGTTCGGCACCGCGCACGTTCGGCGTCCAGACCTGGGACTGGCACATCGAGCTGAACGCCCTGTGGCACACGCTGGAGGTCCGCGGCGGCCGGCACGGCTTCGTCGGCCTCACCGAGAACGGCATCCTCGGCAAGATCGGCGTCAACAGCGCTGGTCTCGCCCTCCACTTCAACATCCTCGGGCACGTCCGCGACAGCGTCGGCGGCATCCCCATGCACGTCCTCGCGGCGATCGTCCTCGAAGAGGCGGGCAGCGTCGCCGAGGCCGTCGAGATCGTCCGCAGCGCACCCCTCGCATCATCCGGGTCGTTCGCGCTGTTCGACGAGGCGGACGCCGTCCTCCTCGACCTCAGCCCGGTCGGCGTGTTCGCCGTGCGGCCCGAACACGGCACGCTCGTGCGCACGAACCACTTCCTGACACCGATCCCGGCCACGGACGAGAAGACGTGGCTCTACCAGCCCGATTCGGGCGAGCGCCACGACTTCGTCCGCGCACGTCTCATGCGCACGCAGCCGCCGGCCACGCCCGACGAGCTCGCCGGCTGCCTCGTGACGGGGGACGGCGAACCGCCGGTGACCTGCCTGCCCGACCTGGACAGACCGCTCGGCCAACGCTGGGCGAGCCTCGCGACCGTCACCCTCGAACCCGCGACGCGCACCGCCCGGATTCTCGACGGCACACCCGCCGACATCGGCTCGCGCGACTGGCGCATCCTGGTCGCCGGCTGATCCGGACGCGGAGGTGCACGCCGCCTTCCGGGTACGGGCCAGGGCGGCGGCGCCCTCCTGAACAGCGGTCCGGTTCGCCGTCGGCCACCACGGGCGGCGCCTCCGGTGTCGTCGCCCCGGTCCGTGGCCGGGCCGGGGCTCAGTCCGACAGCACGGGAAGCAGCTCCGGAAGGTGTCCGTCGGACGCGGCGGCCGCCGCCACCCGTTCCTGCGGCACCTCCCCGTACAGCGTCGTACGCGGCCTCGCCGGGCGCCCGGCCAGTTCCGCGATCGCGACCAGGTCCTGAATGGACCGGTACGAGCCGTAACTCGATCCCGCCATCCGGGAGATGGTCTCCTCCATCAGCGTCCCGCCCAGGTCGTTGGCGCCCGAGCGCAGCATCTCGGCCGCACCCTCCGTGCCGAGCTTCACCCAGCTGGTCTGGATGTTGGTGATGTGCGGGTGGAGCAGCAGTCGGGCCATGGCGGTGACGGCCCGGTTGTCGCGGTCGGTCGGGCCGGGGCGGGCGATGCCGGCCAGGTAGACCGGGGCGTTGGTGTGGATGAAGGGGAGGGTGACGAACTCCGTGAAGCCGCCGGTCTCCTGCTGGAGGCGGGCCAGGGTCCTGAGGTGGCCGAGCCAGTGGCGGGGCTGGTCGACGTGGCCGTACATCATCGTCGACGAGGAGCGCAGGCCCACCTCGTGCGCGGTCCTGATGACCTCCAGCCAGGTCGCCGTGGGCAACTTGCCCTTGGTGAGGACCCAGCGGACCTCGTCGTCCAGGATCTCCGCCGCCGTGCCCGGGATCGAGTCGAGCCCGGCCTCCTTCGCGGCGATCAGCCAGTCGCGGATGGACATGCCGGTGCGGGTCGCGCCGTTGACGACCTCCATGGGCGAGAAGGCATGTACGTGCATGCCGGGGACGCGTTCCTTCACCGCGCGCGCGATGTCGAAGTACGCGGTGCCGGGCAGGTCCGGGTGGATGCCGCCCTGCATGCAGACCTCGACCGCGCCGACGTCCCACGCCTGCGCGGCCCGGTCGGCGACCTGGTCCAGCGAGAGGGTGTAAGCGTCGGCGTCGGTGCGCCGTTGGGCGAAGGCGCAGAAGCGGCAGCCGGTGTAGCAGACATTGGTGAAGTTGATGTTCCTGGTGACGATGTACGTGACGTCGTCACCGACCACGTCACGGCGCAGCGTGTCCGCGATCCGGCACAGTTCATCGAGCGCCGGTCCTTCCGCGTGGAGCAGGGCGAGCGCCTGCTCGTCGGTGAGCTTCGTCGGGTCGTCGGCGGCCTGGCCGAGCGCCTGGCGTACGTCGGCGTCGATGCGGGACGGGACCATGCCGGGGGCCGCCGCCTCGCGCAGGGCCTCCCAGTCCCCGTAGACCTCGTCGAAGTCGTCGCGGCGGTCGCCGGTGCGGCCCTCCGTGTCGATGGTGCGGTGCAGGTCGGTGCGGCCGGAGGCGCCGAACTCCTCGTCCGGCTCCTGCCAGGGCAGGCCGGCGGGGATCGCGCCCTCCTTCGCGAGGCCCGTCTCCGGGTCGGCGAGCGCCCGGACGTGCGGGAGGAGGCGGGGGTCGAGCCAGGGCTCGCCGCGCTGGATGAACTCCGGGTAGATGGTGAGGCGTTCTCGGAGCTCGAAGCCCGACTCGGCCGTCTTCGCGGCGAGTTCGTCGATGTGCGGCCATGGACGCTCAGGGTTCACATGGTCCGGGGTGAGCGGTGAGACACCGCCCCAGTCGTCGATCCCGGCGCCGATGAGCAGTGCGTACTCCGCGTCGACGAGGTTCGGCGGGGCCTGGATGCGGGCGGAGGGGCCGAGGATGTGCCGGGCCACGGCAATGGCTGCGGCCAGCTCCTCCAGTTCGGCGTCCGGCATCCCGCGCATCGCCGTGTCCGGCTTGGCGCGGAAGTTCTGGACGATGACCTCCTGGATGCCGTGGTAGGCGCGGGCGGTCTTGCGCAGCTCGAAGAGGGAGTCGGCGCGCTCCTCGTACGACTCGCCGATCCCGATCAGGATGCCGGTCGTGAACGGGACGTTGGACCGGCCCGCGTCTTCGAGGACGCGGAGGCGGACGGCCGGTTCCTTGTCCGGGGAGCCGTGGTGCGGGCCACCCGGCTCGGACCACAGGCGGGTGGCCGTCGTCTCCAGCATCATGCCCATGGAGGGGGCGACGGGCTTGAGCCGCTGGAGGTCGGTCCAGGTCAGCACGCCCGGGTTGAGATGCGGCAGGAGGCCGGTCTCTTCGAGTACCCGGATCGCCATGGCGCGTACGTACGCGAGGGTGTCGTCGTACCCCTCGGCCTCCAGCCACTCCCGCGCCTCGGGCCAGCGGTCCTCGGGCCGGTCCCCGAGGGTGAACAGCGCTTCCTTGCAGCCCATGGCCGCGCCCTTGCGGGCGATGTCGAGAACCTCGTCGGGCGACAGGAACATCCCGTGCCCGGCCTTGCGGAGCTTGCCGGGCACGGTGACGAAGGTGCAGTAGTGGCACTTGTCGCGACAGAGCCGGGTCAGCGGAATGAAGACCTTGCGCGAGTACGTGATGACGCCCGGCCGGCCAGCGGCTTCGAGGCCGGCGTCGCGCACCCGGGCGGCGGACGCGGCAAGGTCCGTCAGATCGTCGCCGCGTGCCTGGAGCAGGACGGCGGCCTCGGTCACATCGAGGGCGACGCCGTCACGGGCTCGCTTGAGCGCGCGCCGCATGGCGTTGGTGGTCGGGCGTCCGCGCTGGGGATCGGTCATGAACCGAGCATACGAGCGAGGCCCCCACCCCGGGCCGGGGCCTCCACCGGGTCACCCGCCCCGGGTGCTGGTGCCCAACCGGCGTGCGCCGGCGCCCACCCAGCCCGTCCGGCACCTGAGGGCGGAACCATCGCCACGGTTACCGGGCACCCCATCAGGGCCGGCCGGTGCGAGCCGGACCGTGGGCGGGCTTCACGCCCCTGGTCCGAAATGGGTCCGTGGTGCAGCAGGGGAACCCGATCCGGGTCGCCTACGTCAACTGAACGCCGGAGCTGTCGACTTGCCTCGGCCGGCCTTAATCGAACTGAGGGGACGCGCATGAACTGGACCGGGCGATCCACGGGCCTGCTGCTGGCAGCGAGCATGGTGATCTCAACAGCCGCGTGCACGGCCGACAGCAGCAGTGGCGGGGCGGCGTCGGGTTCCTGCGTGAACCGGTTCACCTACCAGGAACGAACGTACCGAGACGTGGCGAACGTCGACTTCACAGTCGGGGCGAAGCTCGGCGTCGCCACCCAACCTCCCTGCGACGACACCGGCGGCCAGGACAAGACCGATGAGACGGGTACTGCACAGACTGCCTACGAGGTGCATGGCATCTCGCCCGAGGTGGCCATCGCGGTCGGGAACACACCCGCGGAGGCCTCGTTCTTCGCCGCCTACTCCGGCGCGGACGTCCCGCCCGAGGTGCAGAAACTGGTGGACGGCTCATGATGCGGAGCGTGACGCGAGCACGGCCCGTCACGGCTCGATCCGTGCCCACTGGGCATCGGTCAACGACAACACCCGGACCAACTGGCCTCAGCGCCGGGCCAGCGCCAGCACACTCAGACCGAACATCAAGACACCCAGGGGGAGATGGACCGACGGGACGTGCGCGATGCCGAGCACGACCTGGACCGAGGCGAGTACGAGGAAACCTGACGCGTGCCAGACAGGCCGGGGTGAGCCGCCGCCCGGCTTCCACGCCAGCACCGCCGCGAGCACGTACAGCATCGACGCCCCGTACATCACACGGGCTCCGACACTGTGCAGCGTCTCTCCGTAGGACGAGGTCAGCAGCAGTCCGGCGGAGACCGCCTGAAGGAAGATGGTCAGGGTCTGCAGGGCGATCGCGATCTGCAGGAACGAGGAGCCGCGCTGTGCGCTCGCCGTCGCCGTCACCTGAGTGGCCATGTCGCAGTCCCCTTTTCCGCCCTCGGGCAGTGGATCGATAAGGTCTCACCAACCCGACGACGCGGGCCTGCGAAAGGTAAGGCGAGGGGGCGGCCGGAAGCATGGGGACTGCCAGGACCAGCACAGATGAGGCAGTCGGCGAGCGACGCCAACTGATCAATGTCGCTTACCGGCTGCTCGGTTCGGTGACCGAGGCCGAGGACGCCGTACAGGATGCCTACACACGCTGGTACGGACTGCCACGAAGCCGGCAGGAGGAGATCCTGTCCCCCGGCGCCTGGCTGACGACGGTGACCAGCCGCGTCTGCCTGGACCTGCTCGGCTCGGCGCGGGCCCGCCGTGAACGTTATGTCGGCGCGTGGCTGCCCGAGCCGCTGCCCGACCGCACCGAGTGGGACCACGCGGGCGGCGCCGACCCCACCGGCCCCGCAGACCCCGCAGACCCCGCAGACCCCGCCGACCAGATCGTCCTGGACGAGTCGGTGACCATGGCCTTCCTCGTCGTCCTGGAGTCGATGACGCCCGCCGAGCGGGTGGCGTTCGTCCTGCACGACGTCTTCCGGTACCCGTTCGCCGAGATCGCCAACGTTCTCGCCCGGACCCCTGCGGCCTGCAAGCAGTTGGCGGCCTCCGCCCGGCGGCGGGTGAGCGTCGCGCGCGCTCCCGTGACGGCGACCGGTCAGGCCGACGTGGTGAGGCACGTCAAAGAGGCATGGGAGACCAAGGACATCGCAGCCCTCGTCGGCCTCCTGGACCCGGCCGCCGTGATGACCGCCGACGGCGGCGGCCTGGTCGGCACCGTCCTGCGCCCGGTCGAGGGCGGCGCGCACATCGCCCAGTACATGGTCGCCATTGCCGATAAGGCTCCGGGGCTCGAACTCCTGGAGCGGTCGGTCAACGGTGTGCCGGGCCTGGTGGCCCAGCGTGCCGGCGTCGTCATGACCGTAGCCTCGTTCGACGTCTCCGACGGGCGCGTCACCCGGATCTGGGCGGTCCGCAACCCGGAGAAGCTGCGGCCGTGGGCGTGGGAGGGCGGTGCTCGAACCCCGACCGCGGAGATCAAGCGCTGACCAGGCATTTCCTCCCACTGGGTACAGGTGGGGTCCGGGCGATACGGTTCGTCCGTGTGCTGATTCTCCGGGCAGCGGCCACGTGCCGTCGCAGACCGCCCGTCCGACGCAGCGGGCGAGCGCCCGGTCGGCGACGCGATCCTGGTGCTGCCTTGAGGACGTCAAACGAGCGGTCTCCAAATACAACGCACGCGGACCTGCCATCGACCAGGCCACCTACAAAGCCACCATCAGCGTCAACATGCTCACGACCGACCCTTGGCAGCACCCAGCCCGCCCTGACTGAACGGCGTTGTGGCTAGAACAGGGCCTTGTAGCTGTTGAAGCCGGTGTTCACCTTCTTGCCGGCGCTGAAGGTGCCCTTGCCGGTTCCGTAGTACCGGTAGAGGTTCCCGGCCGTGTCACGGGCGATCAGGTCGGCTTTGCCGTCGCTGTTAAGGTCGCCGGTGCCCACCAGCACGTTGTACGAGGAGCCCCAGTCGTTGGCGAGCTTGACCCGCGCCTTGAAGGTGCCGGAGCCGGTGCCGTCGTAGCGCCACAGCTTGTTGGACTTGTCCTGCGCGAGCAGGTCGCCCACGCCGTCGCCGTTGAGGTCTCCGGTGCCGACGATCTTCTTGTAGCCGCGCCAGTCCGCGTACAGCTTCACCCGCGAGGCCAGCTTGGCGCCGCTGGCGCCCTTGTACAGGTACACGGCGCCGGTGGAGCGGTTGCGGGCGATCATGTCCGGCCGGCCGTCCTTGGTGACGTCGCCGACCGGGGTCAGGACGTCGTACTGGCCCCACCCAGTACCGAGCGTGGTGTAGGGGGTGGAGGTGGACGGCGCCGCCCCGCAGCCCGGCTTGTACAGCCGCAGGCTGTCGCCGGTGCGGACCAGCAGGTCGTTGCAGCGGTCCCCGGTCAGGTCCCCGAACGGGACGGCGATGATGGAGGAGGACCAGCCCGAACCGGACTTGCCCGTCCTCAGGTCGCCTGCGGGCAGCGAGCCGTAGAGGTACTGGAGTTTGCCCGTGGAGGTCAGGGTGAGCACGTCGCCCAGGCCGTCCGGGGTGCCGCCCAGGCTGCCGAAGTCGCGGTGGACAGCGGCGCCGCCGGTCACGGACAGGGAGCCGGTGGCCAGCGTCGAGCCGGTGCCGGATCCGGCCTGGATGGCCTTCAGGGTCCAGGTGAGACGGCCGTTGGGGGCCAGGGCGCCGGAACTGGTACGGCCGTTCCAGGCCGCGGTGATCGACGTGGAGCCCGGGGCGCCGGTGAGGGTGCGCAGGGTCCGGCCCGCCGGATCGGTCAGGGTCAGGGTCCAGTTGGTGACCGCGGAGTTGGTCGTCCACTGCGGCGCCCACACGGTGCTGCTGGAGGAGGAGCCCTTGAGGTTCGCCTTGCCGGGGACCGTGGAGTAGGTCACGGCCAGCTTGGGCCAGGCGGCCCGGACGGCGTCGAGGGACCGCTCCCCGCCGTTCCACGCCGAGTCCCAGACGGCGGTGACCCGGTCGCCGCCCGCGGACGCGATCTCGGCGTGCTCGGAGCCGTAGCCCGGCAACCCGCGGGCGTCGGTCCAGGAGCCCCCGATCCGTGAGGACTGCATCACGGAGGTCGTGGACGAGTTGGCGTTGGGCTGCAGCCACACGGCGTGGACCGAGCCGTCCCGTGCGATCGATACGTCGTACTGGGTCTTGGGGTACGCGGTGGAGAGGGTCTTCGGTGCCCCCCAGGTGCCGGAGGAGGAGTCGAAGCTCACCGCGCGGATGCTGGTGCTGCTGCTGCCCTGCGCCTCGTCGTACCAGACCAGGGTGATGTCCCCGTCGGGGCCCTGCTGTGGCTCCGGGGTATCGGTGGGGACGCCGTTGCCACCGGTTCTGAGCCCGGACACGGCGGTCTCCGGGGCGGACCACTCCTCGCTCGCCGAGGCGCGGTGGCTGACCTGGAGGCTGCCGTTCGGGTCCTTCCACACCATGTTCACCTGGCCGAAGGCGGTCGTACCCAGAGCGGGGGCGCTCATGACGTAGGCGGGCGTGGCGGCAGCGGTCGGAGTACCCCAGACGCCGGTCTCCGCGTCCCGGGAGTTGGTCATCACGCTGAGGTTCCCGTAGGAGTTCATCGTGTACGCGACGACCGCGTTGCCGCCGGCGTCGAGGGCGATCTGCGGTCCGGCGGCCACGGAGCCGGAGTACGCGCCCACGTTGCTGGCCGGGAGGGAGTTCTTCCAGGTGCCGTCCGCCTCGCGGGTGGCGATGTACACCTCCCCCGTCTTCGTGTTCAGCGGGGTGGACACCCATGCCGCGGCGACCTGGCCACCGGGGCCCTCGGCGAGGTCGAGGGAGTGAATCGCGACCTTCGCCCACAGGTCGATGATCGGGGTGGCAGCGGACCACCCTGAGCTCGACCCGGCGGGCAAGGAGGCACTGAGAACCCGCGTTTCGTCGGTGTAGGTGGTGTAGGAGTTCGGCCGCTCGGTCCACAGCGCGACGACCGAGCCGTCCGCGCGGGCCAGCAGCTTCGCCTCGCGCTTGTCGTGCGGCGAGGTTCCCAGCTGTGCGGGGTTGCTCCAGGTGTCACTGCCGGCGGGCCGCGTGGCCGCGTACAGGCGGTAGAGATTGGCGCCGGCGTCGTACTGGTCCCACAGGGCGACGGCGGTGCCGTCGGTGGTGACGACGAGCTCCCGCAGGACGGTCTTGGCCTTCGCCAGGGACACCACGGTGGACCACGGGGCCGGTGTGGCGGCGTACGCGGTGCCCGTCGGGAGGGCGGCGGTGGCGCTGAGGACGAGCGAGGCGGTGATGAGCGCGGACGCGGTGGCGCGGCCGCGCGGGAGGGCAGTTCTGCCCACGGTTGGTCCTCCTTCTCTTCGGGGGCCCGTTGCCCCCTGAGCGGCCGGGGGCAACACACGGCGGCGGCCCTGCCGGGCCTGCCCCCGCCCCCCGGTAACAGCTGAGACCACCGAGCTGGCCGAAGAGTTGTGCGGGGCGTGGAGGTGGAGCCACCTCCCAGCGGTAGCAGGGCACATGATCGCTCGGGCAAGTGCTAACTGACCCGCTCGACGTCGCCCCCGCCACCTGGTCCGCCTTGTCGCGTACGCGCGCCAGGGCTGAGCGCGGGCGTAGGCCCGGCCCGCCTCAGAGGGCTGTCGGTGGGCGCCCGCGCTCGCCTTCGGTGCTCCGGTGCGTGAGCAGGTCGCCCGGCTGGCAGTCGAGGACCTCGCAGATGCGGGTCAGCGTGGTGAAGCGGATCGCGCGGGCCCGGCCGTTCTTCAGGATGGACAGGTTCACATTGGTCACGCCGACCCGGGAGGCGAGCTCCGCAAGCGTCATGCCGCGCTCGCTGAGCATGCGGTCGAGATGGACCTCGATCGCATGGCTGTCGTTGTCGTCCGGCGCCATCACACCGTCCCTTCCAGATCCTCCCGCATGGCCACCCCGGCGCGCATGATGCGGGCGAACGTATATCCAGCATCTGGGAGCGGCGCACAACGAGAAGCATGCCGTGACCAGTTGCCGGATGGCCCACCGGCTGAAACCCCGTGGGGACTCGACGGAACTCGAACTGACCGACGACCAGTGGAGCGACGGCAATCCGGCGTACGAACACGCCGCGAGCAGTTATCCCGAGTCCGATTACCTCAAGGGCATCAAGGCGCATGCGGAGACTCTCGCCTCCTGACGTGCTCCCCGGCGTCGTGACCGGGTCCGGCGGCACCCGCTTGCCGCCCGGCCCGTTGCGCCGGCACCCGACCGCCAAGCGGCCGGGGCCTGGTCTTCGACGACATGCGCAGACTGCCGACGCTCCTGTCCGAAATCTGAGCGTCACGCCTGCATGAGGCAATCGCGGAGCAGCAGGCGGACCATACCCGTACGCAAAAGGGCCAGGCGCACCTCCACAGGTGAGGCGCCCGGCCCTTCCGATCGCACCGCCGATGTCAGCGGGCGACCGCCTTCGTCGGCTTGCTGGTGGCCGAGCCGCTGGCGTGACCCGTGCGGCGGGCGGTGACCTTCACGGTGATCTTCTTGCCGCGCTGGGCGGACTTGAGCGTCAACGAGGACTTGGTGGCTCCCGTGATCGCCTTGCCGTTCGCGTACCACTGGTAGGCGTACGAGGTGGGGGCGGGCGTCCAGGTGCCGTGGGCGGCCTTGAGGGTGCGGCCGACCTTCGCGGTGCCGGAGATCGTGGGCGCCTTGGTGGCCTTCGGTGCGCTGCCTACGGCGATCTTCACCGAGGCGGTCGTCGCGGAGCCGTCGGCGTGGCCGGTGCGGCGAGCCGTGACGGTGACCGTGACCTTCTTGCCGAGCAGCGTCGCGGGCACGGTGTACGTGGACGCGGTCGCACCCTTGATCGCCTTGCCGTCCGCCTTCCACTGGTAGGCGTAGGAGGTGGCGGACGGTGACCAACTGCCCGGCGCGGCGGTCAGCTTGGCGCCCACCTTCGCGGTGCCCGTGATCTTCGGGGCGGTCGTCGCCTTGGGCGCCGCCCCCTGGGCGGCCGTGACCGCCGCCGAGGTGGCCTGGACGTCCGGGGTACCAGTGCGGTGGGCCGTCACGGTCACAGTGAGCTTCTTGCCCAGCAGGGTCGCGGGCACGGTGTACGTGGACGCGGTCGCGCCGGACACCGCCTCGCCGTCGGCGTTCCACTGGTAGGTGTACGAGGCCGGGGCGGGGGTCCAGGTGCCGGTGGAGGCGGTGAGCCGCTCACCCACCTTCGCGATGCCGGTGATGGCTGGGGGTGTGCTGTTCTTGAGCGGGGCCCCGGTGACGACGAAACTGCCGCGCTGGTACCCCCACCCGTTGTGGGTGTCGACGCGGACGTTCCAGGTGCCGACGGCGGCCCCGGTCAGGTCGAGGACGGCTGTCAAGGTCCGCCGGTCCGCCGAAACCGCGGTGGTGGTCGAAGTGATCTGCTTGCCGTCGAGCGACAGCACGACCTCGTCGTCCTTGTGCAGGGACGTGCCGGTCAGTTGGACCGTCACCTTGGTGCCGGTGATCCCGGTGGCCGGGGTGATCTGCCCGATGGTCACCTGCTCGGTACCGCAGAGGACGGACGTGCAGACCGCCTGGGCCTCGTACGAGGTCTTGGATGCCGTCTCCGGCAGCGAGAGGACGAGGATGCTCGGGGTGGTCTCCTTGGTGTACGGCTCGTTCACGGCGCATTCGTAGCCGGTGGGGATGAAGCGCATGCAGCCGTTGTCGAGGCTCGAGTCGTACAGCGCGGGCACCGCCGTCTCGGTGGCGCCTGTCGTGTCGCTGATCTTCATGTCGAAGCGGTCGCGGTACGCGGTGGGCAGTGCGGCGCAGACGGCGGTGTGCTGCTCGTCGAGGGTGCCGGTGACCGGTCCGTATCCGTAGGCGATGCTGGGGACCTTCTCGCACTCGGCGGCCGGACCCTCCGCGCCGGCGATGCGCAGGGCGTCGAAGCGGTAGGAGTCGGCGGCCTTCAGCCCCGACCGGACGGTGACCAGGACCTGGTAGTGGGTGGAGCCGGTGACGGCGCACGCCTGGTTCTTGTTGCACAGGGCGGTGCCGCCGGCGTCGTACACCACCACATTCGCGGTGCCGAGCGAATCACGGACATTGATGTGCAGGCTGTCCTTGGCGTCGGCGGTGGTCACCTGGCGGCAGCGCAGCTCGCCGGGGGCGCCCATCGCACCGCCGGTGGACGGACCACCGACCTTCGTCGCCGGGTTCGGGTCACAGCCCTTCGCGGTCGCGGTGACGTCGCGGCGGGTCAGGGTGTAGTCGCCGGCGGTATCACGGCCGGTCACGAGCACGGTGTGGGCCACGCCGGGCGCCAGTTCGCAGGTCGTCCAGGTGGAAAGGGACGAGTAGATCGAGCAGACCTGCTTGCCGTGGGGGTCCAGGACGGTGAAGGCGGCAGTGGCCGTGGTGCCGGGGGCCGCCTGGAGCTGGAGGTTCTCCCGGGCGCTGTGGTCGTCGGCCGGAATGCTCAGGCAGTGCGAAAAGACACCGTCACCGGTGGAGAGCCGGGCCGCCGGACTCGTCGCGGTGAAGTCCCCCGCCGGAATGGCGGGACAGTTGCTCGCCGCGTCGGTGCGGTGCAGGGCGAGGGCGTACGAACCGGTCGGCTCCGACGAGTCATCGGTGGAGACCAGAGCACGGAACGGGGCCTTGCCGGTGAGCGCGCACGTACCTGCCGAGAGGTCGCTCCAGTCGCAGCGCTGGACGCCGTCGGCGTCGACGACGATCACTTCGGGGCGCGGCCCGGTCCCGTTGAGGGACTTCAGCACGGCCAGGCGGGCGTCCGCGGGGAGCGGCAGGGCCAGACAGTCGATCTCACCGGCCGAAGTGAACGTGCCGCGGTACAGACCGAGTTCGACGGGCTCGCAGCCGGTGGTGGCGGAGCCGTCGAAGATGAGGGTCGGGTCGTCGGTGAAGACGATGTAGTCACCGGCGGCGGGAAGGCTGCAGCCGTTCCAGGTGGTGCAGACGGTCTTGCCGTCCCGGTCGTACACGGCGAGCACCGAACGGGCGCCGTCGCGGACGGAGTACACGTTGTAGCGTCCGGCGGCCGGGGCGGTGAACGTCTTGCAGCCGCTGGCCGGGGCCGCGGTCGTGGGTGCGGAGTTGTAGGCGCTCAGGGGGACGTGGGTGCAGCCGGCCGGGTCGGAGATGCGGCGGACGGTGAGGGTGTACTCGGCCGGGTAGCCCCGCTCCGCGTAGCTGACCTGGGAGAGGACCCGGTACGGGCCGTCACCGGGCAGTACGCAGCCCTCGCTGTCGTCCTCGTTGAAGTGCGGGCAGATCCGGGCACCCGACTCGTCGGTGATCCAGGACAGGCTCTCGCCGTACACGGTCGTCTTGACCTTGTTGGTGATCCGCTCACCCGGTTTGCCCGCGAACGGCTGGCACTGGATCGCGTTCGCCCCGGCCGCCGAGCCGACGACGGGTGCGGTGTCCCAGGCGGTGCCGATCTCCGGGGCGCAGCCCTTGGTGGTGCCGAGGGGCACGACGGCGACGGTGGGCTTGCCCGGTTCGGACCAGTTGTTCGTCAGCCGGAGCGTGAAGTCGCCCGCGCGGGGCAGCCGGCACCAGCCGGCGCCCCACTCGGGGTCGTAGCAGTCGATCTCCGTATCGCCGTCGTAGACATGGGCGTACGTGTTCGCCGCGCTGTCGCTGACGACGACCTTGTGCAGGCCGGGCGCCTCGGCCGTGAAGGCAAGGCAGACCGTCCCGTCCGCAGGGATGGTCACGGTGCCTTCCGCCGGGGCGGCCTCACCGAAGCCGGAGAGCGGCAGAACGGAACAGTCCTCCTCGCCCGATGCGGCTGCCGTCGCCGCGGGGGCCGCCGCACCGGCGTACGCCTGGGCGGCGGTCGCGGGGATCAGCAACGAGACCAGGACCGACAAAGTGAGCAGCAGGGCGGTGTACGCCGCGGATCTCGCGGCCGTACGTGGATGGTTGGACATTCCGTTCCCCCCGGACCGGTGAAGTAACGGGTGCGCGCCGGGACTTCACGGACGACGCGCGAGCGCGCTGCGGTCCCAGGCGCACACCACATGTGTGCGGTGTGTAAAGAATGCATGCGATGATCGCACAGATACACCACCGGACAGATACCCATTCCCGCGGGGTGCCGGTGGGCCCACTCCGCGAGGCTCCCCGGAAATCCTTGGGCGGAGCACGACGGCCCCGTCGGAGGGTGGAGGCGGCCCTAGTCTCCCAGCACCGTCTGCATCACGCGCTTCGCGATCGGCCCGCCGAGGCGTCCGCCGGAGATGTCCGAGCGGGAGATGTCCCTGTCCGTCGGGTCGATGAAGCATCCACGTTGTCCTAGCCGATTCGGCAAGGACACCAGGTTCTGGACCACCGTCGCTCCCGCTCACTTCACAAGAACGAAGATGGCTGCGAGCGGACCGTAGGCAACCGCAAGCGCGCAGAGGAGCCGCTTCCACTCGAAGGACCATTTGAGCAGGGCCTGCCCCTCGCTGGTGCTGCCCTGCGCCTGGAGCGCTTTGAGGTGGGCTTCTCGGAGCAGCCGAAACGCCCTTTGGTGGGTCGAATAGCCAGTGAAGGCTCCCAGCCGCGACCCGGTGCGCCACGACCCGGTCGGCCGCGTCGCGGTGGCTCCCGACGTAAAGGCTTTAAAGGCATGGGGAAGAAGGACCTTCCCAACCAAACCCGTCCCCCCGCCTCAACCAGAGGCCCGTCACTCGCACGGGTGAGGTTTGCCAACTGAGCTGGAGTTCCCACCGGTTGGCTGGCATATGCTCGCCGCGACAACCACAGACATGCGTCGGCCCCCGGCCGGGACTGCAATCCCGATCGAGGGCCTGACCACCGAGGAAGAGAACCGCTTCCCGATGGATACCCAGCAGATTAGCGTGCCCTCGCACGCCCCGTCCCGCGTACCCGGGAGCGCCGCGCCGTCGTCCGGTGTCGTGCACATCAACTCCCGGCACACCAGCCGCTTCACCGTCGTCGGTAACCACCTCGCCCAGCACCGCGAGCTCTCGCTCCTCGCGATCGGGCTCGGCCTGCACATCCAGTCGCTGCCCGCCGGAGCGAAGGTCGGCATCAAGGTCCTCGCCGAACGCTTCCCGGACAGCGAGGCCCGCATCGCCGCCGCCCTGCGCGAGCTGGAAGCCCACGGCTACCTCCGGCGCACTCGGGAACGCCTCCCCGACGGCCGCGTCGTCACCCGCACCTGCTCGTACAACCAGCCGGGCGCCACTCCGCACGCACCCCCGGCACCCGAGCCACAGCCCCGACCGAGGCCACGCCCCGGACGCCCTTCTCCCGCGCCCGAGCCGTGTACGGCGCTCAAACCGGTCGCGTCGCCCGCACCCGTATCGCAACTGCCTGCCCCCCTGGCCCCCAACCGGCCCGCAGCGCCGCCCTCGCCGTTCCCCGCACCCCACGCCACCGGCACCGAGCTGCTCCGCACCGCCGCCGATCTCCTCGCCGACCTGCGTCGGGACACCCCGCAACTGGTTCTCTCCGAACGGGACGTCGACCACCTCGGCCCGGCCGTCGCCGCTTGGCTCGAACGCCAAGTCACCCCCGAGACCATCAGGCGCGCTCTGACCGCCGATTTCCCCGTGCCCCTCAAGCATCCCGCGAAGCTGCTCAGTCACCGCCTCGCCGCGCTCCTCCCCCCGCCGCTCCCCCTCGCCCCGATACGCCGAGAGGTGACGACCTTCCAGACCTGCGACGGCTGCGAGCGCGCCTTCCGCTCGCCTGTCCCCGGCCGCTGCCGGGGCTGCCGGACCGACGCCCCCCACCCGCCCAGATGATCGATTCCAAGGGGTAGGTGATCGCACGGGTCAGCGACCGAGCGATGTGAAGTAGCGGGCAGCCATGTGGCTGGTGGGACATCCGCCACGGCGTCGGCCCGCCTCAGAGGGCGGTCGGTGGGCGCCCGCGCTCGCCTTCGGTGCTCCGGTGCGTGAGCAGGTCGCCCGGCTGGCAGTCGAGGACCTCGCAGATGCGGGTCAGCGTGGTGAAGCGGATCGCGCGGGCCCGGCCGTTCTTCAGGATGGACAGGTTCACATTGGTCACGCCGACCCGGGAGGCGAGCTCCGCGAGGGTCATGCCGCGCTCGCTGAGCATGCGGTCGAGATGGACTTCGATCGCATGGCTGTCGTTGTCGTCCGGCGCCATCACACCGTCCCTTCCAGATCCTCCCGCATGGCCACCCCGGCGCGCATGATGCGGGCGAGCGTGAGGATGCCCAGAGCGGTGAAGACGAGTGAGTAGGGTGTCTGCAAGGTTCCCAGCCAGCTTTCCGCATTGAAGGTGTGGTCCTGGGCCAGGGTCGCCAGGAGAGCCGCGCGCGCACCGGCTTCCACCACTTCTGCGACCAGGCAGCCGAGCAGCAGCCACCAGCCTGCAACCCGCAGGTGTTTCACGGTCCGTGCGGTGAAGACTCCCTCGCGGGACGCGTCCTGTATCAAGCGGTTGAGCAGGAACAGGATGCCCAGGACCAGCAGCACCGAAGGGAAGCCGCCGAGGAAGTCGAACAGCCGCTGGGCACTGTCGACGTGATCGGTGCAGTACGACGGGCGGGCCATGACCTCGACTCCCGCAAGGGGCCGGAACATGCCGGTGAACCCGTCCGCGCTGAAGTCCGAGCGGGACTCGGCACACACGTACGGACCGCCCCACGGCAGGCCCAGCCTGGTGCCGACCAGGGGTCCCACAGCGCCGACGACGAGGCCCACGAGAAGCAGTCGATAGACGCCCCGGACCACAGTGGCGATCGGCTCCAGCAGCCTGGCCTCGGCACGGTCGTCATGCGAATGGGAGCTCTTTACCTCAGCAGACACCAGCAACCGCCCCTCATATCGAATATCGATGTTATCGAAGAACGATAAGGGCAACTGCACCCGTGGTCAACATCCCTGAGCACCCGTCAACTCGCATCGCGAGCAGAGGGCCTGGTCGCACATCTTCCGCGTGGACTTCGTCGGCTACGCCCCGACGGCGAACGGATCGAGCAGGTCTACGGCGACATCGAAGCGTTCGATCCGCTCAGGGAGTTCACCAGGATCCGGATGTCGTCCGGGGTGTCAGTTCCCTACCGCTGACGTGAGGAGGGAGGCGAGCAGGGGCAGGTCAGCGCGCTCCAGGGAGTCGAGGACGGTCCGGTTGGCCGCGGGCTGGATCGGTACGGTGGAGGGCACGGCCAGCACCGTGCACCCGGCGGCCTCGGCCGCGGCGACCCCCGTGGGCGTGTCCTCGACGACCACGCACGCGTGCGGTTCGACCCCCAGGGCGGCGGCCGCGGCGAGGTAGGGGTCGGGCGCGGGCTTCGTGCGGGCGGTGTCCTCGACTGCGAGGGTCAGAGCGAACCGGTCCTCGCCCAGCGCCTTGTGTACCAGGTCGACGACATGGCGCGGCGAAGCGGAGACGATCGCCGCGGGCACGCCTGCCGCGGCGAGTTGGTCCAGCAGGCGCAGTACGCCCGGGCGCGGGACGATCTCGCGGGCGACACGGGCGGCGAAGGCGGCATCCAGCTCGGTGGCGAGCGTGGCGAGGTCGGGGGTTGCCGGGCCGCCGGTGTGGTGCAGGTGGGCGGCGGTGTGTGCGGCGGGGCGGCCCAGCACATGAGGCATGTCCGCGTCGGTCAGTGGCCGCCCGATCCTGTCGGCGACCTGTTCCGCCGCGGCCCACCACAGCCGTTCGGTGTCGACGAGTGTGCCGTCCATGTCGAACAGGACGGCAGCGGGAAGACTGGGCGCTGCGATGCGATGGTTCAAGGTGAGTTTCTCCGGTGTGTGGCGAACGGGCAGAGGCGCGGACAGCCCTTGGGTGTCAGGTGGGTTGGTCCGAATTGACGGCGTCGTCCGGCTGGGCGCCGGCGGGACCGTCAGCTCCCGTCGCGGCCGCTGTTTCCTTGGCGGTGGCGGTCCACGAGCACGGGGCGGTCCGGCAGTGTCAGCGTCACCGCCGCACCGACCGGGAGCGTGGTCATGGCGTGGGTCGGCACATCGGCCATCACCTCGCCGCCGCCGGTCAGCCGCACGGTCAGCCGCGTCGTCGCGCCCAGGAACGCCGCCCCCACGATGCGGGACGTGCCCTTGCCGTCCGCCGTGACCTCGATGGCCTCCGGCCTTACCAGGACGTCCACTTCACCCGTTCCACCGGCGGCCTCGGCGGCGCCCGGGAGCCTCCCGTGGACGGGCAGCGTGCGGCCGAGCGCGTTCACGGTCCCGTCGTCGACCCCGGCCCGGGCCGGGATCCGGCTCATCACGCCCACGAACTCGGCGACGAACGCGGTCGCAGGGCGTTCGTACAGTTCTGCCGGAGGCGCGCACTGCTCCAGTTTCCCGGCACACATCACCGCGACCCGGTCGGCCATGGAGAGGGCCTCCTCCTGATCATGTGTCACGAACAGGGTGGTGATGCCCAGTTTCTGCTGGAGGCGGCGGATCTCCTCACGGAGCGTCAGGCGCACCTGTGCGTCGAGCGCCGACAGCGGCTCGTCGAGCAGCAGTACGCGTGGCCGCAGCGCCAGAGCCCGTGCCAGGGCGATCCGTTGCTGCTGACCTCCGGACAGCTGATGCGGAAACCGACCGGCGTGCTGCGGCAGTCCGACCAGCTCCAGGAGTTCGGCGGCGCGGGCCCGTCGCGTGGCTTTGCCGACGCCGCTCATCCGCAACCCGAAGGCGACATTGTCCATGGCAGTCAGGTGGGGAAAGAGGCTGTAGGACTGGAAGACCATGCCCGCGTCGCGGCGGTGCGCGGGGACGCCCGTGATGTCCTCGCCGTCCACGAGCAACGTGCCCGAGTCGGGCCGCTCGAATCCGGCCAGGGTCCGCAGCGCGGTGGTCTTGCCGCAACCGGACGGGCCTAGCAGCGCCACGAGCTCGCCCGGCTCGACCGTCAGGTCCAGGCCGTCCAGCGCCGTCGTGGCGCCGAAGGAACGATGCAGCCCGCGGAACTCGACGGTGGCGCCGGTCCGCGTTCGGCTGTTGGTTTCGGGATCGGTCATCAGGTCGGTCATGAGGTCTCCTTTGGACGGCGGGCGCGTCCGGCTGTGGCGATGATCAACAGCAGCACCCAGGTGACGAGCAGGCCCATCACCGAAACGGCCACCGACATCTGGGCCTGCGATCCGCTGATGGCGAGGATCCACACGGCGAAGGGCTGGTAGCCGAGGATCGCGGCGACGGTGTACTCGCCGAGCACCAGCGCCAGGGTCAGGAACGCCGTGTTGAGCAGCGCTCCGCGCAGGTTGGGCAGAACGACATGCAGAAGGGTGCGCGGCCATGACGCCCCGCAGGCCCGGGCGGCCTCGACGAGCACCCGCAGGTCGATCGCCGCAAGCCCGGTGTCGAGCGTGCGGTACGCCAGGGGAAGCGCCATCAGCGTGTACGCGAGAACCAGGACGAGGGGGAATTGCGGATTCTGGAGTGCGACCAGGGCTTGGAAGAGCGGCGTGCCGACGAAATGATCCGATCCCCAGCCCAACACCGCGCTGAGTCCGGCGACAAGGGCCACGGCAGGTACGACCAGCGGCAGCAGACACACGATCTCGACGAGTGTGCGCAGGCGTGGTGCTGCCAGCCGGACCGTGACCAGAGCGGGCACGAGCAGACCGAGAACGAGCACGATGGTGGCGGCGGCCAGCTTCAGGGTCAGAGCCAGACTGTCGGTGAAGCCGCCGGCGGTGAGGATGCCGGTGTAGGCCTCGAAGCCGATGCCTTGACCCGGGACGCCGGCCCCGATGCTGAAGGCGACGGCGCACGCGAGCGGGACGAGGAAGTACGCACCGGTGAGCATCAACACGGCGGCGCGCCCATATCGGAGCGTGATCAGGCGAGCCATCGCGCGCTCCTTCGCTGCAGCGGCAGTTGAACGGCCATGACGAGCCCCGCGACCAGCACCATGTCGACACCGAGCGCGAGCGCGATGTTGCCCTGGCCGACCAGGACGTTCCCGGACAGCGCGTCCGCGATCTGCATGGTGACCAGCGGTACCGAGCTGCCGACCATCGCTGCGGCGGTCGCGTAGGCGCTGAACGCGGTTCCGAACAGCAGCACATAGCCGCCGAGCAGCGATGGCATGAGGACCGGCAGCGCGACATGTGTCCAGTACTGGAAGGCGTTCGCGCCGTTGTTGCGGGCGGCTTCCCGCCACTGCCGTCGCAGCCCGTCCAGAGCCGGGGTGAGCGTGAGCACCATGAGCGGCACCAGGAAGTAGAGGTAGACCAGGGTCAGACCCCAGAAGCTGTACAAGCTCCAGCCGTGGCTGAGCAGGTTGAACCGGCTCGTCAGGACGCCGGCGTTGCCGAGCGTGGCCACGAACGCGAACGCGAGCGGCACACCGCCGAAGTTCGCCAGTACGCCCGATGCGGCCAGGACCGCCTCGCGCAGTGCGCGGAAGCGCGAGGTCACGACCACATGGGCGATCGGCAGGCCGACGATGGTGGCGATCAGCGCGGAGACGGCGGAGAGCTTGACGCTGCCGAGCAACGCGGTCAGGTAGGGGCCCTGCAGCGAGGAGCTCATGTTCGCGCCGGTGAGGCGGGCTCCTCCCGGCGCGGACTCCGGTGTCGTGAAAGCGCCGTAGACCATCGTCCCGAGAACCAGGCCGAACACCACGGCGGTGAACACGAGCAGCGGCGCGGCGCCGAGCCACCCCGCCGAGCGCGGAACGCGCCGCCAGGCCGACCCGGGTCCGGCCCTGTTGCCGTAGGCGCGGGTCCGGCTGTCGCCCCTGGCCGTCTGAATGGCGCTCATCCGGCGACTGCCTGGGCCCAGCCCTGGACGACGGCCTGCTTGGCCTTGCTGATCTGGCCCTCGGTCGGGAAAACGTTCGTGCCGTTGCCAGGTGTCGGCGGGAGTTTGGCGGCGAGGGCCGTGTCGAGGGTTCCGGACTGCTGCATGGCCGGCATCAGCACCGGGCGGGCGTGGCCCTTGAGCCACAGGTTCTGGCCCTCGGGGCTGTACAGGAACTCCTGCCACAGGCGGGCCGCGGCCGGGTGCGGAGCCCACTTCACGATCGCCTGCGAGTAGTACTCGGAGTACGCGCCGTCGGTCGGGACGCTGACCTTCCAGTCGACGCCCTTGGCGCGGAGATCGTCCGCGTAACCGGTGTTGAGGTAGTCCCAGGTGATGCTGATCGGCGTCTCGCCCTTCTGAATGGTCGCAGGGCTCGACTCGACCGGGTTGAAGTTGCCGGCCTTCTTCAGGTCGGCGAAGAAGTCCAGGCCGGGCTTGATGTCGTCGAAGGAACCCTTGCGGGCGAGGGCCGAGGCGTACACGGCGCCGAAGGCCGAGCCGGACTTCGTGGGGTTGCCGGTCAGCGCGACCTGACCCTTGTACTGCGGATCCAGCAGGTCGGCGAAGGTCTTGGGGCACTTCTTGACGCGGTTCGCGTCACAGCCGATCGAGGCATAGCCGCCGAAGTCGTTGTACCAGCGGGCCTGGGCGTCCTTCTGTGTCTTCGGGATCTGGTCGAACGCGCTGACCCGGTACGGCGCCAGCACGTTCTGCTCGGCCGCGCTGACGGCGAAGGCGCTGCCCACGTCGATGACGTCCGGAGACCGGTCCTGGCCCTTGCGGGAGGTGGCCGCGGTGATCTCGTCCTGGCTGGAGGCGTCGGGGTTCTCGACCTCGACCTTGATCCCGTACTTCTTCTCGAAGGTGTCGATGATCTCGCCGTAGTTCGCCCAGTCACGGGGAAGGGCGATGGCGTTCAACTTGCCCTCCTTCTTCGCGGCGGAGACGAGGGCGTCCATGCCGCCGAAGTCCTTTGCCGAGGTGGCGGTCGCGGCCTTGCTGCCGCCACCGTTGGCCTCATTTGCGCTGGTCACGCCGCATGCACTGAGTCCGAGCGCGGCGACGGCGAGGGAGCAGGCAAGGCCCGCCGAGCGAAAGCGGTGCAGTCTCACAGGGGTCTCCCGAAAGGGCAGAAGTTGGCTGTACAACTTGGCCCATTACGTCGGGGAGCTGTGTATGGAGAGTGAACGCCGAGGGACGGGCCGATGAGCCTCTCGGGAAGACACGCGCAGACCACGCAGCGAGAGCGCCCGGCCGGTTGGCCGGGCTCGGCAAGCGGATAGGGTCACGTCAGAGCGCCGATGGGCGGCCGAGAGAGGGAGAACGACATGGCGGTCGCGGGGGGCGGCACCACCGGAGCCCGGTATCGACAGTTGGCGGCCGACTTGCGTGAGGCCATAGCCGCCGGCTCCTTCGGATCGGACGGCCGGCTGCCCAGCGAGGAACGGCTCGCCCAGCAGTACGGCGTGTCACGCGGCACCGTCCGTCAGGCGCTGGCGGTGCTGCGCGCCAACGGCCTGGTCACGTCCAGACGGGGCACGCGGCGCGTCGTGCTCGGCACCGCACGCACCCAGAGCTTCTTCGAACTGCTGAGCTTCACCCGCTGGGCACGCGCGCTCGGCGAGGAGCCGGGCGGCCGCACGATCGACATCGAAATCTCTCCGGCCAACCCGTCGGAGTGCGAGCAACTCGGCCTCGAGCCCGGGGCGCAGGTCTACCGGGTGCTCCGGCTGCGGACGCTGTCGCGTGTCCCGATCATGATCGAGCGGACCCTCTACCCCGAGCACATCGGTGCCGTGATCGCCCGCCTTGAGCACGACGCGATGTCACACACCGAGTCGCTGACGGAGGAGGGCGTGGTGTTCGCGGACACGGAACACACCATTGACCTCGTCCACGCCGACGCCGACGATGCGCGCCTGCTCGGCTGCGCTCCCGACGCGCCACTGATGCGAGAGCGGCGGCGGGCCACGGACCAGGCGGGCAGACCGTTGCTGTGGTCGGACGACCGCTTTGTGCCGGGCACGATTGCCTTCACGGTGCACAATTCAGTGGCGACGACGGCTCTGCTGCGCCGCCGCGGCTGACCGATCGTCCCAAAGGCGGCCCGACGGGCGGACGACGCTGCCTTCGGAACACGCCCTAGCCTCCCAGCACCGCCTGCATCACGCGCTTCGCGATCGGCGCGCCAAGGCGTCCGCCGGAGATGTCCGAGCGGGAGATGTCCATGTCCGTCGGGTCGATGAAGACCGCGACCGCCACCGACTGCCCGTCGGCCCTCTTGCCGTAGGAGACGAACCAGCCGTACGGCACCTCGTCGTTCACGTTCACGCCGCGCTGCGCCGTGCCGGTCTTGCCGCCGACCGTGACCCCGTCGATGAGGGCCCGCTGCGCGCTGCCTTCCTTCGCGGTGAACTCCATCATTTCCTGGACCTTCTTCGCCGTCTCCTCGGACACGGCCTGGCTCTTGAGCTTCGGCTCGTGCTTCTCCAGGATCGTCACGTCGGGGCCGCGCAGCTCTTCGACGAGGTAGGGCTGCATCAGCTTGCCGTCGTTGGCGAGAGCGGCGGTCACCATGGCCATCTGCATCGGTGTGCTGGTCAGGCTGCCCTGACCCATGCCGGTCAGCGCGGTTCCGGGCTTGTCCAGGCCGGTCGGGTAGAGGCTCTTGGTGGCGAGCATGTCGCCGAACTCGTCCGAGTAGACATCGGAGTTGAAACCGAACTTCTCCGCTGCCTCGCGCATCTTGTCCGCGCCGACCTTGGACGCCGCGTCGAGGAAGACGTTGTTGCAGGAGTGCTGCATGGCCGTCTTCATCGATGCCTTGTTGCAGACGGCGTCACCCGCCTCGCTGCTGATCTTGTTCGAGGAGAGCGGCAGGGGGTACGGGGAGACCGCGTCGGACGCGGCGTCGACATCCGTGACCACGCCGTTCTCCAGGGCCGCGGCCGCCGTGAGGATCTTGAAGGTGGAGCCGGGCGGGAAGGTCTCGCGCAGTGGGCGGTTGGCCAGCGGCTTGCTCTTGTCCTTGACGAGCGCCTGGAACCGGTCGCCCTCCTTGAACGTGTTCCCGGCGAAGACCGACGGGTCGTACGAGGGGGTGGAGACGAGCGCCAGGACCTTGCCCGTACGCGGATCGAGCGCGACGACCGCGCCCCGGGCGCCGAGATCGGTCAGTCCCTTGTAGCCGGCTTCCTGCGCCTTGGGGTCGATGGTGGTGATCACATCGCCGCCGCGGCGCTGCTCACCGGTGAGGATGTCCTTGGCGTGCCGGAAGGCGAACCGGTCGTCCTGGCCGCTGAGGACGGAGTCGTACGTCTTCTCCAGGAGGGACATGCCCTGTGCCTGGGAGGCGTAGCCGGTGACGGGGGCGTACATCGCGCCCTGCTTGAAGGTCCGCTGGTACTTGAAGTCCGTGCCGTCGACCGCTTTGGAGCCGGTGATCGCCTTGCCGCCGACGATGATGTCGCCGCGCGGAGTGGCGAACTGGGCGATCTGCACCCGACGATTGTGCTTGTCGGTGGAGAGTGCCTCGCGCTGGAAATACTGAAGCCAGTTCGTCCGCAGCAGCAGGGCCATCACCAGCAGCCCGCAGAAGATGGCTATGTGCCGCAACGGCCTGTTCATCGTCCCCCGCTCCCCGAAGCCGATTCGATCTTCAACAGTGGAAGATGCGCATGCCGGGCGAATGGTTGCACCGGGGGCGGGCCCGCGGAAGGGGGCGCGGGCCCGCCCGGCCGGGGTTGTCGATCATTCCCGATCACCGGCCCCCGAGAGACATGGCGCGCCCGTCCTCCCGGAGGTGCGCAGCGGACATCACCCGAGCGGTCCCCGCCCGCGGTACCGTCCCGGCCCTGCCTCGGTCACAGATACTGTGCGTGCTCGTCGAGGCTGCGCAGGACCTCCGCCTCCCCTGCCGGAGGAAGCTGCGGCACCGCCCTCGGAGGCTGTCGGGCCACGTCTGGTGGCGCGACAGCCTCTAACGTTGTCCACTGTGAGCTTCGCGGACGCCGCACCCGGCAATGACGGCGGCACGGACCGGGCCGACCTGACGAAGACCGTGCGCGGCACCCTGCCGACCGGGGCGCCCGACGTCGTCTATCTGCCGGTCGATGTGCCTCGCGGCGTACGGGAGATCGCCGTCTCGTACACGTACGTGAAGACGCCCGTCCCGGCCGGCGCCCAGGGCAACGCCCTCGACATCGGCATCTTCGACGAGCGCGGCACGGAACCGGGCGGGCGCGGGTTCCGAGGCTGGTCCGGCGGGGCGCGTGCCGGCTTCTTCATCCGGGCGGACGAGGCGACGCCCGGCTATGTCGCGGGTCCGGTACGGGCCGGGATCTGGCACATCGCGCTGGGCCCGTACACCGTCGCACCGGAGGGTCTCCCGTACGAAGTGACGATCACTCTCCGTTTCGGCGAGGCCGGCACCACTCCGGCGCCCGTGTACCCGCCCGAGCACGCCAGGGGACGCGGCCGCGCCTGGTACCGCGGAGACTGCCATCTGCACTCCGTCCACTCGGACGGCAAGCGCACCCCCGCCGAGATCGCCACTGCCGCGCGCGCCGCCGGGCTCGACTTCATCAACAGCAGCGAGCACAACACCCATACCGCGCACGGCGCCTGGCAGGGGCTGTGGGGCGACGATCTGCTCATCCTGACGGGCGAGGAGATCACCACGCGCAACGGTCATGTGATCGCGCTCTCCACCGAACCCGGCACCTTCGTCGACTGGCGCTACCGGGCCCGCGACAACCGCTTCGGGCACTACGCGAAGGCCGTCCGCCGGGCGGGCGGTCTGGTCGTCCCCGCCCATCCGCACGCCACCTGCATCGGCTGCCACTGGAAGTTCGGCTTCGGCGAGGCGGACGCGGTGGAGGTGTGGAACGGGCCGTACACCCCGGAGGACGAGATCGCGCTCGCCGAGTGGGACAACTCCCTCGTCGCTGCCGCCCGCGCGTCGAAGCCGTGGATCCCGGCGATGGGCAACAGCGACGCACACCGCGAGCCGGACACGGTGGGGCTGCCGCAGACCGTCGTCCTCGCCGAGGAGCTCTCGCGCGACGCGATCCTCACGGGCATCCGGGCCGGGCACTCGTACATCGCCGAGTCGTCCTCGATCACCCTCTCCTTCGGCGTTTCGGACGGGCGCGGCAGGCACGCGGGGATCGGTGAGCGGCTGCGGGCCGACGCGGACACCCCGGTCACCGTACGGCTGGAGGCCACCGGGGTGCCCGGCTGCACCGCTCACTTCGTCACTGACCAGGGCACGCTGCTCAGCTCCACGCTGCCGGAGTCGGGCTCGGGCACGGTGGAGTGGCGTACGACCCCGATGTACGCCGCCTATGTCCGCGCCGAGGTCCGCCACCCGGCCACGGTGCCGAGGCTCCCGGGGGCACTGGCGGCGCTCACCAACCCGGTGTTTCTGGACATCTCCTAGCTTTTGCCGCGAGGAATTCAGGTTGGCCTCAACTGAATTCGAGCCCTGGGTCACTGGCGCACGGCTTGCCCGTCACGCCGCTCCGGCTGTCGGTGCCGGTCCTGCACCTTGGTCCGGTACAGCCAGAGCAGCACCCCGGTCGTCAGCACCGCCAGGGCGACGCTGAGCTCTTTGTAGCCGCCGTACCCGGTGACCGAGAAGCCGGTCGCGCCGACGACCAGCACGACCGACATCGATGCGGCCAGCAGCCAGGCCAGGGGGACGAAGAGCCGGTGCAGCCGGATCGGCCGGGGCAGGTCCGGCCGATCCCTGCGCAGCAGCGCGAACCCGGAGATGGCCAGGATGTGCGTGAGGATGTAGCCGAGGTTCCCGGTGACCAGGATGGCCAGCGGGGTCTTCAGCACCACCAGCACCAGCACATTGATGACGAGGGCGACCACCAGGGCACGGGCCGGGACGCCACGCCGGTCAAGGACGCCCATCTGCCGGATCGTCGTGCCTTCCTTGCCCATGTTGAACAGCACCCGTGAGCCGTCGGCCAGCCCGGTGATCATGATGAGCAGCAGTGAGGCGATGAGGAAGACGGTCATCAGACCGCCCGCCCCGCCGACGAGTTGACGGAATGCACCGACGTAGAACGTCGTCGGCTCCTCACCGATCTTCTGCTCCCCCAGGTATCCGGAGAGTGCGAGCGGCAGCAGGATGAACACGCCGAGGGAGAACAGCACTCCGGCGCGCAGGGCCCGGGAGGTGTCGCGGACGGTGTCCTTGTACTCGGGGGCGAAGGTCGCGCAGACCTCCACGCCGAACGAGGTCCATGCCATGACGTACAGCCAGACGAGCGCCTCCCGGACACCGCTCAGCCCGTGCAGGCCCCAGTGGAGTCCGGCCGTGGACCATTCGCCGCTGAAGAACGGCACCACCAGGAAGACCATGAGCGGCACCATCAGCATGCCGCCGGTCAGGTAGATCACCCACATCGCGACATGCAGCCCGATCATGGCGGCGCAGAACAGCAGCACGATGACGGCCAGGCCGACGACGATGGGGAAGCTGAGCTGTGCGGGCCCGAATTCAACAGTCCAGGTCTGGCCGGGGAACCACTGGGCCTGGACGAACGAGCCGATGATGCCCGCGTAGATGGCGAGCGACGTCGTCCACGGGAACCAGTAGCCGACGCTGGCCAGCGGACCGACGACCGGGGCACGGGACTTCCAGCCCTCGGTGGCGTAATGGGCGATGCCTCCGGACGATTCGGGGAACATCGCGGCGAGCTCGGTGTAGATCCAGTTGGTGGCCGTGGCCAGCACCATGGAGACCGCCCACAGGGCGATGGCGCCCCAGGCGCCGAGACCGCCTATCGACGCGCCGAGCGAGGCGACAAGGGCGGCGGGCATCGTCAGCGACATGGCGAAACCGTCGTACCAGCGCATGCGTTTGGCGAGGGCGGGCTGCTTCTGCCCGGTGCCTGCGGTGTCCTCGGACGTTGTGGCGAGGTGGGACATGGGTGACCCCTTGGGAGAGCGCACGGAGTGCGGGGAGGGGAAAGGGGGCCGACGGTTCCGGTGAAACACCGGAACCGTCGGCAGGGTGCGAGGAGGCGTGTCCGTCCGTCTCAGAGGTCGAGGACGAGCCGTGCCCCGCGGCAGCGGGATACGCAGATCAGCATCGTGGTGCCGGCTTCCTGTTCCTCCGGCGTGAGCAGTGCGTCGCGGTGGTCGGGGACCCCGTCGATCACCGCGGTCTCGCACGTGCCGCAGATGCCCGCCTCGCAGGAGGACGGCACCTCGCCGCCCGCGGCCCGGATCGCGTCCAGGACGCTGGTGCCTGCGGGCACGTGCAGATCCAGACCCGTGCGGGCCAGCCGCACCTCGAAGGCATGGTCGCCGTCCGGAGATCCGGCCGGTTCCGGGGCGGTGAAGCGTTCGGTGTGGACCGGGCCCGTGTGCAGTGCGCGCACGGCGTCGAGCAGGCCACCGGGGCCGCACGCGTACACCGTCGCGTCCGGCGCCGTGGCCAGGTATCCGGCCAGGTCAGGCCGGCCCGCCTCGTCCTGCGGGACGACGGTGACCCGGTCCGGCGGGAGCTCGTCCAGGAACGCCATCGTGGCGCGGGACCGGCCGCCGTACAGCATCCGCCAGGGCTTGCCGAGTGCGGTGAGGCGGCGGGCCATGGCCAGCAGCGGGGTGATCCCGATGCCGCCTGCCACCAGAAGGTAGTCGGGGGCGTCGACCAGTTCGAAGTGGTTGCGGGGCTCCGAGACCGCGACCATGGCCCCGGCCCGGATCCTCTCGTGCACCGCCGCCGAACCCCCGCGCCCGTCCGGCACGCGCAGCACGGCGATCCGGTAGTGGCCGGTGTCATCCGGGTCCGAGCAGAGCGAGTACTGCCGGACGGTCCCCGGCTCCACATGGAGATCCACATGAGCGCCGGGTGTCCAGGACGGAAGCGGGGCACCGGAGGGGTCGGCGAGCGTCAGGGACAACACCCCGTCTGCGGCGGCCACCGCCTCCCGTACCTCCAGCAGCCGGGTACCGGCCGGGGCCGCCACGTCACACACGCGGCTCATGGGGCCACGCCGCCCGCCGCCTCGACGTGCCGCGCCGTGCGGTTCATCAACTCGTTGAACGCGCGACGGTAGTTGAGGGTGAACAGATCGGCGGGGACGGAGAACTCCGGCACCTCCGCGTCCCAGGGCACCTCGCGCGGCGAGAGGTTCTCGACGACGGGCATGTCCTCCAGGTAGACCATTTCCTCGACCCGCAGGCACTCCTCCAGGGAGTCGCCCTTGAAGTCGCGGTCGTTGGCGACTGCCCAGAAGATCTTGACCTGCTCGTACGACACCGGGGACGGGAAGCCGGCGACGACCCGGAGCCCGGCCTGCTCGTAGTGGTAGCTGATACTGGCGAATCCGGGGGCCGTGCAGTGGTACGCCATCATGCAGTCGCCCTGGTTCGCCCAGTCGCCGTCACCGGCGTCCAGCGGGCGCTCCATGTGGACGTCGACACCGTCGCGCCGCACCTGGAGCGGTTCGACGACCTCCGGGGTCGGTCCCATCGACACCTGGTGGACGAACGGAAAGTGGGCGACGTCGCGGAAGTTCTCGATCGCGGCCGCGACACCGGTCGGCGAGTTCAGCGGGTCGGCGGCCAGCCAGACCAGGTCGTGGCCGTGCCACTCCTCGGGGTCGTACAGCTCGACGACCGGCTCCTCCAGCACCGTCCACACATGCCCGAACCGCTCCACGGCCGGGTAGCTGCGGATCGCCGCCTTCGGCGGGATCTTCGACTGGTCGGGCAGCGAGGGCACATACGTGCAGCCGCCGTCGGCGCCGTCGAACCGCCATCCGTGGTACGGGCAGCCGATCGACCCGCCGGTGACCTTGCCGAGCGACAGATCGGCGCCCCGGTGCGGACATCGGCGGGCGGTGACCCGGGCGGTCCCGTCGGCGTCACGGAAGACCACGAGCTGCTCGCCGAGCAGCACGGCGGGTTCCGGGGTGGCCAGGTCGACGGAGCGGGCCACCGGGAACCAGGAGTGGCGCATGGCGCGCTCGGCCTGCTCCCGTTTGGTCAGCGGAGCGGTGGTGAGGGGAGTGGACATGAGGGATCGTCCTGATTCGCGAGGGAGCCGCACGAACTACGGCCCGGGCAGATGGGGGTTGGGGCGGCTCAGATGCCGACGAGGAGGGCGCCGCCGTTGACGGGGATGGTCTGGCCGGTGACGAACGCACCGGTGTCGGCGGCCAGGAAGGCGACCGTCTCGGCGATCTCGTAGGGCTGGGCGAGTCGGCCGACGGGGACGGCGGCGACCTCGTCCGCGTAGTTCTCCGGCGGCACCATCCGGGTGGCGACCGCGCCCGGGGTGACCGCGTTGACGGTGATCCGCTCGGCCGCGAACTCCTTGGCGAGGGTCTTCATCAGGCCCAACTGCCCGGCCTTGGAGACCATGTAGCCGTAGGAATGCCCGTCGGGGACCTGGCCCCATTGGGAGGAGACGAACACGACGCGGGCGGCGGCGCTGCGGCGCAGATACGGCAGGGCGGCCCGGGTCAGGTACAGCGGGGCGCGGATGTTGACGGCGAGGAGCCGGTCGAAGTCGGCGTCGTCGGTGTCGGCGAGCCCGGTCATCGAGAACATCAGGCCGGCGTTGTGGACCAGGATGTCCAGCCCCCCGAGCGCCGCGGCAGCGGACTCGATCAGGGCGTCGGCGCCTTCGCGGGAGGTGATGTCGGTGGTGAAGGTGCAGGCCCGGCCGCCCGCCTGCTCGACGGCGGCGGCGGTCCCCGCCAGCTCCGCCGCGTCCAGGTCGGCGAGCGCGACCGTGGCCCCGCGGCCGGCGAGGGTCAGCGCGTGCGCGCGGCCCATGCCCCGTGCCGCACCGGTGATCAGTGCGGTCCGCCCGGTCAGATCGTGTACGGAGCCGGGGGCGCGGACCTCCCCGTGCACGGCGGCGCTCATGCGGCGGCCTCGGGGTGCGGCTCGGTGACGTACAGCATGTTGCCGTCGGGGTCGTAGAACGGCCGGTAGCGGTACCAGACGCCGCTCGGGTGCTTCCAGACGATCTGCTGGTCGGTGACCCACTCGACCTTGCCGTCCAGTTCGGCGACGGCCGCGTCGAGGTCGTCGACCTCGAAGGCGAAGGAGTCGAGGCCGGGCGCGTTCTCGGCGTTGACCTCGGTGCGGCGGGGGGCGTGCTCGCCGGTCTCGGACGTGAAGAGGTAGAGGGTGACGTTGCCCAGGTCGATGGCGGCCCAGCCCTCCTCCGGCTCGTACGGCAGGTGGAACGGAAGCCCGAGGACCCCGTGGTAGAAGTCCGCCAGCCGCGGCACGTCGTGGCTGAGGATGTCCATGTTGTCGATGCGCTTGAGCTGCAACACGCTGATCACTCCTTGTCGTTCGTTGCGTGATGGGTGCACGGGGGCCCGGGGAGCACCCGCAGGGCGCGGGCTCCCGTGTCGAGGAAGACGGTCGCCAGGGTCCGGAACTCGTGTGGGCCGGGCGCCGCGGGATGGACGCACACCCCGCCGGTGTGGTCACGGAGTGCGGCCAGTGCCTCGTCCGCGGTGAGGTCGGCGCCCCTGCCGTGGAGCCGACGGCGCAGCACCTCGTACCGGACGAGCGTGTCCGGGTCGGTGACGGGTTCGGTGTCGCCGTCCGCGCCCGGCCGGGTCAGGAAGTGGTTGGTGTGGATCAGCAGCCCGTCCGGGTCGGGCAGTGCATGCCCGATGCCGCCGGGTCGCAGCTCCGCCGAGATCGCTGTCTTTCCGGCTGCTTGCCCGCCGACCACGGTGAGGGTGGTGGATCCGGTGGCGCCGGCGGTCGCCGCGCTCCCGGCGATCCGCAGAGCGTCGGTGACGGTGTCCGACTCGTCGAGCAGCCGCCGCGCCACGACATGGACGGGAACACCCATCCCTGCGCCGTCATTGCCGTGGTGCAGGATGTTGAACAGGCAGCCCACGCCCCGGTCGTTGATGCCGATCTTGCCGACCACGCCGAACTCGGTGAGGGTGCGGGTGCGGCGGCCGTCCGGGTGCGGGATCTCCCACTCGACCCAGCTGTCCGCGAGGGACTCGTACCAGTCCCAGTTCTGCCCGGCGACCGGTTCCTGACCGGGTCCGCCCAGCGCCACCACGGTCGTGCACTCGCCCCGTCCGGGCCCGCGCCGCCCCGACGCCAGTATCTCCGTGCGGGCGTTGAGTGCGGCCACACGGTCCACCGGCAGTCCGGCGCCCTCGGCGATGCCCCGGATCTCCTGCGCCAGCTCGGGTGCCCAGGCGTGGATGCGGGTCAGGGCCCGCGCACCGGCGACGTCCGGATCCGCGACTCCGGCGCGTGCGAAGAGCGCCAGATACGCGTCGGCCGTCGCCCGCACCCGGTCCCGCCAGTGCGCGCCGAACTCCCGTCCCCGCGCGTGCGGTCCGAGGACCGTCGAGGTGAACCGGTGGTGTCCGTGCGGCCCGGCGCCGACGCCCGTCATGACGCCTCCAGCAGCGGCCGCACATGGGCGGCGACCTCTGCGAGCGGCGCCTGCCAGGTTCCGCCACGACGCCCCATCTCCTCGACCAGCCGCTCCAGTTCGGCGAACCGCTGCGGGCGGCCGATGACCTCCGGATGCATGGTGTACGTGACGTGCCGCCGCTCTGCGTGCGCCGACGCGAACTCCGTCAGCCAGGAGCTGTACAACTCGCCGGGGGCCGCGGTGTTTCCGCCGGTGTCGATGTTCCAGCCGTAGCGGGGCCAGTCGTCCAGGGACCAGTGCACCGGCAGCTCCAGCAGCGAACGCCCCTGCCAGGTCTCCCAGTACGGGCGGTCGTCGCCCATGCAGGAGGAGTCGTACGCGAACCCGTGCTCCACCAGCAGATCGAACGTTTCCGGGGTCAGCTCCCAGGAGGTCGAGCGGTACCCGGCCGGGACCGGGGCTCCCACCCGGTCGAGCGCTTCGAGCCCGCGCTCGATCTCCTCGCGCTGCTCCTTCGCGCCCGCCTTGTCGCTGCGCAGGTGCAGATGCCCGTGGTGGGCGACCTCGTGCCCGCCGTCGAGGATGGCGCGGACGGTGTCGGGGTGGAGTTCGGCGGTGTGCCCGGGCACGAAGAACGTGGCCCGGACGGAGTGGGCGGCGAGCAGCCGCAGAATTCTGGGCACCCCTCTGACCACCCCGTACCGCCCCTCCGAGAGGGTGGTCAGCCGGCGGGCGTACGAGGGGCCCTCGCCGAGCCAGCCGGCCTCGGCATCGACGTCGAAGGTGAGGGACACCGCCGCGTCGGCACCACCGGGCCAGGCGAAATCAACGGGTTCGGAGAGCTCTTTGACCGGCTCTGCCAGATGCATCGTCACGACTCTCTTCCGTACTGCGCAACCACCACGGACAACGACGGGCAACTACGCATTGCGCAGCACTTCAATGGAATAGCTACGCGTTGCCACGTGCGAGTCAGCGTACGATGCGCAATCCACCCCTCACAAGAGGATGAGCGCCACGTAATCCAGAGGAGAATCGGCCGTTTCTACGCATTGCCTGCCGCTGGTCGACCCACAGCTGCGCAATGCGCGGCAGACCGTCGCCGCCGGAATGCCTAGGATCGACACCATGACCGACCTGGACGACCTCGATCACGCGATCATCGCGGCCCTGGAAGAGGACGGCCGCCGCGCCTTCCGCGAAATCGCCCGCTCGCTCAATGTCTCCGAGGGGACCGTGCGGGCCCGCTACCGGCGGCTGGAGGAGACCGGCGTACTCAAGATCGCCGCCTTCGCCGACCCGGGCCACCTGCGCACCGGCCGACTGGCGCTGCTCTTCCTCCGGGTCGCCCCCGCCCACCACGACGCGGTGGTGGCGGCACTCTGCCGTCACCCGGAGATCAGCTACGTCTCCACGATGCTGGGCAGAGCCGACGTCTTCGCCCAGGTTCTCGTCCAGGACGACAACGAGCTGTGGAGGTTCCTGCAGAACCAGGTGCGCCCATTGGAAGGGGTGCTGGACACCGAGGCGGTGCTCGAAGTGGCCGTCCACAAGCTGTGGTTCAACGGCCGGGTGCCGCTGTCACCGACCTCCACGCCATGAATCGCCACGCATCGCACTGACCGGGGAACGAATCCCCGGCCCGGCTCCTCTGTGGGGTGACGCATCCCGTCACCCGTCCTTCGCAGAGGAGCCGTCATGCGCCCGCCCCGCCCCACCGCGCTCGCCGCCGCCATCGCCACGGTCCTGACCACGGACGCCCTGCTGCACCTCTTCTGGTCCACCGGCTCCACCTGGCCCGCGCAGGACGTCACGACGCTCTCGTACGCGGTACTCGGCGCCGACGTGCCGTTCACCCCGCCGGTCCTGCTTCCCCTGGCCACCATGCTGCTGACCGGATCCGCACTGGTCGTGGCCCGCGCCCGGCTCGGCCGCCACCACCGCCTCGGCCGACTTCTGCAGGCGGCGACACTGGCCGTCGGCTGCGGTACGGCGGTCCGCGGACTGGCGTGCGTCGCCTGGGCGTTCGGCGTACGGGCGGGTCTCGACGACGGGGCGGGAGACACGTTCTACTGGCTCAACGCGGCGCTGTACACACCCCTGTGCCTGGCCATGTCCATGGCCGCGTTCCGCCTGGCGGCGACGAATGACCCCACGGAGAACGAGACCGCGACGGAGGAAGCCCCCGCCCGTGTCCGATGACCACGACCGCGCGGTGCTGCTGGTGCGCGCCGCCCAGCGCGGCGACACGATCGCCATGAACGAACTCCTCGACCTCCTCAGCCCGTACGCGGGCCGCATCTGCACGCCCATCGCGCTCGCCGACGGACCGGACGCCGTGCAGGAGACCCTGGTCGCCGTCTTCCGCGGTCTGCGGACGCTGAAGGAACCGGCCGCGCTGTACGGCTGGGTACGCGCGATCGCCTGCCGCGAAGCGGTCCGTGTCGCCCGCCGCACCGCCCGCGCCGTCCCCGCCGACCTCACCTCGCTGCCCGGCCGCGGCGACCCGCAGCTGGCCGCCGACATCGACGACACCCTCGCCCGGCTCTCCCCCGAACACCGCGCGGTCCTCGTCCTGCGCGACATCGAGGGCTTCGACGAACAGTCCGCCGCCGCACTGCTCGGTCTGCGCGTGGGCACCGTGAAGTCACGGCTGCACCGGGCCCGGGACTCCTTCAGGAAGGCATGGTCGTCATGACCGACAACCACCCCGCCCCGGGCCCCGTCCCCTGGCCCACCGCAACCGCCCTCGACCCGGTCCGCCGGCTGCACGCCCTCGCGGCGGGCGTCCGCGGTGCCCGCGTCACCACCCGCGAGATCGCCGCCCCGTACGACACGATCGCCCCGCTCCTCGCGGACCTGGACGGCGAACTGGCCCGCCTGGTCCCGGACATGCGCGGCCTGCGCCTGACCCGTGCGGACGGCGACCACATCGAGGCCGTGGCCGTGGGCCGCCTCGGCCTGCGGGCCCGCTTCGACGGCATCCGCCGCCCCGGCTGGGTATGGCTGCAGAGCCGCTTCCTCCTGATCGGCATGGCGGCCGCTCCGTCCGCCACCGCTCCGGATCACACCCTGGTGGCGTTCACCGGCGGCGTACGCGTCCCGGGCCGCGCCGCTCTGCTGCCCGTGGCCGTGGGGCGTGTGGGGCGTCGGGTGCTGGGACGGCTGGAGGAGCGGGTGGTGGGGTGACCGCTCAGTCCTCGACGACGAGCGACGGGGTCTCCCTCGTCAGCACCTCGCCACGGAAGAACGAGGGGCTCCTGCGCTGCATCGCCACCATCAGCACCACGCCGAGCAGCAGCAACCCCACACCGATCACGAACACCGAACCGACCCCGAAGACCGACGAGCCGGAGCCGTACGCCGGGTTCCACATGTCGTAGAGGGTCTTGCCGAAGACGGCGGTGAGCAGGATGCCGCCGAGGACCGGGAAGAGGCCCTTGAAGACCAGGTCGCGGGCGGAGCGGGTGAGTTCGGCGCGGAAGTACCAGGCGCAGGCGAACGCCGTCAGCGCGTAGTAGAAGCAGATCATGAGGCCGAGCGCGTAGATCGTGTCGACCAGAACGTGCTCGCTGACCAGGGTCATGACCGTGTAGAAGACACCGGTCGCGACGCCCGCCGTGACGGTTGCCTTCCCGGGCGTCTTGAAGCGCGGGTGAACCCGGGCGTACGAGGCGGGCAGGGCCTCGTACGTGGACATGGCCAGCACCGTGCGTGCCACGGGGATGAACGTGGTCTGGAGACTCGCCGCGGCCGAGGCGAGGACGGCGACGAACAGCAGGACGCCGAGGCCAGGACCCATGATCGGGCCGGCCAGTGCGGCGAAGACGTTGTCGGAGGTGTCCGGGTTGGCCAGGCCGAGACCCGTGGTGCCGGAGCCGACGGCCATCTGGGCGGCGACGCCGGTCGCCAGGTAGGAGCCGACCAGGACGACCATCGCGATGAGTGCGGCGCGGCCGGGGGTCTTCTCGCTGCCGGTCGTCTCCTCGTTGGCGGTCAGGCAGGTGTCCCAGCCCCAGAACATGAAGATCGACAGCGACAGGCCGGCGGTGAATGCGGCGAAGGACTGCACCGCGAACGGGTTCAGCCACGACCACGAGAAGTGGACCGACGACGCGAAGTCACCGCTCGCCCCCTTCTGCACCGCCATCGTCACGAACAGGGCGAGGACCACGAGTTGGAGCCCCACCAGTGCGTACTGGATGCCCTTCGTGGCGGTCATCCCCCGGTAGCTGATCGCTGTGGCGACCGCGATCAGGATGAGGCAGGTGAGGATGTGGACGGCCTTGTTGTCGTCCAGGGCGGCGATCGAGTCGCTGCCGGTGATCTCGCCCGCGAGCAGCCAGAAGTACGAGGTCGCCACGCCTGCCAGGTTCGACAGCACGATGATCGTGGCGATGACCAGGCCCCAGCCGCACATCCAGCCGACGCGCGGGCCGAATGCCTTCACCGTCCAGGTGAAGGAGGTGCCGCAGTCCGGCATGACCTTGTTGAGTTCGCGGTAGGCGAAGGCGACCAGCAGCATCGGCAGGAAGCCGGCCAGGAAGACCGCGGGCATCTGGACGCCGACCTCGCCCGCGGTGGAGCCGAGGGTGGACGTGAGGCAGTAGACCGGGGCGACGGTCGAGATGCCGATGACCGCACTGCCCATCAGACCGACGGAGTTGCCGCCCAGGCCCTTGCTGCGAACACCACCGTCGGCCGAGGAGGCTCCCCGGCCCGTGTCTCCGGCCTGCGGCCGCACGTCCAACTGAGTCATAAAGAGGACGGTATGCGCTGCGATATCCACATCCGGAGTGTGAGACTCCGGTGCCTCATCCTTCGATTGACTGGTCAATCATCGCCAAACGGAGATGAATTGAATGTGAACTTCCCAGATCGCCACTCAATTGATGGCCCTGCTCGATTGGATCGCTGTACGAGAACCGCAGCACCGTCCGATTTATGGTGATTCGAAATTTTCCCGCGATTGTCCGATATCCGAACGGCCGCCCCGTCCTGATGCTCAGCCCGGCCAGACGATCGCCTGAAGTTCGCTGTACGCATGCAGCGCGTACGAACCCACGTCACGCCCCACCCCGCTCCTCTTGAACCCGCCGAACGGGGCCTCCATGTTCCGGCCGATCGTGTTCACCCCGACCCCGCCCGCACGCAGCCGGCGCGCCACCCGGAAGGCCCGCGCCACGTCCCCGGACCAGACGTAGTCGATCAGTCCGTAGTCGCTGTCGTTGGCGAGTGCGATGCCTTCCTCCTCGTCGTCGAAGGGGACGACCACGACGACCGGGCCGAAGATCTCCTCCCGGACGACCCGCATGTCGTTGGTGCAGTCGGCGAGCAGCGTCGGTGCGACATAGAAGCCGCGGTCGCGTCCTGCCGGCCGCTCGCCGCCCGTGACGACCCGGGCGCCCTCCTTCCGGCCCAGTTCGACGTACGACTCGATGCGGTCGCGGTGGGCCGCGGAGATGACCGGTCCGACGACCGTCCCCTTCGCCGCCGGGTCGCCGACCGGAAGACGGCCCGCGTACGCGGTGAGCCTCCCGATCAGCGCGTCGTGGACGCCCCGCTGGACGAGGACCCGCGTCGGAGCCGTGCAGATCTGGCCGCTGTAGAAGGAGAACGTCGTACCGATGCCCGCCACCGCCGCGTCCAGGTCGGCGTCGTCGAGGACCACCGCGGCGCCCTTGCCGCCCAGCTCCATCAACTGCCGCTTCATCCCGCGCCCGCACACCTCGGCGATGCGCTGCCCGACGGCCGTGGAGCCGGTGAAGCTGACCATGTCGACGTCCGGGGAGTCGACGGCCGCCTCGCCCGCCGCGGGGCCCGAACCGGTGACGACGTTGACGACGCCCGCCGGTACGCCCGCCTCCGCGAGCGCCTCGGCCATCCGGTAGACGGAGAGCGGGTCCTGCGGTGCGGGCTTCACAACGACCGTGTTGCCCATGGCGAGCGCGGGGGCGACTTTGCCGGCCGGGTTGGCCCACGGGTTGTTGTACGAGGTGATGCAGGTGACGACGCCGACCGGCTGGCGTACGGCGAGTGCGCCGAAGACACCTGCCCTGCCCATCGGTCCGGCCTCGTTGATCTGCGGGGGGACCGCCTCCTCGACCGGCTCCAGGGCGCCCCTCGCGTACCGCCGGAAGCGGGCTGCGCCGACCGCGACCTGCATGGACCGGGCCGTTCCCGTCGTCGCGCCGCTCTCCGCCCGGGCGAGTGCGGTGTGGGCGGCGAAGTCGCGCTGGATCAGATCGGCGGCGCGGTCGAGGATCGCCGCGCGCTCCTCGGGGCGGGTGCGGGACCAGGCGGGGAAGGCTTCGCGGGCCGCGGCGGCCGCCGCGTACACCTGTGCGCGGCTCGCCTCGGGCGCGAGACCGACGACGTCCTCCGTGGCCGGGTTGATCACCTCGTAGTGACCGTCGTCGGGTTCGGTCCACTCGCCGCCGATGAAGAGGCGCTGGGGTGTGGTCACCGGGTGCTCACCGTCCGGGTGTCGCGGCCGGAGCGGAGCACCGTGCCGGGGACCGCGCCGGTCACCTTGTCGTCGCGCAGCGTCTCCACGCCGTTGACGCGGACCGACACGATGCCGATGGCCTTGGAGTCGAGGCGCGGGCTGTCGCCGGGCAGATCGTGCACGAGGGTGGCGGGCCCGGCGTCGATGCGCTCGGGATCGAAGAGGACGAGGTCGGCGTGGAAACCCTCCTGGATCCGGCCGCGGTCGCGCAGCCCGAAGAGCCGGGCGGGGTCGTCGGTGAGCATTTTGACGGCGGCGGGCAGGGAAACGAGTTTCCGGCCGCGCAGGCAGTCCCCGAGGAAACGGGTGGTGTACGGGGCTCCGCACATCCGGTCCAGATGGGCGCCCGCGTCGGAGCCTCCGAGCATGACGTCCTCGTGTTCCCAGGTCCGCTGCCGCAGCGCCCAGGAGTCCGGATCGTTGTCGGTGGGTATGGGCCACAGCACCGTACGGAGTTCGTCGGCGGCGCAGATCTCGACGAGGCAGTGGAAGGGGTCCTGGCCGCGCTCGGCGGCGATGTCGCGGACGACGCGCCCGCTGAGCCCCTCGTTCGCCGCGCTGTATGTGTCGCCGATGACGTACCGGCCGAAGTGAGCGAGACGGCGGAAGACTCCTGCCTCCTTGCTGTCCGCGCGGCGGAGCATCTCGGCGCGGGTGCCGGCGTCGCGGAGTCGTTCGATCCGTTCGGGGACGGGGAGGGAGAGGATCTCGCCCCAGCCGGGGATGAGGTTGAGGGCACAGAAGGTGCCGAGTGACATGTTCATGGGGGTGAGGATCGGCATGGTGAGGGCGACGATCCGGCCGCCCGCGCGGCGGGCCCGTTCGCTGGGAACGAGCTGGCGCGGTACCCGTTCGGGGACGGCCGCGTCGATGGTGAGGACGTTCCAGTTCAGGGGGCGTCCGGCGGTCGCGGTCATGTCGACGAGGAGGTCGATCTCGTCGTCGGAGAACTGGTCGAGGCAGCCCGCGACGATCGCTTCGAGCTGGGTGCCCTCGTGTTGGCCGACGGCACGGGAGAGCGCGAGGAGTTCCTCGGGGAGGGCGTGCCGGGAGGCGACGGGCCTGCCGTCGCCGTCGGAGTGGGTGGCGGACTGGGTGGTGGAGAGCCCCCACGCCCCGGCGTCCATGGCGTCGTGGAAGAGGCGCAGCATCGCGTCGAGCTGGGCGGGGGTGGGCTGCCCGCCGACCGCGTCGGCGCCCATGACGTGCCGTCGCAGGGCGCAGTGACCCACCATGAACCCGGCGTTGACCGCGATGCGTCCTTCGAGGGCGTCGAGGTACTCACGGAAGCTGGACCAGGACCAGTCGACGCCTTCCTCCAGCGCCTTGAGGGCCATGCCCTCGACCTTGGACATCATGCGGCGCGTGTAGTCGGCGTCCTCGGGCCGGTCGGGGTGCAGCGGGGCGAGGGTGAAGCCGCAGTTGCCGCCGGCGACGGTGGTGACGCCGTGGTTCATGGACGGGGTGGCGTACGGGTCCCAGAAGAGCTGGGCGTCGTAGTGGGTGTGAGGATCGACAAAGCCCGGGGCGAGCACGAGTCCGGTGGCGTCCTCCGAGGTCACGGCCTCCTCGGCGAGGGTGCCGGGCTCGGCGATGACGGCGACGCGGCCGTCGCGGATGCCGAGGTCGGCGGTGTACGGGGGAGCGCCGGTGCCGTCCACGACGGTCGCTCCGCGGATGAGGTGGTCGAGCATGGCGGGTTCCCTTCTGCGGTGGGTGTGCAGCCGGGGTGCGTACGACCGCGGTACGCACCCCGGCTCGCGGAGCGACGGTCCGGGAAGACGCCGCTCGTGTGGGGGCGGGGGTGATCCTGCGGGGCTGCCCCCACCCGCCAGCCGGGGAGGAGGCCCGGCTCCGGCAAGGGCCGGGTGGGCGAACGGGCCCGCGCCGGGCGCCCCCGCCTAGGGCGTGTTTCGACAGTGGTGTCGTCCGCCCGTAGGGCGTGCCGGGCGGGACTTTCGAAACACGCCCTAGGCCGCCTCGCGGAACCGCGTCGTGCGGTGCACGGGATCCGTATCGATCTTCGGAATCACGTGCTCACCGATCAGCCGGATCGAGTTCATCGTGTCCTCGGGACTGATTCCGATCGGCAGCCCGAAGCTCAGCTGATCCGCCCCGGCCTGCTCCCACCGCCTGCACTGTCGCAGCACCTCGTCCGGATCCCCGCAGATCATCAGCTCCTCGGCGATCAGCAGCTCGATGATCTCCTCGCTGTACTCGGGCAGCAGCTCCGGCCACTCCGGAATGCCCTCGGGCCGCGGGAACGTGTCGTGGTAGCGGAACAGCAGCGACTGAAGGTAGTTCAGCCCGCCGCCGACCGCGATCTCGACCGCCTTGGCGTGCGTCTCGGCACAGATGGCCGTGGACGTCACCATGACGTTGTCGTTGACGAAGCCGCCGACCGGCTCCGCGTCCTTGACGGCCGTCTTGTACGACTCGACGACCCACTCCATGTCGGAGACCTTCTGCACGCTGAAGCCCAGCACGCCGAGGCCCTTCCGGCCCGCCATGGCATACGAGGACGGCGACCCCGCCGCGTACCACATCGCCGGGTGGGACGTCCCGTACGGCTTCGGCAGGATCTTGCGGGGCGGCAGCGACCAGTGCTTGCCCTGGAAGCCGACGTACTCGTCCTGGAGCCACATCTTGGGAAACTCGGCGATGGTCTCTTCCCAGAGTTCCTTGGTGTGGTTCATGTCGGTGATGCCCGGCATGAACCCGAGGATCTCGTGGCTGCCGGCCCCGCGCCCCGAGCCGAACTCGAAGCGTCCTTCCGACAGATGGTCGAGCATGGCGACCTTCTCAGCCACCTTCACGGGGTGGTTGACGGGGGCGAGGGGGTTGAAGATGCCGGATCCGAGGTGGATCCGTTCCGTGGCGTGCGCGAGGTATCCCAGGTACACGTCGTTGGCCGAGAGATGCGAGTACTCCTCCAGGAAGTGGTGCTCGGAGGCCCAGGCGTACTTGAAACCGGACCGGTCCGCCTGGATGACGTACTCGGTCTCCTCGATCAGCGCCTTGTGCTCCGCCTCGGGGTCTACCTCGGCGCGCGCGGCGGGCACGTACCCCTGTACAAACAGCCCGAATTCCAAGGGGGTTCACCGTCCTCAATCATTTCTGACACACCGTCAGATCGTGATGCGACCGACTGTTCCACCGGCCACCCGGCCCGTCAATACCTGATGCACCGTCAGCCCATGGTGCCCTCAGAACAGACTGACCCCGGCCAGCCAGCCTCCGTCGATGACGAACGGCTGCCCGGTGATGTACGAGGAGTCCTCCGAGGTCAGGAAGAGCGCCAGGGCCGCAACCTCCTCCGGCTGTCCGATCCGCCCCAGCGGCACGAGCTTCCGGTAGAGCTCCGCCACCGCCGCCCGGGACCCCTCCGGGTCCGCGGCCGGATCGAGCGCGGCCGGGTTCGTCATCGCCGTGTCCACGGCCCCCGGGCACACCGCGTTGACCCGTATCCCCTTGCCCGCGAGCTCCACCGCCGCGACCCTGGTCAGCCCGAGCACGGCATGCTTGGTCGCGGCGTACGCGCCGACGAAGGCCATGCCGGTGAGCCCGGTGTACGAGGCGGTGTTGACGATCGTCCCGCCGCCCGCGGCCTCGATCTCCGGCGCGACGTTCTTGATCCCCAGGAAGGCGCCCACCTGATTGACCTGCACCACCTGCTGGAACTCCTCCAGAGGGGTGGTCACCAGCTCGTTGAACCGGAGAATCCCCGCGTTGTTCACCAGCCCGTCGATCTTCCCGAAGGCGCCCTTGGCGGCGGCGACCGCGCCCTGCCACTCTTCCTCCCGGCTCACATCGAGATGCACGAACCGGGCGGCCCCCTCCCCCAGCTCCTTCGCCAGCGCCTCCCCCAGGTCGTCGAGCACATCGGCGATCACCACCCGGGCGCCCTCCGCGACGAAGAGCCGCGCCTCCTGCTCGCCCTGCCCGCGCGCGGCGCCACTGATGAGGACGACGCGCCCATCCAGCTTGCCCATGTCCGTACTCCTCACTGCTGGTCGAGGTAGGGAGCGACATCGGCGGCGAACGCCGCCATCTGATCGGTCAGTTCGCTGCGGCTCCGGCTGCGGAACCGCACCTGGATCTGGTGCACCCCCATCGCCCCGTACGCGCGCAGGGACTCGGCGAGCGCCTCGGGCTTCCCGCTGAGCGTGCGCCGCCCCACGGCCCAGCCCGGCTCCCCCACGTACAGCGGCTCGGTGATGGCACCGACGACCAGTGGTGCCTCGATGCGGGCCTCCTCCCGCAACGCCCGCACCCTGGCGATCTGCCGCGGCAGCCGGTCCCTGGGATCCCCCTGCGGCAGCCACCCGTCGCCCCGCAGCGCGGCCCGGCGCACCGCGGCGGGCGAGGAGCCGCCCACCCAGACCGGAACCCGCTCCTGCGCGGGCCGCGGCCGCTGCCCGAGTCCGGTGAACGAGAACCGTTCCCCGGCGAACTCCGGGTATTCCTCCGGCCCGAGCGCCGCCCTCAGTGCGTCGATGGTCTCGTCGAGCACGGCGCCGCGCCCGTCGAAGTCCGCCCCGAGCGCCTCGAACTCCTCCCGCACATGCCCGGCCCCGACCCCGAGGATCAGCCGGCCGCCGGACAGATGGTCGAGCGTGGCGTACTGCTTGGCGGTGGCGAGCGGATGACGCAGTCCGACGACGGCGACATGACTCATCAGCAGGACGTGCTCGGTGATCCCGGCGAGAAAGCCCAGGGTGGCCACCGGGTCGTACCAGACGGTGCCCATGACATCGGCGAGCCGCCGCGGAATCGCGACATGGTCGCAGCTCGCCAGATAGGCGAAGCCGGTGCGGTCGGCGGTGCGGGCGATCTCGGCGAGATCGCCGGGCCCGGCCGAGGCCTCCCATGCTTCCGTGTAGATGGTGCTCTGCGACTGGACCGGGAGCTGCATCCCGTACGACAGCCGCCCGGTGGGCAGTATCGGCACCGGGTCGCCTCCCTTCCTCCACTTCCGCCCCGACCGGATCCAGATCTGACGCTTCGTCATTTTCGAGGCGGCTGCCATCGTCATACCTGACGATGCATCAGACAAGAGAGGGGGAGAAGAACGGCGGATCCGTCACCCCGACCGGCCGCCGGACCGCCGTGGAGCACGGTTGAACCCGGGACTGACCTCCATCCTCAAGGACCTCGGCTGAGGCCGGCGGTCCGTGAGTGTCAGAGGTGCGCGGTACGGTTCCCACCACTCGCCCCGGACCGAGGAGGAGCCATGTCGACCAGGTGGACCGTGACGCTCGACTGCGCGCAGCCGAGCCGGCTCGCGGAGTTCTGGGCGCTCGCCCTCGGCTACGTGCCGACACCTCCGCCCGCCGGTTTCGGCAGCTGGGAGGAGTGGTTCGCCCACCACGGCGTCCCGGAGGAGGAGTGGGACGACGGCGCGTACCTCTGCGACCCGGACGGCGTGGGGCCGACGCTGTCCTTCCTCAAGGTGCCGGAGCGGAAGGTGGCGAAGAACCGGGTTCATCTGGACGTACAGGCCGGCGGCGGCAGGGACACGCCGTGGGAGGAGCGGTGGCCGCGCGTCGTCGAGGCGGTCGAGCGCCTTACCTCAGCGGGTGCGACGGTGGTGCGTGAGCACGACATGGACGGCAGGCCCGATCACGTGGAGATGGCCGACCCGGAAGGCAACGAGTTCTGCGTGCTCTGACTCCGGCTCCGTCACTCCGTGTGTGATCCACCGGACTCCGCGCGCTGACCCGATCCGCGCACACGCTCGCCGGGATGGTCCCGCCCGCCCCCTCCCGGGGACGGACGTGACCATCCATCGGGCCGTCAGCAGTTCGGAATGACCGTGCCGTTGTTGTCGCGCGCCTCGTCGTTGCCCCAGCGCGAGAGGTAGTACGCGGAGACGTACGCGCCGCGACCGTTCTTGCCCGCGTAGACCGTGTCCAGGTCGGTCTTCAGCCACCAGTGGTTGTAGGCGCTGCCCGAGCCGACCTGGGCGCCCCACACCTTGCAGTAGACGTAGTTCGTGCCCGCGTTCAGTACGCCCTGTGCGTCAGCGGTGTCGGCTGCGGCGTAACCCGTCGCATTGGCGAACGTGTCCACCCAGTATTTCCCGCCACCACAACCGTTGTCGCTGGTCAGGTACTTGCTGTTGTACGAGCCGGGGTACGGGGCCAGCGACCGGCCGTTGATCGCGATGGTCTGGCCGACACCGTTGTACAGCTGCTCGTAGTGGATGTGGGCGCCGGAGCTGTTGCCGGTCGTGCCCGTCACGCCTATCTGCTGGCCCTGGTTGACCGAGGCGCCGTCGGCGACGGAGTAGGAGGCGAGGTGGAAGTAGTAGGTCTGCCAGCCGCCGCCGTGGTCGATCACGATGTAGTTGCCCGCGCCGCTGGGCTGGGAGTAGCGGTGTGCGGTCCCGCCAGAAGAGGCGAGGACCGGGGTCCCGGCGGTGGCCCCGCCGTCCGTGCGCACGAAGTCGAGTGCCGATCTGACCTCCGCCGAATGGTGGCTGTAGGTCCAGGTCTGCCCGCAGGGGAACGGTGCCTTGAAGTTCGGCGCCGCTGCGGCGGGAGTTGCGGTGAGCAGTCCTGCGAGCAGAGCCACAAGGGCCAGCAGGGCGATACGTAGGGATCGCATACGTCCTCCGAGTCGAAATCCGGGCGTGGAGTGCGGTGCGGAGCATCAATCCGGGTCGAACGGGCTCAAGAGTGCCGGAGTTTCAGCCGTCCCCATAGACCCACCGGGCCCCCGGCAGACGGGACTTTCGGAACACGCCCTACGGGGCGGCGTCCGGTGACCGGAGCCCCGTCCATCCGTACCCGCTGACCGCCCGGCTGTTGGGCTTCCCGAGGGCCGTCGCGCACGGCAGGCGGACGGCCGCCTGCTGCCTGGCCGAAGCCGGCGATCCGGGCCGGATCCTTTCCGTACGCGCCGGCTTCAAGGCACCGGTCCTGCTCCCGGCGACGGTGACGTACGCGGCGCAGGGCTCAGGCACCGCCTTCCGGCTCCGCAGCGGCAGCCGGGTCCACCTCAGGGAGTCGACGACGCGGGACAGCCGGGGACCGGATTCGTGACCGTCCGCCGCTGCCTCTGACCGGCGGACTTGTCCGGCGGCAGCCACGGGCGGCCGTGCATGAGGTTCTCCAGCCCCGCCCAGGCAAAGTTCATCAGCGTGGCCGCGGCCTCCTTCGCCGAGACCCCCGGGGTGTCGTTCGCCCAGCCGGCGAGCGACTCGGCGGCACCCACGAGGGCCTGCGCCAGACCCGCCACGTCGCGGTCCGGGAGTGCCGGGTCATGGTGGGCCTCACGGGCCGCGGCACCGATCAGACCCGTCACGAACGCGACGATCTCGTCGCGCATCACCATCACCTCGGTGGCGAACGGTTCCCCGTGCGCACGCGGCTGCCGGTGCAGCACCGCCCAGCCGTCCGGGTTCTCCGCGGTGTGCGTGAAGAACGCCCGCAGCCCGGCCCACAGTTGCCGATCCGCCGGAAGCCCCGGCTCCACCCCTGACCGCACCGCTGCGACCAATGCTTTCGCCTCGCGCTGGATACAGGCGGTGAAGAGCTCCTCCTTGGAATTCAGATACAGATAGACCAGCGGCTTGGACACCCCGGCCAGCTCCGCGATCTCGTCCATCGAAGCGGCCCGGTATCCGCACCGCCCGAACGTCTGTACCGCGGCGTCCATCATCTGCTGCTCGCGCACGGCACGCGGCATCCGCTTGCCCTTCACAGCATCCACGTCCGGCTTCCTCCCGCCCCCACCGTCCTACTTCTCGGTAAGAGTACGGCGCGGGCCCCTGGCCCGTCGTACGGAGAGGATTTCCGCGGCCGCCGAGTGGCCGGTTATGGCCCCGACGAAATTCGGGTCTTCCGGAGCAGGGAACCACCTACGGCCGGACAGCGGTTCCCCGTGCGCGTGATGCTCCCGCACGGCCGGATCCGCAGCGTCTTCCCGTCGCGTCGCAGACGCATGTGCCGCTCAGAGCCCGAGTGCCACGTGCGTGCGGTAGTGGGGGCACCGGGTGAAGTCGTCGTGCTCGCAGTCCAGCGCGCACTCGACCAGGTCCAGCGAGGCCTGCACGTCAGCGATACGGGTGCGCAGCCGCGCCGCCTCACCGACGAGCACCGCCCGACGCTCGGCGGGGTCCGCGGCGGAGACCAGAACCCGGATCGCATCCAGGCCGAGACCCGCCCGCTTGGCACGGACGACGACCGCGACCCGGGTGAGGTCGTCCGTGCCGTAACGCCGTCTTCCCGCACCGTCCCGGGCGGGCGTCACGAGCCCCACCGCTTCCCAGTGCCGCAGCACGTGCGCGGGCAGCCCGAAGCGTGCCGCCGCGTCCCCGATGCTCAGCAGAGTCCCCGCCTCGCTTGACTTCATGCCGACATTAAGTCGCAGCCTGGCGGCCATGGACAAGTCCCGGACCACACCCCCGACCGCGCCCGTGCCGGCATCCCCGGCCACGCCTTCCACCACCTCATCCACCACGGCTCTCGCCGCGCTCCTCGATGCGGCCGAGCGGATCCCGGGCGCCGCCGCGCTCCGGCGCCACAGCTACGAACTGCTCCGGGCAGGAGCGGACACCACCGTCGTCGACATCGGCTGCGGGACCGGAACCGCGGTCGCCGAGCTGTCCGCGCGCGGTGCCCGGGTCGTCGGCGCGGACCTCGACGCGCGGATGGTCGCCGTCGCCCGGGAGCGGCTCCCCGGCGCGGACATCCGGAGGGCGGACGCGTATGCCCTCCCCTTCCCCGACCACAGCCTGCACGGCTACCGCGCCGACAAGGTGTTCCACGCCCTCGCCGACCCCGCCGCCGCACTGCGCGAGGCGCGACGCGTACTGATCCCCGGCGGGCGGGCCGTCCTCATCGGACAGGACTGGGACACCTTCGTCATCGACTCCGACGACCCCGCACTCACCCGCACCGTCGTGCACGCGCGGGCCGGTACCGTGCCGAGCCCCCGGGCCGCCCGCCGCCACCGGAATCTGCTGCTGGACGCAGGCTTCGATGACGTCGTGGCGGAGGTGCGCACGGCAGTCCTCACCGACGCCGCGGCGCTGCCGATGCTCACCGGACTGGCAGCGGCGGCCAGGGACACGGGCGCCCTCACCGCCGGGGAGGCCTCGGCCTGGACCGCGGACCAGCGCGCACGCGCCCGAACCGGGCGGCTGTTCCTCGCCCTCCCGCTCTTCGTCGCCGTGGGCACCGCTCCCTGAGAGGCCGGCCCGCGCCCGCGCAACGGCGAGCGCCCCCGGTCCGTCGGCTGACGGACCGGGGGCGCTCGGCGGAAGCCGTGCTCGTCACGCGGCGACCGGCACGCTCACCTGCTGCTCGGCGTCGCGCACCTCGACGTCGTCGATCGGGGAGGACGAGGCCGAGTGGTACGCGTCGAGGTCGAGGATCTTCTCGCGGGCCGAGACGATCACCGGGACCAGTGCCTGGCCGGCCACGTTGGTGGCCGTACGCATCATGTCCAGGATCGGGTCGATGGCCATCAGCAGACCGACACCCTCCAGCGGCAGACCCAGCGTCGACAGCGTGAGGGTCAGCATGACCGTCGCACCGGTGAGACCGGCGGTGGCCGCCGAGCCGATCACCGAGACGAACGCGATCAGGATGTAGTCACCGACACCCAGCTGCACGTCGAAGATCTGGGCGATGAAGATCGCCGCCAGCGCCGGGTAGATCGCGGCGCAGCCGTCCATCTTCGTGGTCGCCCCGAACGGGACGCTGAAGCTGGCGTACTCCTTCGGGACGCCGAGACGCTCGGTGACCTTCTGGGTGACCGGCATCGTGCCGACCGAGGAGCGGGAGACGAAGGCCAGCTGGATCGCGGGCCAGGCGCCCTTGAAGAACTGGACCGGGTTGACCTTGGCGACGGTGGCGAGCAGCAGCGGGTACACACCGAACAGCACCAGGGCGCAGCCGATGTAGATGTCGGCGGTGAACGTCGCGTACTTGCCGATCAGGTCCCAGCCGTAGTCGGCGATCGCATAGCCGATGAGGCCGATGGTGCCGATGGGGGCGAGCCGGATGACCCACCACAGGGCCTTCTGGAGGAGCTCCAGGATCGACTCGCTGAGGGCGAGGATCGGCTGGGCCTTCTCGCCGAGCTGGAGCGCGGCGATACCGGCGACGGCTGCCATGAAGACGATCTGCAGGACGTTCAGCTCGGTGAACGGGGTGATCACGCTCGTAGGGATGATGCCGGTCAGGAAGTCGAGCCAGGAGCCCGCGCCCTCCGGCAGCTTGCCGTCCTTCGGGGTCAGGCCGGTGCCCGCACCCGGGTTGGTGATCAGACCGATCGCAAGGCCGATGGCGACTGCGATCAGCGAGGTGATCATGAACCAGAGCAGCGTGCGGGTGGCCAGCCGGGCGGCGTTGTTGACCTTGCGCAGGTTGGTGATCGACACCAGGATCGCGAAGAAGACGAGAGGCGCGACGGCCAGCTTCAGCAGCTGGACGAAGATGTGGCCGACCTTGTCGAGCGTGGTGTAGAGCCAGCCGATGTCCTGGCTGCGGGCGAGCCACCCGAGCAGCACGCCGAGGACGAGACCGGCGACGATCTGGGCCCAGAACGGGACCTTGGGTATACGGAAGCCGGAGCCGGACGGCTTGCCGGCGGTGGCGGACGCGGGATTCGCGGACACGGACACACTCCTGATGTGACGCATCGGGGCGCACGGGAACGAGACGGGGGACGGGGGTGCGGCGCCCGCGCCAGGGGCGGCGCCGCTGCATGGTGCCGGTTCGACGTTGCGGCTAACAGACCGCGGACATACAGCGGCAGAGATCGACATGCAGGCGCGCCACGAGCGGAATGCTCGCCGAACGGCGGGGGCGCACAGCTGTCTTCATGCCGAACACGTTAACACTTGAACTTTGAGAGACTCAAAGGTCTTCTTTGGGAAACCATGGCCTGCCCGGCCCCGGAAAATGACGAAACCCCAGTACACGAGCGGGAAGCTCGGTTCTGGGGTCCAGAAGAAGATCTCTGCGGCTGTGAGGAACCTTACGTGCCCCACACCCGACACCCGCGCGGCCCTCGCGGGCTCCACGCGCTCGCTATGCGGCGTCGTCCTCCTGGCCCTGGTTCGCCGCCAGCCGCGCCTTGGCGCGGTCGATCCTGGGAGCGATCTGCGCGGACATCTCGTCACGCTGCTTGCGCAGCAGGACGTAGCTGAGGGGCGCGGAGAGAACCAGGGCCAGCAGGATGACCCACATGACGTTGGATCCGCCGAGCCCGGAGGGCAGCAGACCGTAGGTGACAGCCACGGCGACGACGGCGAGACAGCCGACGAAGATGCTGAGACGCATCAGGGTGTACCGGATCGTTGCGCTCGGCTTGGCAGCGGACACGGCTGGCCTTCTCTCTACGTACGGCAATCCTGCCCGACCAGTGAAGCATGCCCCGATATCGATCGCTTCGGCGGGCAGGTTCAGCCCGATGACCCCTGCGGTCAGCCCAGCGGGAGCAGCATGATGACGTCGTCGCGGTCGTCCCCGTCGGCGACCCGGATCCCGCCCGGCACCCGCCCGACCTCCTGGTAACCGCACGACCTGTAGAAACGGTCGGCGCCGGTGCCGCCCCGGCAGGTCAGCCGGATCGCCTCGATGCCCTCGAACCCGCGGGCCGCCTCCGCCACGGCGGACATCAGGCCCCGGCCGTAGCCCTTGCCCTGGTGCCGGGGGTGGACCATCACCGTGTAGATCCAGAGCCAGTGGGTCATCAGCCGGTGCGTGTTGTGGGTGAGGAAGGCGGTGGCGGCGACGGCGCCCTCCTCGTCGTACCCGACCAGCAGCCGGGTGTGTCCCTCGGCCATCGAGACGAGATGCTTGACCAGTTCGGGCCGGATCTCCTCGGTGGTGACGGGTGGTATGAAGCCGACGGCTCCGCCCGCGTTGGAGACATCGGCCCAGAGCGCGGTGATGCCGTCCCGCAGCGCGCCGTCGAACTTGGGGTCGAGCTCGAAAGTAAGTGCCATAAGGGCAGGTTACCTATTACCGAATGAGTGGCTCAAGAACCGTCCGGTACGCGAGAAAGCCCCGGCCGGGAACGGCGGCCGGGGCTTTCGTACGAAGTGGTGCGCAGGGACGTGCCGGACGTCAGACGCGCATCGGCTGCGGCGCCTCGCGACGCTCCGCGTCCGGCCCCGGGTACTCACGGATGATCTCGTACCGGGTGTTGCGCTCGACGGGGCGGAAGCCCGCGTCCCGGATCAGGTCCAGCAGGTCGTCACGGCCGAGCTTGTTCGGCGTGCCGTAGTTGTCCGCATCGTGCGTGATCTTGTACTCGACGACCGAGCCGTCCATGTCGTCCGCGCCGTGCTGCAGCGCGAGCTGGGCGGTCTGCACGCCGTGCATCACCCAGAAGACCTTGACGTGCGGGACGTTGTCGAAGAGCAGACGCGAGACCGCGAAGGTCTTCAGCGCCTCGGCGCCGGTCGCCATCGTCGTCCGCGCCTGGAGCTTGTTGCGGACCTTGCCGTCCTTCATGTCCACGAAGTCGTGCTGGTAGCGGAGCGGGATGAAGACCTGGAAGCCACCGGTCTCGTCCTGCAGCTCGCGCAGTCGCAGCACATGGTCGACGCGGTGACGCGGCTCCTCGATGTGCCCGTACAGCATCGTCGCCGGGGTCTTCAGACCCTTCTCGTGCGCGAGGCGGTGGATGCGCGACCAGTCCTCCCAGTGAGTGTCGTGGTCCACGATGTGCTGGCGGACCTCCCAGTCGAAGATCTCCGCGCCGCCACCGGTCAGCGACTCCAGACCGGCCTCGATCAGCTCGTCGAGGATCTCGGAGGCGGAGAGCCCGGAGATGGTCTCGAAGTGGTGGATCTCGGTGGCGGTGAACGCCTTGAGGGAGACCTGCGGCAAGGCTTCCTTCAGCGCACTGAGGGAGCGCGGGTAGTAGCGCCACGGGAGGGTGGGGTGCAGCCCGTTGACGATGTGCAGCTCGGTGAGGTTCTCGCCCTCCATCGCCTTCGCAAGGCGGACGGCCTCCTCGATGCGCATCGTGTACGCGTCCTTCTCGCCCGGCTTGCGCTGGAACGAGCAGTACGCGCACGAGGCGGTGCATACGTTCGTCATGTTGAGGTGCCGGTTGACGTTGAAGTGCACGACGTCACCGTTCTTGCGCGTGCGCACCTCGTGGGCGAGGCCGCCGAGCCAGGCCAGATCGTCCGACTCGTAGAGGGCGATGCCGTCCTCACGGGTCAGCCGCTCCCCCGCACGGACCTTCTCCTCCAGCTCGCGCTTGAGCCCAACGTCCATGCGGCTGCCTCCCAGATGTCTCTGACGTGCTGTTCGTTCCACCGGATTCCGCCGTGACACCGGCAGAAACCCCCGGTCCCCCGGGGGCTCCACCACGTTACGCCTACGACTCCTCGGGCAGTTCCCCGACCCGGTTCTCCCACTTGGTGGAGAGCACGATCGTCGTACGGGTCCGGGAGACGCCCTTCGTGCCGCTGAGCCGGCGAATGGTCTTCTCCAGGCCGTCGACGTCACCGACCCGCACCTTGAGCATGAACGAGTCGTCGCCCGCGATGAACCAGCAGTCCTCGATCTCGGCGAGGTCCTTGAGCCGGCGCGCGACGTCCTCGTGGTCGGCGGCGTCGGAGAGCGAGATGCCGATCAGGGCCGTGACCCCGAGCCCGAGCGAGGCGGCGTCGACAGTGGCGCGGTAGCCGGTGATGACACCGGCGGTTTCCAGCCGGTTGATGCGGTCGGTGACGCTGGGCCCGGAGAGCCCGACGAGCCGCCCCAGCTCGGCGTACGAGGCCCTGCCGTTCTCCCGCAGGGCCTGGATGAGCTGCCTGTCCACCGCGTCCATATGACTGAAACCTTCCATTGTTCAGCAGTACCGCGAGTCTACGTGTAGAATCTAAGGCATACAGAGCTCACGCCCTGTAAATCTTTCAGATATTCCAAAAAGTGCTTTCGAATCCTCAGGAGTGAAAACACCGTGTACACGATCGAGATGGCCTACGCCCGGATGCGCGAGCTGCAGGACCTGGCCAACCGCTCGCGTGCCCACCAGCCCGCCGCCGCGCACCGGGTCGACAAGACCCGCACCCCGCGCGCCCCGAAGAAGCGCTGAGTCCCGCCGGGACGAACCCGGCCTCAGTCACGGGAGCCACCGAGCTTCCCCTCCCACCGGCGGTACAGCTGGTGCGGCACCCCTGCCGCGTCCAGCACCCGCCCCGCGACGAAGTCCACCAGATCCTGGATGTGCGTCGCGCCCGCATAGAACGCCGGAGAGGCGGGCAGCACCACGGCGCCCGCCTCGTCCAGGGCCACCAGATGCTTCAGCGTCTGACCGTTCAGCGGAGTCTCGCGCACCGCGACAACCAGCTTCCGCCGCTCCTTGAGCGTCACGCTCGCGGCCCGCTGCAGCAGATCCTTCGAGAGTCCGAGCGCCACTCCGGCCACACAGGCCGTCGAGGCGGGAACGATCAGCATCCCCTTCGCCGGGTACGACCCCGAGGACGGCCCGGCCGCGAGATCACCGGCTGCCCAGTGCCGTACGCCGTCGAGCTCCGCATCACCCAGCTCGAAGGTGTCCGGCTTCCCGTCCGCGCCGCGCGCCAGCCAGCTCCGCAGGTCCTCCTGCCAGCGTGCGTCGCGGAAGGCGATCCCCGTCTCGTCCAGCAGCGTCAGCCGCGAGGCCCGGCTCACCACCAGGTCGACGCTCTCGCCCGCAGCCAGCAGACCACGCAGCACGGCGGCGGCGAATGGTGTGCCTGAGGCACCCGAAACCCCGACAATCCAAGGCTGCCGCTGCTGCTGACTCACTGAAGTCCCGGATTCCACACCCCCGAGCCTATCCGGCACGGGAGTTGCGGAACCGAGCGAGGGGCTCCGCGCGTTCCGACTGATGAAGGACAGGCCGTCGACGGCCAAGGACAGGGGGCGGCCGTGACCGGTACCCGTACAGGCACCTCCGCGCGGGCGACAACGGCCGGCGCGCTGATGCTGGGCTGGATCGCACTGCTGTGGGTGCTCGAAGGCATCGACACGGCGACCGGCCAGGCACTCGACACCTACGGCATCACCCCGCGCGAGCCGGCCGAACTCCTCGACATCGTGCCCGCCGCGTTCCTGCACAGCGGGTGGGAGCATGTCGCCTCCAACACCGTCCCGCTGCTGGTCCTCGGCTTCATCGCCGCCCTCGGCGGGATACGCCGGTTCGCCGCTGTCGTCCTCACCGTCATCGTCGTCAGCGGCTTCGGCGTCTGGCTGACCGCGCCGCCGCACACCGTCACGCTCGGCGCGTCCGGCGTCGTCTTCGGCCTCTTCGGTTATCTGCTGGTCCGCGGCTTCGTCGACCGGAGGCCACTCGACGTCGTGGTGGGTGTCGTGATCGCCGCGGTCTACGGCTCCCTGCTGTGGGGAGTCCTGCCGACCGACTCCGGGATCAGCTGGCAGGGGCATCTGTTCGGGCTGATCGGAGGGGTGGGCGCGGCGTTCGCGTTCCGCCGCCCGCGCGGTAGCACCCGCCCCGCACCCCCCGCCTTCACGGTGTGAGGCCGCGCACCAGCAGGTCCAGCAGGGCGCATGCGAACAGCGCGATCCCGATGAATCCGTTGACGGAGAAGAACGCCCGGTTCAGCCGGGACAGATCGTGCGGCCGCACCACGCGGTGCTCGTACACGAACGCCACGGCGACGATCACCATCCCGATCCAGTAGAGCAGCTCCGCACCCGTCGCCAGGCCGAACCAGACCAACAGCCCGGTCGTCACCGCATGGCAGACCCGAGCCCCCCACAGCGCGGCCGGGATCCCGAAGCGGGCCGGGACAGAGAACACGCCGTGCGCGCGGTCCGCCTGGACGTCCTGGCAGGCGAAGATCAGGTCGAAGCCGCCGATCCAGATGCCGACCGCGAGGCCGAGTATCACCGCGTCCCACGACCAGCTGCCGGTGACCGCCAGCCAGGCCCCGATGGGCCCCATGGCCTGCGCGATGCCGAGGATGGCGTGCGGGAAGTGGGTGAACCGCTTGCCGTACGGATAGACGACCATCGGCACGACGGCGATCGGCGCGAGCGCCAGACACAGCGGGTTCAGCAGCGCGGCGGCGCCGAGGAAGACGACGACCGCGACGAGCGCGCCCGTCCACGCCGACCTCACGGAGACGGCACCGGTGACCAGCTCACGGCCGGCGGTACGCGGATTACGGGCGTCGATCTCGCGGTCGATGATCCGGTTCGCGGCCATGGCGAACGTGCGCAGCCCGACCATCGCGATGGTGACGAGCAGCAGACGCACCCAGTGGATGGTCTCGTCGAGGTGGAACATCGCGGTCAGCGAGGCGATGTAGGCGAAGGGCAGCGCGAAGACCGAGTGCTCGATCATCACGAGCCGCAAGAACGCCTTGACCCTGCCGGTCGGTTGCGCGGGCCCGGGGCCCAGCGTCGCTTCGGCCGCACTCACAGCCCGTACTCCTTCCATCGGCGGTCGACCTTCGCCGCCGTCTCCGGGTCGGACTCGACCATGTCAGGCCAGCCGCCGTCCCGGGTGTAGCCCTCCTCGGGCCACTTCTTCGTCGCATCGATGCCCGCCTTGCCGCCCCAGAACTGCTGGTAGGAGGCGTGGTCGAGATGATCGACCGGGCCTTCGGTGACAGTGAGGTCCCGGGCGTAGTCGGTGTTGCCGAGCGCCCGCCAGGCGACCTCGTGCAGATCGTGGACGTCGCAGTCGGAGTCCACGACGACGATCAGTTTGGTCAGCGACATCATGTGCGCGCCCCAGATGGCACTCATCACCTTCTGGGCGTGCTTCGGGTACTTCTTGTCGATCGAGACGATCGCGCAGTTGTGGAAGCCGCCCGCCTCCGGAAGGTGGTAGTCCACGATGTCCGGCACGATGATCTTGAGCAGGGGCAGGAAGAACCGCTCGGTGGCCCGCCCCAGCGGCCCGTCCTCGGTCGGCGGCCGGCCCACCACGATCGACTGAAGCAGCGGACGCTTCCGCATGGTCACGCAGTCGATGGTCAGCGCGGGGAACGGCTCCTGCGGCGTGTAGAACCCGGTGTGGTCGCCGAACGGCCCCTCGGGAAGCATCTTCCCGGGCTCCAGCCACCCTTCGATGACGACCTCCGCCTGCGCCGGGACCTGCAGCGGCACGGTCTTGCAGTCGACCATCTCGATCCGCTTGCCCTGGATGAACCCGGCGAACAGGTACTCGTCGATGTCCCCGGGCAGCGGGGCGGTGGACGCGTACGTCACCGCGGGCGGCGCCCCGAACGCGATCGCGACGGGCAGCCGCTCCCCACGCTTGGCGGCGACCTGGTAGTGGTTGCGGCTGTCCTTGTGGATCTGCCAGTGCATCCCGATGGTGCGCCGGTCGTGGCGCTGGAGCCGGTAGAGCCCCAGGTTCCGTACGCCGGTCTCCGGGTGCTTGGTGTGGGTGAGCCCCAGGTTGAAGAAGGAGCCGCCGTCCTCGGGCCAGGTGAAGAGTGCGGGCAGCCGGTCCAGGTCCACGTCGTCGCCGGTGAGGACGACCTCCTGCACGGGGGCGCTGTCCGACTTCACCTTCTTCGGCGGCACGTGCACCATCGAGCCGAGCTTGCCGAACGCCTCGCGCACTCCGACGAAGCCGTGCGGCAGCTCCGGCTTCAGCAGGCCGCCGATCCTGTCGCTGATATCGGCGTACGACTTCAGCCCGAGCGCCTTCAGCAGCCGCCGGTCGGTCCCGAAGACATTCATGGCCAGGGGCATCGACGAGCCCTTGACGTTCTCGAAGAGCAGGGCGGGGCCGCCCGCCTTGTTCACCCGGTCGACGATCTCGCCGACCTCCAGGTAGGGGTCGACCTCGACCTTGATGCGCTTGAGCTCGCCCTCGCGCTCCAGCGCCCGGAGGAGGGAACGAAGATCGTCGTAAGCCATGCGGTCCAGTATCGGCCACCGGCTACCCTGGGCCCGTCACCGGGGCGGGACAGTGCCCCGCCATCTCTCCGCGGGGGGACCCTTCCACCATGTTCCGGGCCTTGATCTATCTCCTGCCTTTTGCGCTGACGATCTACGCGTTCATCGACTGTCTGAACACCCCGGAGGACGAGGCCAGGCACCTGCCGAAGATCGCCTGGGTCTTCATCATCCTGCTCTTCTGGGTCGTCGGCCCGATCGTGTGGCTGGCCGCCGGCAAGCTGCGTCAGGCACCCGCCGGAGGCCGTACGCCCTCCGAATGGCACCGCAATCACCGCCACGAGTGGGTGGCGCCGGACGACAATCCGGAATTCCTGAAGGCGCTGAAGGAAGAGAACAAGAAGGACGAGTCGCTCCTCAAGGACTGGGAGGCGGATCTGCGCCGCCGCGAGGAGGAGCTCAAGCGCCGGGAGAGCGGGGCGGGTCCCGAGGGGTCCGCTCCGCCCGCCTCGTAGCGCGCAGGCTCACAGATACAGCGGCCGCCCCGGCCGTTCGAGCACGGGCAACCGTGCTGTCCGCTCCTGCGGGCTGAGCGCTTCTAGGGCCGCGTGCACCACGCGCATCGATCGGCGGTCCGGGGGCGGCGACCACCCGGGGGCACCGCCCCCGCGCACCGACCACCAGGAGAGGACGCGCATGAACGACACGGCCATGCTCGCCACCGCCCTCGCAGAGGCCCGCGCCGGTCTCGCCGAGGGCGGCATCCCCATCGGCGCGGCACTCTACGCCGCGGACGGCACGCTCCTCGGCAAGGGCCACAACCGCCGCGTCCAGGACGGAGATCCGTCTGCGCACGCGGAGACCGCCGCCTTCCGCGCGGCCGGCCGGCAGCGTTCGTACCGCGGCACGACCATGGTCACCACGCTCTCACCCTGCTGGTACTGCAGCGGCCTGGTCCGCCAGTTCGGCATCTCCCGGCTGGTCATCGGCGAGGCCGCCACCTTCCACGGCGGCCACGACTGGCTGGCCGAGCACGGTATCCAGGTCGTACTGCTCGACGACCCCGAATGCACCGCCCTGATGCGGGAGTTCATCCGCGACCACCCCGACCTCTGGAACGAGGACATCGGCGCCGAATAGCGTTCGAAAATCCTCACCCTCCTCCCACACGCCGCCGATATCCTGGTGTTGACGATGTGACGCCGTGCCGCAACGTCACGGTGCGGTACGCGTCGCTCGCGCACCCGGACGCCTGGGCGGCGGGGAAGCCCCCGGCTCAGAACTGCTTGCAGCCGTCCTCCGCACCGTAGCTCTCGCGCAGTTCCCGCCATCGGGCCAGGGTCCACCGCGACCAGTCGGCGGGGTGCCCGTCCAGGGCGTCCACCAGGTACTCGAAGTGGTTGTGCCAGCCCGCCAGGCAGTCCAGCCGCAGCGCATCATCGCCGTGGAACTCGTTGCTGAAGCGCAGGAGCACGTGTTCGCCGCGCGGCGGTTCCAGGTGGAAGCGGATCCGGCCGTGCACCCCTTCGAGGGTGTACTCGGCGACGCGCTCGACGTCCCAGGCGGTGACGGTGCCGGAGGCGACCGTGGCGTTCCCGTCCGGGTCGGTATTGAGCCAGCGCAGTGTGATCGCCCCGCCGATGCGTGGCTCGAACGGGTCGGCGGCCGCGAGCCAGCCCCGCAGCCCCTCGGAACTGGCAACGGCTGCCCACACCCGTGGGACGGGGTGGGGCAGCCGGAGCACGAACCGCAGGAGGTGGTGGTCACCGTGGGTCTCGGCGGTACCACGTTCGATCACGGGGAGTGCGTCGGTCATGGTTCCAGCGTGGCCCGGTGGGGCGCGTTCCGCACCCGTACGCGGGAACGGTCAGACGCCGGCGTAGGAGTGCTTGCCGGTGACGAAGATGTTCACGCCGTAGTAGTTGAAGAGCCAGCAGCCGAACGCGATCAGCGCCAGGTAGGCAGCCTTGCGGCCCTTCCAGCCCGCGGTGGCGCGGGCGTGCAGGTAGCAGGCGTACGCGACCCAGGTGATGAAGGACCAGACCTCCTTGGGGTCCCAGCCCCAGTAGCGGCCCCAGGCGTCGCCCGCCCAGATCGCGCCCGCGATGATCGTGAACGTCCAGAGCGGGAAGACGGCGGCGTTGATGCGGTACGAGAACTTGTCGAGGGTCGCCGCGGCGGGCAGCCGGGACAGCACGGAGTGGGCGAAGGAGCCGGGCTCGGTGCCGTTCGCCAGCTTGTTCTCGTAGCTGTCGCGGAACAGGTAGAGCAGCGTGGCGACCGCGCCGATATAGAAGACGGCGCCGCAGATGATGGCGGTGGAGACGTGGATCCACAGCCAGTACGAGTGCAGTGCGGGCACCAGCTGGTCGCTGGAGGTGTACAGCACGGTGGTCGCGATGCCGAGGTCCAGCAGGACGGTGGTGACCAGCATCAGGCCCATCCAGCGGACGTTCTTCTTCAACGCCATCAGGATCAGGTACGCGGCGACGGCCACCGTGGAGAAGGTGATCGAGAACTCGTACATGTTGCCCCAGGGGGCACGCTGCACGGACATCGCGCGGGCGATGACACCACCGGCCTGGACGAGGAAGGCGACGACGGTCAGGGAGACCGCGATCCGCCCGTACAGGTCACCCTTGAACGTGCCCCCGGCGGCACCGGGGCCGTCCGGGACGTCCCGCGAGCCGGCGGCGGACCTCGTGATGATCTTCGGCCGGTCCAGTACGGCGGTGGCGCGGCCCTTCTGCGCGACCTGGACCTGGATCTTCGCCGAGGAGGCGGCGGCCTCGTCCCCGGTCAGCGCGGCGGCGGTCCGGCCGACCTTGCTGCGGCTGCCGAACACCCACTCCGCGATGTGCGCGAAGAAGGCCAGGGTGTAGACGGCCATCGACGAATAGATCAGCACATTGCTGGTGTGTGCCAGATTCTCGTTGGTTGCGGCGGCGAGATTCACTTCTCAGCCCCTTCGGCAGGTTCTTCGGAAAGTGCTTCGGCAGTTGCGTCGTCGTGCGCGGTGGGCGCCATGTCATGGAGGGTGACCGCGAGATCACTCAGCTCCTCGGGAAGCTTCGCGGACTCGCTGCGGCCCAGCCCCGCCATCTCCACGACGGTGACGCCGTCCGCTCCCCGTACGGCCCGGACCCAGACCCGGCGCCGCTGGATGAACAGCGATCCGGCCAGACCGGCGATGGCCCCGATGGCTCCGGTGAGCGCCCAGCCGCTGGCGGGCTGCTGCGAGATCTGGAAGCTGGCCCACTGCTCGACGCCTTCGAAGGTGATCGATCCGGCGCCGTCCGGCAGCTTCATCGTCTCGCCGGGCAGCAGCCGCTGCTTCAGCTTGTCGCCCTTGCTGTCCTTGAACGCCCACATCTTCGAGGTGTTCAGCTGGTACACGTTCTGCGGGAGTCCGGAGTCGACACCGAGGCTGCCGTGGTAGCCGTTGAGGGCCAGTACCGGGAAGTCCGCGGCCGGGAACTGGGAGAACATCGTCCCCTTGCCGTTGCCGGCGAACGTCGGCACGAAGAACGCCTGGAAGCCCAGCTGGTCCCTCTTGCCGGTCCCGTCCTTGTAGCCGTCCATCACCTTGATCGCACCGGTCGAGGTGACGTTCGAGTCGATCGGCAGCAGCGGCACGGCGGCCTTGTAGACCTCCTTGCCCCTGCCGTCCTTGACGGAGACGACCGGGGCGTAGCCGTGCCCGATCAGATAGACCTTGGAGCCGTCGACCACCAGCGGCTCGTTGACCTTGATGACCGCCTTCTTCGGCTTGCCGTACGCACCCTCGGCGTACGTGACGTGGGCCTCGTACTTGCGGGGCGTGCCGATCTGCGGGCCGCTGCGCTCGTACGTGCCGACGAACTTGTCGAGAGTGAAGCTGAACGGGGCGAGCGAGTCGGGGTCGTACAGCGAACCGGACTTGAAGTCGTCGTACTGCGTCAGCGTGTTGGAGAAGCCGTCGCCCTCGACGATCAGCTTGCCGCCCTCGGACTTGAAGAGCTGCCCGGTGGCGAAGGCCACCAGCATGACGATCAGCGCGATATGGAACATCAGGTTCCCGGCCTCGCGCAGATAGCCCTTCTCCGCGGCGACCGCATCGCCGTCCACGTGCGCCCTGAAGCGCCGCTTGCGCATCATCGCGAGCGCTGCCTCGCGGACCTGCTCGGGTTCGGCGTCGGTGCGCCACGTCGTGTAAGCGGGCAGCCGGGTCAGCCGCTTGGGGGCGCCCGGCGGCCGGCTGCGCAGCTGGCCGATGAACTGGCCGGTGCGCGGCACGATGCAGCCGATGAGCGAGATGAACAGCAGGATGTAGATCGCGGAGAACCACACCGAGCTGTAGACGTCGAAGAACTGGAGCTTCTCGTAGATCGGCGTGACGGTGGTGTGGGCTTCCTTGAAGGTCTGCACCTTCAGCTCGTCCACGCTGTTCTGCGGGATCAGCGAGCCGGGGATGGCCCCGAGCGAGAGCAGGAAGAGCAGGATCAGCGCGACCCGCATCGAGGTGAGCTGGCGCCAGAACCAGCGCGCCCAGCCGATGACGCCCATGGCGGGCAACGAGGCCAAGGCCTCTTCGCGCGGGGCGGTGGAGAGCTGCGAGCCGGCCGCGCCGAGCTCGGCCGCGTTCTCCCGCTCCTGCCGGCTCTCACGCTCGCGCTCGTTCGCGCGCTCTTCGGCCGCGTTGGTCTTGGTGTTGCTCATGGAACTCAGATCCCCACCGTGAAGCCGTCGGACCAGCCCTGCAATTCCTGCATCATGCTGCCCCACACACCGGTCAGCAGGAGCAGCCCGGTCACGATCATCATGACGCCGCCGATCCGCATGACCCATGCGTAGTGGCGCTTGACCCAGCCGAACGCGCCGAGCGCCTTGCGGAAGGCGACCGCGGCGAGCACGAAGGGCACACCGAGCCCGAGGCAGTAGGCGATGGTCAGTATCGCCCCCCGTCCGGCGGTGCCCTGGTCCATCGCGAGGATGCTCACCGAGCTGAGCGTCGGGCCGAGGCACGGGGTCCAGCCGATCCCGAACAGGGCGCCCAGCAGCGGTGCGCCCGCCAGCCCGGTCACCGGCCTCTTATGGATACGGAATTCGCGCTGCGTCATCCACGGCATCAGGCCCATGAAGAAGATCCCCATCAGGATCATCAGCACGCCGAGGATCCTGGAGAGCGTGGTGCTGTGCGCCTGGAGCGTCTGGCCGAAGAAGCCGAAGAGCGCGCCGCCGGAGACGAACACGGCGGTGAAGCCGAGCACGAAGAGCGAGGCTCCCGCGACCATGCGCCCTCGCCTGGCCTGCGCCAGATCAGTGCCGCTGACGCCGGTGACGTACGAGAGATAGCCGGGCACGAGGGGCAGAACACATGGCGAGAAGAACGAGACGAGCCCGCCGAGTACGGCGATGGGCAGGGCGACGACCAGCGCCCCGTTCATCACGGTCTCGTTCTGCCCCGGAAGTGTGGCAAGGGTGAGCACGGAATCACTTCTCCGCGATCAGCGGGTCGATCATCTTGTGCAGCTTGACGTCGTCGAGGGCGACGAGCGTGCGGGCCGCGATCTTCCCGTCCCGGTCGATGACCACGGTCGAAGGAATGGCCTGCGGGTTCAGCGTGCCCTTGGGGAAGCGCAGGATGAGCTTCCCGATCGGGTCGAAGAAGCTCGGGTAGGTGATGCTGTTGTCCTTCTCGAAGTTCACCGCCGGGCCCTTCGTGGCGTCCCGGGTGTTGATCCCGATGAACTGGACGCCCTGGCTCGCGGTCTCCTTCGACACCTTCGCGAAGTGCTTGGCCTCCAGCCGGCAGGGGCCGCACCACGAGCCCCATACGTTCAGCACGACGACCTTGCCCTTGTAGTCGGCGACGTCGAGGGGCTTGCCGTCCAGTGTCGTGCCGTCGAGCTTCGGCGCGTCCTGGCGGTCCGCCTTGGCCACGGTGGAAATTCCGCCACTGCCGGTGACGAAGTGCGAATTGCCGCCACCGCCGGCCTTGTTGCCGTCACCGCCGCAAGCAGTCAGGGTCAGCGCCAGTGCGGCGGCCGCTGCGGGGGCGGCGAGCAGGGTGAAGCGGCGTCGGGGTGCGCGGCCAGAGCTCATGTGAAAAGTTTCGCATGGCTGTTCCGGGGATCTTGCTCACCCCCCTCGGTGCCCGTAAAGCCCGTTGTCAGGCCCGTTTAAAGAAGGCGTTCCAGCCACCGTCGGGCGACTGGCCGACCTCCAGCGTGCGAAGCTTCGCGAGCACGGCCGGATCCTGGACGTCGAGCCAGTCGACAAACTGCCGGAAGGACACGAGCCGCACATCCGGCTTCCCGGCGATCCTTTTGAGGGTCTCTTCCACCGCATCCATATAGATGCCGCCGTTCCACTCCTCGAAGTGGTTGCCGATGAAGAATGGTGCTCGATTCGACCCGTACGCGCGGTGGAAGGCGGCGAGGTACGACCGAGTGGCCTGGGTGCGCCATTCCGGATAGCGCGACGGCATTCCCCGGGTGGTGTTCCGTGACTGGTTCGCGAGGATGTTGTAGTCCATCGACAGCACTTCGAAGGTGTGCCCGGGGAACGGCATGCCCTGCAGCGGAAGGTCCCATATGCCCTGGCGCTTCTCGGGCCAGACCTGCGTGCCGCCGGGCGAGCTCGCGTCGTAGCGCCAGCCCAGTCGGCGCGCGGTGGGCAGCAGATTGTTCTGGCCGAGCAGACAGGGGGTGCGGCCGCCGACGAGTTCCTTGCGGTAGTCGAAGGGCAGCGGGTCGAGATCGGTCCAGCCGGTATTGGTGCGCCATTCGGTGACGAAGGAGACCGCCTGAGCGATCTCGTTCTCCCACTGCGCGGACGTCCAGTGGGCGACCGATCCGGAACCGGCGCAGAAATGCCCGTTGAAGTGCGTGCCGATCTCATGACCGTCGAGCCAGGCCCTGCGTATGTGGCCCAGCGTCTCCTTGATGTGGGCATCGGTGAGATAGCCGATGTCGGAGGCGCCGATGCGGTTGTTCGGCGGCCGGTACAGGGACTTCTTCGACTCGGGCAGCAGGTAGATCCCGGAGAGGAAGAAGGTCATCGCCGCATCGTGTTCCTTGGCGAGTTCGAGAAAACGCGGGAAGAGCCCGGTGCCGACTTCACCCGCCCCGTCCCAGGAAAAGATCACGAACTGCGGCGGGGTCTGGCCGGGTTCCAGCGGAACCGGCGCGGAAGGCTGGTTCGGCTGCTCCCCGGTGTCCGCGGTGGAACCGTCCCCGATCTCGCGGACATCCACTTCCGCGGCACCGTCCCCCTCTGCCTTGCCGCCCGCCGTCTCCCCGGGGCCGGGTCCCGGCCGGCCGCGTTCGGAAGAGTGCCGGGAACCGCAGCCCGCCATCCCGATGGCAGCCGCGCCCCCCAGTCCGGCTCCGAGCAGGCTCCTTCGGCTGATGTCGCGCATGACGTCCCCATCTGCGGTCGTTCCGACCCAACTGCATACAAACTGGCGAAGGCTTAGATGCGCGGAACAACGCGGGGGTTCCGCCGTCTAACACACAATTCTGTGCGTGCCCAGACCCCACTCCTGACGTGGCCTTGTTCATGACCCGAACGCACCACGGGCCCCGGCCGACACATCGGCAGGGGCCCGTGCGGGTCGAGAAGTCCCGGCTACGCGCCGAACGCCTTGGACTTCCCCTTCACCGGCTTCGCGCCGGCCAGCAGGTGCGCAGGGACCAGATCGCGGGCCGGCTCGGTGTAGCCGACCGAGACGATCTTGTCGCCCTGGTACGTGAAGCTGGTCAGCGAGGCCAGCGTGCACTGCCGCTTGCGCGGGTCGTGCCAGAGCCGTCGTCGCTCGACGAAGCTCCGGACGATCCAGATCGGCAGCTGGTGGCTGACGCAGACCGCCTCGTGCCCACGGGCCGCGTCGCGCGCTGCGTCGAGTGCGCCCATCATCCGTACGACCTGCTCGATGTACGGCTCGCCCCAGGACGGGCGGAAGGGGTTGGTGAGGTGCTTCCAGTTGTCCGGCTTGCGCAGCGCACCGTCGCCGACCCCGAAGGTCTTGCCCTCGAAGACATTGGCCGCCTCGATCAGCCGCTCGTCGGTGGCCAGGTCGACGCCGTGCGCCTTGGCGATCGGCGTCGCCGTCTCCTGGGCGCGCTCCAGCGGAGAGGCGACAACATGGGTGATGTCGCGCTTCTCCAGGTGCTCGGCCACCCGGTCGGCCATCCGCCGGCCGAGCTCGGAGAGGTGGTAGCCGGGACGGCGTCCGTAGAGCACGCCCTCGGGGTTGTGCACCTCCCCGTGCCGCATCAGATGAACGACAGTGATGTCCTGACGCGCGCTGTCTGCACGGCTGGTACTGCTGGTCTCGCTCATGAGGTGGCCTCCGAGGCGGCGCGGGCGGCAGCGGGCAGGGCGGCGGCGATCCGCTCGACGGCCTGCGTGTCGTGGGCGGTGGAGACGAACCAGGACTCGAACGCGGACGGCGGCAGATAGACGCCCTGCGACAGCATCGAGTGGAAGAAGGCGGTGAAGCGGAAAGCTTCCTGCTTCTTGGCATCCTCGTAGTTGCGCACCGGCTGGTCCGTGAAGAACACGGAGAACATGTTGCTCGCCGCGGACACCGTGTGCGCGACGCCCTCCTTGGTGAACGCCTCGCTCACCAGGGACCGGATCTCCGCGGAGACCGCGTCGACCTTCGCGTACGCCGCGTCGTCGAGCAGCCGCAGCTGGGCGAGACCGGCGGCGGTGGCGATCGGGTTCCCGGAGAGGGTGCCCGCCTGGTAGACGGGGCCGACCGGGGCGAGGTGCGCCATCACGTCGGCGCGCCCGCCGAAGGCCGCGGCCGGGAAGCCTCCGCCCATGACCTTGCCGAAGGTCATCAGGTCGGGCCGCACGCCGTCGACGCCGAACCAGCCGGCCTTCGAGGTCCGGAATCCGGTCATGACCTCGTCGGAGATGTACAGCGCACCGCCCTCGGCGCAGAGCTCCTTGAGCCCGGCGTTGAAACCGTCCAGCGGCGGCACCACGCCCATGTTGCCGGGCGAGGCCTCGGTGATCACACAGGCGATCTCATTGGGGTGCGCGGCGAACGCGGCCCGCACGGCCTCCAGGTCGTTGTACGGCAGCACGATCGTGTCGCCGGCCTGCGCGCCGGTGACGCCCGGGGTGTCCGGCAGTCCGAAGGTCGCGACCCCGGACCCGGCGGCGGCAAGCAGCGCGTCGACGTGCCCGTGATAGCAGCCGGCGAACTTCACGACCTTGGCCCGGCCGGTGAATCCGCGGGCCAGCCGGATCGCGGACATGGTCGCCTCGGTGCCGGAGGACACCAGCCGCACCTGCTCCACAGGCTCGATCCGGGCCACGATCTCCTCGGCGAGCGCGACCTCGCCCTCACCGGGCGTACCGAACGAGGTGCCGCGGGCGACAGCCTCCTGGACTGCGGCGATGACCTCGGGGTGGGAGTGGCCGAGGATCATCGGCCCCCACGAGCACACGAGGTCGACGTACTCACGGCCGTCGGCATCGGTGAGGTACGGACCGGTGCCGGACACCATGAAGCGGGGCGTACCGCCCACGGCCCGGAAGGCGCGTACAGGAGAGTTCACGCCGCCGGGCGTCACGAGGGACGCGCGGTCGAAAAGCGTCTGCGAAACTGGGGCGTCATAGGGAAAGCTCACACATGCCATGGTGTCAGAGCCTCCGGCGATCTTGCGGACAGGTGTTTCACACCAAGCCCGCGGGGGAGGTCACTGGCACGATGATCAGGTTGCGCGGCGGGGGCTTTGTCTCCTAAGTAGTCGGGTGGATGAGATATGCATCGCGGTGGCGAAGTGGGCGAAGGGACCGGCGACCTGGGGCCCGAGCCTGCCCGCCGGGGTCGGCACCGGCGTGAGGCCGAGCGTCGGCAGGGCATACAGGCCGGCAGTGCGCAGTCCGGAAGCGGGAGTGGAGGCCGGGTGGGGGTGACGTACAAATACTTCGGGGCCCCCGACGGGGCCACAGCCGCACGGGTGCCCATTTCCATGCGCCCCGAGGAGCTCGGCGGCGACGAGCTGGGCATGGGCGGCATGTTCACCAAGATCAAACCGGAGACGGTGGCGGCCATGGTCCTCACCGGAATCCAGGGCATACCCCTGCACAGGGTCCCCCCGCTGGAACTGGTCGTCCTGCACCCCGACTACGCCGTGGTCAAACTTCCCATGACGGTCGTCGACCCGCTGCGCGGAGTCGGCGAGGAATCGGTCGGCGCCGCGGCCTTCATCTGGTCCACGGTCCCGGACCGCGGCGGCCCGCGCGACGCGTTCAACGTCTACCAACTGCTGCACGAGTGGCAGGATTTCAGCCATCGTCTGCATGATGCGGGGCATCAGGCGTACTGCCTGGTCTGGCCCTGAGCCGGGGCCGGTCTGCGGCGCGCCCACGGCGCTCGGCAACGGCACCCGGTACACATCGCCCAGGGACGGGGATGCTCTGCACGTGTGGACTCCGGACAACCGGAGGGTGTCCGGTTCACGCCCGCATCCGGCCATTCTTTGACCGAAGACCGATCTTCAGCCGGCCTGCCGCATGCCGATGCCCGCCAGGGCGTGTTTCGAAAGCCCCGTCTGCCGGGCGGACGACGCTGCTTTCGAAGCACGCCCTACAGCTCACGTGGTCGCGTACGGGGCTCGATATCGAGGAGCCTGCCATGGGTGACACGCCGCCGGCCCTGGCCATCCCCTTGCTGGTCTTCGCCGGCGGGATCTACGCAGGCTGCGAGAGCTGGTGGCGGCGCCGGCACCCGGCGCCGCCGTCGCCGTACACCCATCAGGCGGCCCGCCTGGCCGAGCGCGAGATGACCGAGGCGGCGAGGAAGATCGTCGAGGAGGCGTACGCGACGCTCAGTGCGCTCTACGGCTCCGCGGGAGCACCGGAACCGGCCGCGCAGTAGCCGACGTCGGCGGAAAACATCGGCTCCGCAAGCGCCCCGGGCGTCCCCGGGGTCACGCCCGGGGCGGCTGCCAGCCCGGGTCACGGCCGGTCGTACCCAGCATCCGCTCAAAAGGGCCAGCACTGTCCGGTACGGGGAAGGGTTCGCCGTACACCTTCGCCTTCCGCGCGTTCGGAGCCATGTCGGCGACACCGGGCCCCAGTTCGCTCACCACGGCCTCGTCCGGAACGAATTCCTGCCCGGTGGCGCGCGCCAGGTCCCATGCGTGCACGGTCAGATCGCCCAGCACCATCTGCGCGACGGTTCTGGCGGGGAACCCCATGGAACCCGCGGTCCCCTCGTCCGCACCCGGCGCGCCCCACGCCGCAACGAGCTTGGCCGTCTCCTCGCCGAAGCGGCTGCGCCAGTCGCCGGTGACCACGGTCGGCTTCGCGCCGAAGTCCGGCTCCTCCCTGGCCGCCAGGGCCTGGAAGTTGACGACCACCTGGAAGAGGTGGTCGACCAGGGCCCGCACGTCGTACTCCGTGCATGGCGTGGGGTCGTCCAGCTGGCCGTCGTCGATCCCGCGCACCACAGGAATCGCCCGCTCCGCGGCCATGTCCAGCAATTCACTGATCTTCTTCATCCTTCAACCGTGCATCCGGCAACCGCCCGCGTCTTGAAGAAACGCGACAAGGATGATTCGAACTGTTGTACGTCATAGGATCGCTGTCATGTCAGGTCCTCGACGCGACAACCGGGGCATCGTCGACGCCCCCGAACTCTTCTCGCACGTGCATTTCCGCCGCCGCGAGCCCGCTCCCGGGCTGCGGACGCAGGTGGCGTTCTACTGGCTGATCGACTGGGACCTGCCGGAGCCGTACACCTCGCACGTGGTGCCGCACCCTTCGGTCAACCTGGTCTTCCAGCACTACGAGGGCACCGGCGAGGCCGCCTTCGCGGAGGTCGCGGGCATCGGGCTCCAGCTCTTCAGCCAGAAGCTGGAGGGCCGGGGACGGGTCTGCGGGGTGAAGTTCCGGCCGGGCGGCTTCCGGCCGTTCGCACCGGACCACCCGGTGTCGCGGTGGTCGGGCCGACGGCTCATGGCGGACGAGGTCCTCGCCGTACCCGCACCCGTGACGGCCGTGCTGGACCCGGCCGAGGAGGACGCACGGGTCGCGGCGCTGGACGCCTACCTGCTGGCGCTCGCCCCGGAACCCGACCCGCAGGCCGAGCGCGCGGTGGCGCTGGTCGAGCGCGTCCGCACGGACCGTACGATCCGCCGCGTCGACGAACTCGCCCGCGCCGAAGGGCTGTCGGCACGGTCGCTGCAGCGGCTCTTCGCCACCTATGTGGGCGTCGGCCCCAAGTGGGTGATCCTGCGCTACCGCATCCACGAGGCACTGGAACGCGCCGAGACCGACCCCGAGGTGGACTGGGCCACGCTCGCGGCGGAACTCGGTTACAGCGACCAGGCGCACCTGGTCAGGGACTTCACGACGACGCTCGGAGTGCCGCCGACGGCACTCGCCCGGCGCTGATTGTCAGCGCCACGTCCTACTGTTGCCACATGGAGCACACTCCCCCGTCATCGGCATCTCCCGTGCGGATCGAGCCCTGGTCGGACGGCGACCTGGAGCTCCTGCGCCGGGTCAACGCGCCGGAACTGATGGATCATCTGGGCGGTCCCGAGTCGGAGGAGCAGCTCATGGTGCGCCACGGACGCTATGTGGAGCTGAGCGCGGACCGGACGGGCCGGGGCAGGATGTTCCGGATCACCCTGGCCGACGGAAGCGGGGGCGAGGCCGTGGGGACGATCGGCTTCTGGGAGCGCACCTGGCAGGGCCAGGAAGTGTACGAGACGGGGTGGGCCGTCCTCGCCGGCCACCAGGGGCAGGGCATCGCCACGGCCGCGACCAGGGCCGTCGTCGAGCAGGCGCGCGCCGAACGCAAGCACCGCTATCTGCACGCCTACCCGTCCGTCGACAACGGCGCGTCGAACGCGGTGTGCCGCAGGACGGGCTTCATCCTGGTCGGCCAGTGCGACTTCGAGTACCCGCCCGGCCATGCGCTGCTGACGAACGACTGGCGACTGGACCTCACTCCGGAGCTCGGTTCCGGGTCCGGCCCCGGGATCAGTCCGAATTCCGGGCCAGAGGCTTGTTGAAGCTGAACGCGACGATGTCCAGCCGCTCCCGCAGATAGAAGCGGTGGGCATCGGTGCGATGCGTGCCCGAGTCCAGACTCAGGTCCAGGCAGCCGGCCTCCCGGGCACGCTGCTCCAGATACCCCAGGAGCCGGTGGCCGACACCGGTGGACCGGGCGTGCTCTGCGGTGACCAGATCGTCGACGTACAGCTTGCGGATCTGGCTGGTGTTGTCGACGATCCGCCATCCGGCCGCGCCCACGCATGCGCCGTCGCCGTCGTGGACGGCGGTGAAGCGGAGCCCCTGCGGGTACCCCTTTTCGTACACCTCGCGGAAGAGGTCCTCCGTCAGATGCGGACGCAGTTCACGCAGCACGGGAAGTAGGTCCGTGATCAGTCGGGGGTCGCCGGGTTCGAGGTCGGTGATCTTCATGCGGGAACTGTAGGCGCAGCCCCGGGAGCTTGCGAGGGGGATCCGGCAACCACTCTCATGGTCGACAGCCCATCAACCATGAGAACCGATTCACCGAGCGACGGGGGACCCGATGCTGCTGGCACACATCAGCGATCTGCATCTCGACGGAACGGCCCGTGCCACGGACCGCGCGAGCAGGGTGGTGAACTACCTCAACTCCCTGGCCCGGCAGCCGGACGCGGTCCTGGTCACCGGCGACATCGCGGACCACGGCGCACCCGAGGAGTACGCCGAGGCGGCCCGCCTGCTGGCGGCGCTGACCGCGCCCGCGTTCCCGTGCCCCGGCAATCACGACGACCGTTCCGCATACCGAAAGATCCTGCTGGCCGAAGAAGCGGGAGGGGGGACGGGCGACGGCACCGCGCCCATCAACCGGCTGCACCACGTGGCCGGTTACGCCCTGCTGCTCTGCGACTCGACGATCCCCGGCGAGGACCCGGGCCGGTTCGACGACGAGACCCTGGAGTGGCTCGCGCACACGCTCGACGAGCTGGGCGACACCCCGGCCATTCCCGCGTTCCACCACCCCCCGGCCGCCGTCCACCACCCGTACCTGGACTCGACGAACCTGACCAACGCGGCACGGTTCGCCGAACTCCTCGCCGCGCGCTCCGTCGACAGCGTTCCGGCGATCCTGACCGGCCACGCCCACACCCCGATGGCATCGACGTTCGCCGGGCGGCCTCTGCTCGTGGCACCCGGAGTCGTGTCGACGCTGCGGCTGCCCTGGGAGAGCGGCGAGGGGCTGATCGATCCGGAGGCGCCGCCCGGGGTCGCCTTCCATGTCCTGGACGAGGGCGACCCGGGCGCGGGTGGCCGCGTCACCACGCACTACCGCGTCGTGCCGTAACCGGCAGCCCTCAGCCCGGCGTGACCCGCGGGCCCGCCCAAAACGTTTGACGGGCGGGCCCTCCTCTTGAATAGTTATCTGCGTGACACAGCTTATGCGTTACACATAAAACGACTCAAGGAGCTCACCCCTCATGCTCACTCTCGTCACCGGAAGCCGCGGCCGCGTCGGTTCCGCACTCGTTTCGCTCCTGCACCGCGACGGCCACGCCGTGCGCGCCGCCTCCCGTGACCCCGCCCGGCTCGACCCGCCCGCCGGAGTGGCGGCCGCGGCATGCGATCTCACCGATCCCGCCACCTTCGCCCCCGCACTGGACGGCGTCGGCTCCGTCTTCCTGTACGCCGAACCGGCCGGGATCGACTCGTTCCTCACCCGGGCGGAAGCAGCCGGAGTCCGGCACATCGTGCTGCTCTCCTCCAGCTCGGTACTCGGCCCGGACGCGCAGGAGAACCCGATCGCCCGCCCCCACCACGCGGTCGAGCAGGCGCTCGCCGCCTCACCTCTCACCACGACCTTCCTGCGCCCGGGCGCCTTCGCGGCCAACGCATACCAGTGGTCCGCGGCGATACGGAGTCACGGCGTCGTGGACCTGCCCTTCCCGCGCAGCCACACCAGCCCGATCCATGAGGCGGACATCGCCGAGGCCGCCCTCGCGGTCCTCACCGAGCACGGGCTGCAGGGCTCGGCGTATCACCTGACCGGCCCCGAATCGCTCACAGCCGCCGAACAGATCGGCCTGCTGGCGGCGGCTTCGGGACGCCCCGTCGCGGTCAACGCCGTGAGCCGGTCGGCCTGGAAGGAATCCGTGACCTCGTACCTCCCCGAGGAGGTCGCCGAGGGGCTGCTCAGCTACTGGGCGTCAACGGACGGTTCACCCGCCGAGGTGACCGGCGAGACCGAGAAGCTGACCGGCCGACCGGCCCGTACGTTCGCCGCCTGGGCCGAGGAGCACGCCGACGCGTTCCGCGCCTGAGAGGCTGTCGGGCTGCCTTCGATCGCCCGATCAGAGGCAGCCCGACAGCCTCTGAGCCGGGCCATCCGCCTCCGGCTGCCCCTCGCCCGTGAATTCCCTGGCTCACGCAGACCGCCCGGTGTCATGCTGACGAAGTGAACGGACCGGAGATCCACCTCGAAGTCGACCCTGAACTGCGGCTCTTCGTTGCCCATGAACGCCGCAACGGACGCACGTCAGTGACCACCGACGGCGCCTCGACACTCGGCCATGTCGTGGAATCGCTCGGCGTCCCGCTCACCGAGGCCGGCCAACTGCTCGTGGACGGCCGCCCCGTCCCCGTCTCGCACATCCCGGGCGCGGGCGAACTGGTGGAGGTGCGCGCGGTGGCGCGCCCCCAGCGCGTCGAAGGCGCGCCGCTGCGCTTCCTGCTCGATGTCCACCTCGGCACGCTCGCCCGGCGGCTGCGGCTGCTGGGCGTCGACGCGGCATACGAGAGCGAGGACCTCGGCGACCCGGCGCTGGCCGCCCTGTCGGCGAGGGAGCAGCGGGTACTTCTCTCCCGGGACCGGGGACTGCTGCGGCGGCGGGAGATCTGGGCGGGGGCGTACATCTACAGCGACCGTCCGGACGATCAGCTGCGGGACGTGCTGGAGCGGTTCGCACCGGAGCTGGCCCCGTGGACCCGGTGCACGGCCTGCAATGGGCCGCTGACTGACGCGGACAAGGAATCCGTCCGGGAGCAGCTGGAGCACGGCACACAGCAGTCGTACGACGTCTTCGCGCAGTGCACGGGGTGCGGCCGGGTGTACTGGCGCGGCGCCCACCACTCCCACCTGGAGACCATCGTCGCCGACGCAGTGCTCGAGTTCGGCGCCCGGGATCAGGCCGGTCCGGTCCGGTAGGGCTGTCCGGCGAGGCACGGCCGGACCTCATCCGCACGGCACACCTGACGAATCGCCCTACGACCCGCCTTGCGCCGCATCGAACTCCCCGCTCCGCAGCCGCGCGATCTGGCCCGCACCGAGCTCGACCGTCCGCCGCATATGAGCGATGAGGAGTGCCACCTCGTCGTCGTCATACGCCTCGAACATCGCCGCCCAGTCCCCACTCAGCCTCTCCCAGACCGCACCGAACTCCGCCATCCGCTCCGGCACGGTCGCAACGAGCACCCGCCGTCGGTCCGCCGTGTCGCGCTCACGTGTCACATACCCGGCCCGTTCCAGCCGGTCGACGAGCCGGGTCGCCGACCCGGTGGTGAGCCCGGTCAGCTCCGCGATACGCCCGATAGTGACGGATTCCGCTTCGAGGCCGAGCAGGTTGAGGCACTGCAGATCGGTCGGGTGGATCCGCAGATGGTCGGCGACGGCCTGATTGAAGAGGGCGTACGCAGCCATATAGCGGCGCGACTCGGTGGACAGCTCGGCCAGCAGAGCATTGCGCCGGACCGGGGACTTCTGCGGCATGCAGAGAGTGTACGAAGCAGATGCTGCCCCCGCGTCATCCCCACGGGCCCCGACCACCGCACCCACTACGGCTGCTCGGCGGTCAGATAGCGCTGGACGGTGGGTGCGAGCCAGGCGATCACCTCGTCACGAGGCATCGAGACAGCGGGGGCGATGCGCAGGACGTAGCGGGCGAGCGCCATCCCCAGGATCTGGGACGCGACGAGCGCTGCGCGGCGCGGGGCCTCGGCGGGGACCGGACAGACACCGGCAGCCACCGGACCGAGCTGTTCCGCGAAGACGGCCCGCATGCGCTCGGCCCCCGCGTCATTGGTGACACCGACCCTGAGCAGACCTGTCAGCACGTCGTCCTGCTCCCAGCGGTCCAGGAAGTGCGCGACCAGCACGGCCCCGATGTGCTTCCCGGGCAGCGCCCCGAGCTCCGGCACCCGCAGGTCGATCACGGACGCGGCCGCGAACAGCCCTTCCTTGCTGCCGTAGTAGCGCATCACCATCGACGGGTCGATGTTCGCGTCGCGTGCGATGGCCCGGATGGTGGCGCGCTCATAGCCATCGGCGGCAAACCGCTCACGGGCGGCTTCGAGGATCGCGGCCTTCGTCGCGTCCGAGCGGCGGGGGGATCCGGGGGCTTTCGTCGTCATGCCAACAATCGTAGGCCAACAAGTGTTGACACACCAGTCGCGCCGGTTCTAGATTTATCAACAAGCGTTGACCCACGCCTGTTGGCCAACAATCGTTGGTATCGGATGACCGTTGGCGAACGGCTTCAGGAGGTCGCCATGACCAGCAAGCCCCGTACCCGCACGAACACCGGCCCCACCCCTGACACCGTCGATGTACTCGTCGTGGGTGCAGGACCCACCGGAATGCTGCTCGCCGGCGACCTCGCCGCACGCGGCCTGTCGGTCACCGTCGTCGAGCGCCGCCCGCAGAGCACCAGCAACATGACGCGCGCCTTCGCCGTCCACGCCCGCACCCTCGAAGCGCTCGACACCCGCGGTCTCGCCGACGAGCTGGTCAAGACGGGCTCCGCCCTCACCGGGCTGCGGCTCTTCGGCCGCCTCTCGCTCGACCTGTCCCGGCTCGCGTCCCGCTTCCCCTTCCTGCTGATCACCCCGCAGTACGAGGTCGAAAGCCTGCTGAAGCGCCGCGCGCTGTCCGCGGGGGTGGACTTCCGGTACGGCACGAGGCTGACGGACCTGCGCCAGTCCGCCGACGCGGTCACTGCCGAGGTGGAGAGCGCCGACGGGGCGCAGACCATACTCTCGGCCCGCTACGCCGTGGGCACCGACGGAGTGCGCAGCGCCGTGCGTGAGGCGCTCGGACTGCCCTTCCCCGGCAAGTCCGTGATCCGCTCCATCGTCCTCGCCGACGTCCGGCTCACCGAAGCGCCCGCCGGCCTGCTCACGGTCAATGGTGTGGGGGACGCCTTCACCTTCATCGCCCCCTTCGGCGACGGCTGGTACCGCGTCATGGGCTGGGACCGCAGGCACCAGGCCGCCGACAGCGACCCCGTGGAGCTGGACGAGCTGCGCGAGATCGCCAGGCTGGCCCTCGGCAGCGACCACGGCATGCACGACGCCCGCTGGATCTCACGATTCCACAGCGATGAGCGCCAGGTGCCCGCCTACCGCGTGGGCCGGGTCTTCCTCGCCGGAGACGCCGCCCATGTCCACTCCCCCGCGGGCGGGCAGGGCATGAACACCGGACTGCAGGACGCCGCCAACCTCTCCTGGAAGCTCGCCGCCGTCCTGCGGGGAGAGTCGCGGGCCCCGGAGGCACTCCTCGACAGCTACCACGCCGAGCGGCACCCGGTCGGCACCAAGGTGCTGCACAGCAGCGGTGCGATGATCCGTCTCGCCATGGCCCGCACCCTGCCGCAGCGAGCGGTCCGCACGGCCGTCGCCGGCCTCCTGGCCAGGGTGCGGCCGGCCGGGGACAAGGCCATGGGCCTGATCTCCGGCATCGGCATCGCGTACCCGGCGCCGCGCGGCTCCCACCCCCTCACCGGCAAGCGGGCCCCGGACCTGGGACTGGTGGAGGGCCGCCTCCAGGAGCTGCTGCGCGACGGCACATTCGTCCTCGTCACCCCCGCCGACACCCCCACACCGACGTCCCGGACCCCGCTGGTGCACGCCCACTGGACGAGCGACCGTGCGACCACGCTGCTCGTCCGCCCCGACGGCTATGTCGCCTGGGCGAGCGACCGGCCCGACCCGGCGGCGCTGCAGACCGCTCTCGCCCGATGACCTCCGGCCGGTCGGCGCTCCGCGCACGTCACGCGCCCGCCGCGCCCGCCGCGCCGGCCCCTCGCGGCGCCAGGAGCTCAGAAGACGTACTCGTCATCGGTGGCGGGCGCCAGCACCTCATACCGGTTGTTGCCGGGGTTCCGGTCGGTCGCACCACCGTTCCAGGCGGTGTCGATCCGTACGACCACCTCGTTCGGCCGTCCCGCGAGCTGCAGCTCGAGCGCGAGCTGACGGCCCGCCGACCCGTCCGCCCTCAGCGGACCCGTCCGGCACAGTACGGATCGGGCGCTCGCCTGCAGACACTCGACCGGCATCTCCTGCCGGCCGCTGAGGGGCACCGAGAAGCGGAACCGTACGGTCACGCTCGCCAGATTCGACGGGCCGTGGTTCTCGCTGCGCAGCCAGATCCCGAGCCCCCTGCCCCACAGCGAGACATGCCCGTGGTGCGAGACGTCCGCCTCCCGCGCCACCCGCCGGTCCACCGGCGCCGGCACGGGCCCCGTCGCGACCGCCTGCCCTGCCCCCCATGCCGCTGTCGACACTGTTGCCGCCATCGCCGCTGCGGCGGAGACCGCCAGCCGAGCCTTACGCGTGACTACCATGCCCCGAAGATACCGATCGCCACGAATTATCCGTATTTACACACCTGTTCCGCGCTCCACTCCACCCGCTTGCCCCACCCGTCCGAACCCACCCGCCCCGCATGAAACGCTGCTCCCATGGTCGTCGCCCGCTCTGTCGCACTCTTCGCCGTTGCCGCGCTCTTCGAGATCGGCGGCGCCTGGCTCGTCTGGCAGGGCGTGCGGGAACACCGGGGCTGGATCTGGATCGGCGCCGGAGTCATCGCCCTGGGTGTGTACGGCTTCGTCGCCACGCTGCAGCCGGACGGCGAGTTCGGCCGCATCCTCGCCGCGTACGGCGGTGTCTTCGTCGCGGGCTCGATCGCCTGGGGCATGGTCGCCGACGGCTACCGCCCCGACCGCTGGGACGTCACCGGCGCGCTGATCTGCCTGGCCGGCATGGCCGTGATCATGTACGCCCCCCGGAACCACTGAGAAGCACCGCCCCACCCGCAAGGCCGACACCCGCCACCGGCCGACAACCAGCCACACCGACAGCCCCACCGAGCCGACAGCCCCATCGATCGGGCGCCGACCGCCGAGAACGGCCGAACTCCGGCGGCGTCGCTCCCCTTCGCCCCGGACGCCGCGGGAAACGCGGCCGCCGGACGCCGCATACAGCGCGGCCGCCGAACGGGACCTCGCGCCGCCTGCCTATCCTGACCCCGTACCGATCAGCTGTCCGAGGAGTCGAGTCCGCATGGCCGCCACCCCCATCGCCGTCATCACCGGAGCGAGCAGCGGCATCGGTGCCGCGACCGCCCGGCAGCTCGCCGCCGCCGGCTACCGCGTCGTCCTGACCGCCCGCCGCAAGGACCGCATCGAGGCGCTCGCCGCCGAGATCAACGAGGCGGGCCACGAGGCCACGGCGTACGCCCTGGACGTGACGGACCGCGAGGCGGTCGACGCTTTCGCCACCGCCTTCCGCTCTCTCGCCGTCCTCGTCAACAACGCGGGCGGCGCGCTCGGCGCGGACCCGGTCGCCACCGGCGACCCGGCCGACTGGCGCCAGATGTACGAGACGAACGTCATCGGCACGCTCAACGTCACCCAGGCCCTGCTCCCCGCCCTCACTGCGGGCGGCGACGGCACGATCGTGATCCTTTCCTCGACGGCGGGCCTGTCCACCTACGAGGGCGGCGGTGGCTACGTGGCCGCCAAGCACGGCGAACACGTCCTCGCCGAAACCCTCCGCCTGGAGATCGTCGGCACCCCGGTCCGCGTCATCGAGGTCGCCCCCGGCATGGTCAAGACGGAGGAGTTCGCCACCACCCGCTTCCGCGGCGACACCGAGAAGGCCGCCAAGGTCTACGCCGGCGTCGACGCCCCCCTCACCGCCGACGACGTGGCCGACACGATCACCTGGGCCGTCACCCGCCCCAGCCACGTCAACATCGACCTCCTGGTGGTCCGCCCCCGCGCCCAGGCGTCCAACACCAAGGTCCACCGCACGCTCTGAAGCCATCGGCCCGCACGGAAGAGCCCCGGACCACCACCACAGGGTCCGGGGCTCGTCTTCGTAGCGGCGTCAAGGGCGCTCAGCCCTTCACGCACACCACCTGCTTCAGCTTCGCGACGACCTCCACCAGGTCCCGCTGCCGCTCGATGACCTGCTCGATCGGCTTGTACGCACCCGGGATCTCGTCCACGACACCGGAGTCCTTACGGCACTCCACACCCCGTGTCTGCTCCTCCAGGTCCCGCGTCGAGAAGCGCCGCTTGGCCGCGCTGCGGCTCATCTTCCGGCCGGCCCCGTGCGAGGCCGAGTTGAACGACTTCGCGTTCCCGAGCCCCTTCACGATGTACGAGCCGGTTCCCATCGACCCCGGGATGATGCCGAAGTCACCCGAACCGGCACGGATCGCCCCCTTGCGGGTGACCAGCAAATCCATGCCCTCGTACCGCTCCTCCGACACATAGTTGTGATGGCAGGAGATGACCGGTTCGAAGGTGACCCGGGCCTTCTTGAACTCCTTGCGGACGACGTCCTGGAAGAGCCCCATCATGATCGCGCGGTTGTGCTTCGCGTACTCCTGGGCCCAGAACAGGTCGTTCCGGTACGCCGCCATCTGCGGGGTGTCCGCAATGAAGACCGCCAGGTCACGGTCGATCAGGCCCTGGTTGTGCGTCAGCTTCTGTGCGACCCCGATGTGGTACTCGGCGAGCTCCTTGCCGATGTTCCGGGACCCGGAGTGCAGCATCAGCCACACCGAACCCGACTCGTCGAGGCAGAACTCAATGAAGTGGTTTCCGGATCCAAGCGTTCCCATCTGCTTGGTGGCACGTTCATGACGGAATTTAACCGCATCCACAATCCCGTCGAACCGCCCCCAGAAGTCGTCCCAACCCGCGGCCGGGAAGCCGTGCAGCCGGCCGGGGTCCACGACGTCGTCATGCATGCCCCGGCCCACCGGAATGGCCTGCTCGATCTTCGACCGAAGCCGCGACAGATCGCCCGGAAGGTCATTGGCCGTCAGGGAGGTCTTCACCGCGGACATGCCGCACCCGATGTCCACACCCACCGCCGCCGGACAGACCGCACCACTCATCGCGATCACCGAACCGACGGTCGCACCCTTGCCGTAATGCACGTCGGGCATGACGGCCAGCCCCTTGATCCAGGGCAGCGTGGCAACATTCCGCAGCTGCTGCATCGCACCGTCCTCGACCGAAGCCGGGTCGGCCCACATGCGGATGGGGACCTTCGCCCCCGGCACCTCTACGTACGACATAGTCCCTCGATTCCCCCGAAAAGCCTGAAAGCGCAAAACCGGTGCCAAGGTCGGCAAAAGAGTCGGCCGACCGGCAATCACAGCGGCGCGTGCGATACACATTGTGTCCACCAGCCGCCACCGAGCGGCAACTTCTTTTCGCTCGAAGGGAGCCCGGATCGTGCGACGAATGGCGTACGTACCCGGCGTCGCACTCCTCGGAGTGCTGACCGCCGGCTGCACCGGCGGCACCGGTACCGAAGGCCCCGCCGCCGACAGCAAACCCGGCAGCCCGAGCATCGCCGCCGCTCCGGCGGGCAAGTACCACACGCTTCCCGAGCCCTGTCGCTCCATCACGCGATCCACGCTGAAGGACCTGCTTCCGGGCATCGCCGATCTGCCGGAGAACCAGCAGGAGAAGGCATTCACGGGCACGGCCGCCGTCACCTATGACACCGACCGCCGGGTCGGCTGCCAGTGGAAGTCGGAGGCCGCGGCGTCGTCCCGTTCCGTCGTGCTCGACTTCGAGCGTGTCGTCTCGTACGACACCTCGGTGAGCGACGAGGACCGTGCCCGCGAGGTGTACGGGACGAAGGAGACCGCGGCCCACTTGCCGTCCGGCACCTTCGCCCCCGGCGACGCGGAGAAGGTGTCGGCCTCGCCGTCGGACTCCCCCTCCGGCTCGGCACAGGACACCGGCGGCGCCGCGGGCGCGGGCTCCGAGGACCTCCGTCCGCGGACCCTCGACGACCTCGGAGATGCCGCATTTCTGGATGATCTGCTCACTCGGGCAGGATCCAGCGCACAACACCGCACGGTGAGCGTGGTATTTCGCACATCGAACGTCATTGTGACCGTCCGGTACACCGAGCAGCCCGCCTTCGCGAGCCAGGTCCCGGACAGCAAGGAACTGCAGGAGAAGGCCCAGGAACTCGCCCGGAAGCTGGTCGACAAGTTCGGCGAATAGCCCGCTGCCGGACGCCTCCGACCCGCACCGCGCCGGTCGGCGGAGCGTCCGGCCGAGGCGGCATCCGGCCGCCGTCCGTCGTACCGTGGCCCTCCGGAACACCTGCCGAGCATCCTGCCAACCGCCCGTCGCGCCACCCGAGTGAAGGAACCATGCACCGATCAGCCCCGCGACTCACCCGCATACTCGCCTGCGCCGCCGTTCCGGTGATGCTCGTCGTCGCCGGCTGCTCGTCGGACTCCGACAGCAAGGAGAAGTCGGGCTCGCCCTCGGCCTCCGCATCGAGCGCACAGAAGCCGAGCGCACAGAAGACGGAGGCGACGGTCGAGCCGGCGAAGTTCGCCAAGCTGCCCGACCCGTGCGACGCGATCACCGCGAAGACGATCACCTCGCTGGTGCCCAAGGCCAAGAGCAAGGCCGGTACCCCGGCCCGGTCCAGCGACACCTCGGCGCGCGCCGGCTGTTCCTGGAACGGCCTCGACGACAACGGCGTCAACGGCTCGCAGTACCGCTGGCTCGACGTCGGCTTCACCCGCTTCGAATCGGACCAGGCGCTCGGCAGCGGCGCCAAGCGCGCCCAGGAGGACCTCGCGAGCCAGGTCGCCAAGGCCAAGGCGGCCGAGGGCGCCAAGAAGGTCGTCGAAGCCCCCGTCAGCGCTATCGGCGACCAGGCCACCGTGGTCACGTACGACCTCACCAAGACAAAAGAGGACTTCAAGTACGCGACGGTCGTGGCCCGTACGGGGAACGTCGTCATCACCCTGACCTACAACGGCGCGGGTTACGCGGGCGCGAAGACGCCGTCCGGCGACGACATCCTGAAGGGTGCCGAGAAGGCCGCCAAGGAGACCGTCACCGCGGTCGCCGATGCCAACGAAATGAAGTCGAGCCCGTCCACGAGCATGTCGAAGTCTCCGACGGCGAAGAAGTCCGCGTCGCACACGTCGTAACACCGCACCACCGCCCGCCGGGCATTCCCGCGATGCCCACGGCAGATACCCCAACAACCCTGCACAGAAGCAGTTTTACGAAGCCCGGCACTCCCCCGAGAGCCGGGCTTCCCCCCTCCCCGCGCACCGCACCCCACGCGCATGTGCCAGGCTGTGCCCGCCAGAAGTCGAAGTCGGGAACACAGAGAGGGGATCGCGGGTGGCCGCGATTCAGCTGACACGCACGCACCGGATACTCATCGGGGTCGTCGTCGCCGGCGCGGCAGTCATCGCCGCGATCGGCTTCGCGGGCTCGTACGCCGCAGTGCGCGCGCTCGCAGAGGACAAGGGCTTCGGGAACTTCTCCCTGGTCTTCCCGATCGGCATCGACGCGGGCATCTGCGTACTGCTGGCGCTGGACCTGCTGCTGACCTGGATGCGGATCCCGTTCCCGCTGCTGCGCCAGACGGCCTGGTTGCTGACCGCCGCGACGATCGCCTTCAACGGCGCCGCGGCCTGGCCGGATCCGCTGGGTGTCGGCATGCACGCCGTGATCCCGGTGCTGTTCGTGGTCGCCGTCGAGGCCGCCCGGCACGCGGTCGGCCGGATCGCCGACCTCACGGCCGACAAGCACATGGAGGGTGTCCGCCTCACCCGCTGGCTGCTCTCCCCGGTCCCGACGTTCAAGCTGTGGCGCCGGATGAAGCTCTGGGAGCTGCGGTCGTACGAGCAGGTCATCAAGCTCGAACAGGACCGGCTGATCTACCAGGCACGGCTCCAGGCCCGCTTCGGCCGCCACTGGCGCCGCAAGGCGCCCGTCGAGTCCCTGATGCCGCTGCGGCTGGCGAAGTTCGGTGTCCCGCTGGCCGACACCGGCCCTGCCGGGCTGGCCGCAGCGGGCATCGAACCGGCCCTGCTGCCACCGGCTGCGGCGGCCGTCGAAACGGTGGCCCCTCAGCCCGAGCTGCCGATGCCGTACGCCGCACAACAGCAGCAGTACGCCGAGCCCCGGCAGCACCCGCAGCAGCCCCAACAGCAGTACGCCGGCCCCTCCGGCCCGCCCGCCGAGGAGTGGCCCCAGGAGGGCCCCGGCGCGCACGAGAGCCCCTGGTTCGCGGCGCCGCAGGCCGCGGACGGCACGTACGAGGGCGCGTACGACCCCACGTACGCCGAGGACCCGGAGCCCGCCCCGGTCATGATCCCGTCGGGCCCCGGCGGCCGCACCCGTCCCCTGGGCGACGTGGGCACGATCGGCGCGGTCCCTCGTCCCCGCAGCGAGCAGCCCCTGCCGGAGCAGCCGGAGCAGCCGCCGGGCCCGCCCCAGGAGGAGCCGCAGCCCCAGCAGGAAGCTGATCCGGCGGAGTGGGCCGAGGCGGAGGTCGAGTTCGGCAACATCGCGTACAAGGTGTTCTCCGACCTCACGCACGAGCACCAGGTCCACCCGAGCGTCGAGGTCCTCGACATAACGCTCTCGGACGTCCACGGCGTCAGTCACCCGCGCAGCACGGCCCTGCTCCGGCGCCTGCTGCCGGGCTTCAAGCAGCGCTTCGACAACGAGATGGCCGAGAACCACATCGCGTAACCACCCCCGAGTCCGTCCGCCGCACGAGAACGGACCGGGACCGGCAGGACAAAGGGCCGTCACCCGCATCACCGGGTGACGGCCCTCCGTACGACCGGCTCCTACGCGCCCAGCAGCTTCCGCACCCTGTCCGCGCCGACGGCGAGCAGCAGCGTGGGCAGCCGCGGACCGGTGTCACGGCCGACCAGGAGCTGGTACAGCAGCACGAAGAACGACCGCTGCGCGGCCTTCAGCTCGGGCGTCGGCTTGGCGTCCGGCTCCAGCCCCGCGAGGACCTTCGGCACCCCGTAGACGAGTGTCGTCAGCCCGTCCAGCGACCAGTGCGTGTCCAGCCCGTCCAGGAGCAGCCGCAGCGACCGGCGCCCCTGGTCGTCCAGTGAGCCGAGCAGTTCCTTGTCCGGCTCACTGCGGACGATGGTGCGGGCGTCGGCGGGGACCTGGTTGGTGATCCAGCTCTCCGCGCGGTCGAGGCGCGGCCGTGCCTCGTCGAGCGAGCCGATCGGGTTCTCCGGGTCCAGCTCGCTCAGGATGCGCAGCGTCTGCTCGTCGTGGCCGGCGGTGATGTCGACGACGGACGCGAGCGTGCGGTACGGCAGCGGGCGCGGCGTGCTCGGCAGCTCACCGGCGGCCGTGCCGATGGCACGCGCGTACGCGGCGGCGTCGGCGGGCAGCACGGAGCCGTCGGCGACCTTGCGCGCCAGCGAGTCCCACTCGTCGTACAGCCGCTGGATCTCCTGGTCGAAGGCGATCTTGAAGGACTGGTTGGGCTTGCGGCGCGCGTACAGCCAGCGCAGCAGCGGTGCCTCCATGATCTTCAGCGCGTCGGCCGGGGTCGGCACGCCGCCCTTGCTGGAGGACATCTTCGCCATGCCGGAGATGCCGACGAAGGCGTACATCGGGCCGATCGGCTGCACACCGTCGAAGACCTCGCGGACGATCTGGCCACCGACGACGAACGACGAACCGGGCGAGGAGTGGTCCACGCCGCTGGGCTCGAAGATCACTCCTTCGTACGCCCAGCGCATCGGCCAGTCGACCTTCCAGACCAGCTTGCCGCGGTTGAACTCGTTGAGCCGGACGGTCTCGGCGAAGCCGCACGCGTTGCAGGCGTAGTTCATCTCGGTCGTGTCGTCGTCGTACGACGTGACCGTGGTCAGGTCCTTCTCGCAGTTGCCGCAGTAGGGCTTGTACGGGAAGTAGCCGGCCGAGCCGCCGCTGCCGTCGTCCTCGCTCGCCGCGCCGGAACCCGCCTCGGCCTCCAGCTCGGCCTCGTCGACCTTCTTCTGCTGCGGCTTCTTGCCGCCCTTGGCGCCTGCCGCCGGGTCCTTCTTCGTGCGGTACCGGTCGAGGACCGCGTCGATGTCGGCGCGGTGCCTCATCGCGTGCAGGATCTGCGCGCGGTACGTCCCCGCCGTGTACTGCTCCGTCTGGCTGATGCCGTCGTACTCGACACCCAACTCGTCCAGCGCAGCCGTCATCGCGGCCTTGAAGTGCTCCGCCCAGTTCGGGTACGCGGACCCGGCCGGCGCGGGCACGGACGTCAGCGGCTTGCCGATGTGCTCGGCCCACGACTCGTCCACGCCGGGGACACCGGCCGGAACCTTGCGGTACCGGTCGTAGTCGTCCCACGAGATCAGGTGGCGGACCTGGTACCCGCGGCGGCGGATCTCGTCCGCGACCAGGTGCGGGGTCATGACCTCGCGGAGGTTGCCGAGGTGGATCGGGCCCGACGGGGAAAGACCGGACGCGACGACGACCGGTTTGCCAGGCGCACGACGCTCCGATTCGGCGATGACATCGTCCGCGAAGCGGGAGACCCAGTCGGCCTCGGTGCTGCTCTGACTCTGAGCCACGGTCGGCACGTCCTTCTCTCTGGTAGGGCTCGTAGGGGCGCTGTCCATTCTCCCAGGTCCACCCGGCAGTGCGAAAACGGCTTTACAGTGCGTGGGATACTGGGCGTGATCCCTTGTACCCCTACGGAAACGGCAGCCATCCCATGGCCTCGGTCAATTCCCTCGCTTCGACGCTCCAGCAGCAGCTGGCGGACGCCCTGACGGCAGCACTGCCGGATGCCGGCACCGCGGACCCGCTGCTGCGCCGAAGCGACCGGGCCGACTTCCAGGCCAACGGGATCCTGGCCCTCGCCAAGAAGCTGAAGGGCAACCCGCGCGAGCTGGCGTCCCAGGTGACGGCCGCGATCCCGGCGGGCGACCTGATCAGGGAGATCGAGGTCTCCGGCCCCGGCTTCCTGAACATCACGCTCAGCGACAAGGCCATCATCGAGACCCTCGCCGCACGCGCCGCGGACGACGAGGGCCGGCTCGGTGTGCCGTACGCGCAGAACGCCGGCACGACGGTCGTCGACTACGCCCAGCCGAACGTGGCGAAGGAGATGCACGTCGGGCACCTCCGCTCCGCCGTGATCGGTGCCTCGATGGTGGAGGTCCTGGAGTTCACGGGCGAGAGCGTGGTCCGCCGCCACCACATCGGCGACTGGGGCACCCAGTTCGGCATGCTCATCCAGTACCTGATCGAGCACCCGCACGAGCTGGACCACAAGGACGCCGACGAGGCGGACGGCGAGGCCGCCATGTCCTCCCTCAACCGGCTCTACAAGGCGTCGCGGGCGCTCTTCGACTCCGACGAGGAGTTCAAGGCCCGCTCCCGGGACCGGGTGGTGGCGCTCCAGGCCGGTGACGAGGAGACGGTCGCGCTCTGGCAGCGGTTCGTCGACGAGTCGAAGATCTACTTCTACTCGGTCTTCAACAAGCTCGACATGGAGATCCGCGACCCCGACATCGTCGGCGAGTCCGGCTACAACGACATGCTCGAGGAGACCTGCCGGATCCTGGAGGAGACGGGCGTCGCCGTCCGCTCCGAAGGTGCGCTGTGCGTGTTCTTCGACGACGTGAAGGGCCCGGACGGCAACCCGGTCCCGCTGATCGTCAAGAAGACGAACGGCGGCTACGGCTACGCGGCGACCGACCTCTCCGCGATCCGCGACCGGGTCCAGAACCTCAAGGCGAACACCCTGCTGTACGTCGTGGACGCGCGGCAGTCGCTCCACTTCAAGATGGTCTTCGAGACGGCCCGCCGGGCAGGCTGGCTGAACGAGGACGTCAAGGCGCACCAGCTGGCGTTCGGCACGGTCCTCGGCAAGGACGGCAAGCCGTTCAAGACCCGTGAGGGCGAGACGGTCCGGCTGGTCGACCTGCTCGACGAGGCGATCGAGCGGGCGACGGCAGTCGTGCGCGAGAAGGCCGAGAAGGTCGGCCTGACCGAGCAGGAGATCGTCGAGAACGGCGAGTACGTCGGTATCGGCGCGGTGAAGTACGCCGACCTCTCGACGTCCGCCGTCCGGGACTACAAGTTCGACCTGGACCAGATGGTGTCGCTGAACGGCGACACCTCCGTGTACCTCCAGTACGCGTACGCCCGGATCAAGTCCATCCTCCGCAAGGCGGGCGAGACCCGGCCGGTCGCGCACCCGGAGCTGCAGCTGGCCCCGGCAGAGCGGGCGCTGGGTCTGCACCTGGACCAGTTCGGCGAGAACCTGGCCGAGGTGGCGTCGACGTACGAGCCGCACAAGCTGGCCGCGTACCTCTACCAGCTGGCCTCGCTCTACACGACGTTCTACGACCAGTGCCATGTGCTGAGCGAAGACAACCCCGCCGAGGTGGTCGAGAACCGGCTCTTCCTCTGCGACCTGACCGCCCGCACCCTCCACCGGGGCATGGCGCTGCTCGGCATCCGGACCCCCGAGCGCCTCTGACCGGGACACCCGCCCGTACGCAACGGCCCGGTGGCTGTGACCCGTTACTCCTTGGTCACCCACTGGGCCGTGTCGTGCCGGTACACGTACTGCGGCCGCACCTTGATGCTGCTGGTACGGAACGGCTTCCCGCCGTCGTCGATGCGCAGCGTCCCCTCCCGGCCGCCGCTGCTCCACTCCAGCTCCAGGTACCAGCTGACGTCGTGCCCTTCGACATGGGCGTCGAGATCGAACACCTCCACGTCTGTGGAGGACACCCGGAACGGGAAGTGCTTCGGCGGCACGCGCTCGTCCCTCTGCTGCCCCGCCACCGGGGTGAGGATCGGCCGGCTGTCGTCGAGGTCGATGTCGAAGGACTGCGGTGTGATGCCGCTCCCGCAGCCATCCCCCATCGAGTACGCCGACCACGGCAGCGGCGCCTTCCGGGACAGCGTCCGCACGTGCAGTCCGTTCAGCACGACAGCCTGCCCCGACTTCCCCTGCACGGTGAGTTCGAGCAGCATGCTGCCGCCGTCCACCCCGCCGAGCGCCCTGGCCCAGCCACGGGTGTCCTGCGGTGCGGGGGGCGGAGGTACGTCGTCCGGCTTCTGGTCCAGTACGTAGTACTGGCCGCAGGGCTCTTCCCAGTTGTACGAGCTGATGGTGGCGGTCAGCGGCACGCCCCCGCTCTGCTGCCCACCCGGCCCGGCTCCCGCGCCGTGTCCGCCGGACGGGGCGGAGGCGTCGCCGCGCGCCGGGGACGAGGCGCTCGCCGAGCCGGACGGTACGGGTTTGCCCGACTTCTTCGCGCCGCCGGGCGAGGCGGTGACGCTCGCGCCGAGGCGGGGCAGGGCGGACGCGGTCCCGTCCGCTTCCTTGCCGTCCACGGCGGCGGCGTTGCTGAGCTCGTCGGCGTCCGTGCCCGACATCTTGCTGACGACGATCGACGTGGGCACGGCCAGCGCGACGACGGCGACGGCCGCGAGCAGCACACGCGCCCGCGGGGAGGACAGGAACCGCCGGGGCCGGCTCGTCCCACCGACCACGATCGCGGCTTCGGAAACGGCTTCGGAAGCGGGCACGGGTGCGGGTGCGGGCGTGGGCATCGACGCGGGCATCGTCGCGGGCGTGCCGCCACCGTGCCCGCCCGCTTCCGCGTCCCGGCCTTCAGGCGAATCCCCGGCCCCGACCCCGTCCCCCGCCTCGGAGCCACGAACCGCACCCGGAACCATGTCCGAAACCGCATCCCGAACCGACTCCGCAGCCACGCCCGAAACAGTGCCCCGGACCGGCTCCGGGACAGGCTCCGCAGCGGCGGCGCGGCGCCGTCGGGCCGCATCGGCCACGATCCACCGCCGGTGCAGCTCCACCAGCTCATCCGCGTTCGCCCCGCACAGCCGAGCCAGCCGTTCCACCGGGGCGTACTCATTGGGCACGGCATCACCGTTGCAGTACCGGTGGAGCGTCGAGGTGCTGACGTGCAGTCTTCCGGCGAGAACCCCGTAGCTGCGCCCTGAACGGTCCTTCAGTTCCTTCAGCAGAGCCGCGAATTCCACGGCTTCCGGCGTCGCCACTGCGGCGTTCCCCCTCCTGGTCCGTCCCGGAACACCGTTCCAGGGACGTGGAATCTGCCCAGGTCACGGTACGCGCAAGCATTCCGGCTTCCCCAATGGGCCAGTCGGCGTTGCGTCCGAATTCCGGCGTCCCACAGTCTGTGATCACACCGCAGAGACCATCGGGACGACGCAGTGCGAATCCGTTTCCGCATCGAGCTGATCGATGCCGTGGCGATCGTCGCAGTGATCGTGTCGACCGCGATCCTCATGGTTCTGATCTGCCGGCACTGACTGAACAGCCTCACCAACACACACGGGGAGTACCACCACCATGCGCAGCATCCGCACCACCGCCCTCGCCGCGACCGCCCTCCTGGCCGCCCTCTCGCTCACCGCGTGCAGCGACAACAACGGCGGTGACAACGGAAAGGCGGGAGCGGCGGCTCCGGCAGGGAGCATCGTCGACCAGCAGTCCCCGGCCGCCGCCGCGCCGGACTCGGGCAAGGACGCCAAGGACACGGACAGCACGTCCGACGCCCCTGCCGACAACACGGCGGCCCACTCCAAGGGCTCCACCTCCGGCACGGACGGCCAGAAGAGGAACACCGGCAACAAGGGCACCGGCAACAGCTCCCCCGTCACCTGCATCGGCGAGAACACCAAGGTCACCGTCAGCAAGGTGAGCCGCCCCATCAACCACCTGCTGCTCACCATGACCAACAGGGGCTCCCGCGCCTGCAACGCGTACCACGCGCCCAAACTCCGGTTCGACGACGCGCAGTCCGTCTTCCGGATCCTCGACGACAGCAAGCCACAGGCCGTGGTCACGCTCGCCCCGGGCCAGTCCGCGTACGCCGCCATCGGGCTGACCGGTGGCACGGACCTGAAGAACCAGTACAAGGCCACCCATCTCTCGGTGTACTTCTCCGCCAAGAATCCCTCGGGCTCCACGGACACCGCCCCGGCCGAGCTGACGCTCCCGGCCGACACCTACGTGGACGATCAGGGCTTCGTCACCTACTGGCAGAGCGACATGGCCGACGCCCTCACCTACTGATTCCGCACTCGTCGAACCGACAACTCACCGCCCCCCAAAGGCAGTAGGTCGTAGGATCTGAGATCGAAACCTGTAGGGGGCGACGTGCGGACAGACAAGGGTGGCAGACCAACCACCTCGGCCATACGGGCAGCGGCAGCCATTGCGGCCGTATCGCTGGTACTGATCAACGGCTGCGGCCGGGCGACGGGGTACCGCGCGTCGGACAAGGAGTCCGGCAGCCCCACCGCCTCGCCCACCCCGAGAGTGAACCCGTCCTACGGCACCAAGTTCCTTGCCATCAACGAGTGCGCTGCCCCCGAACCCGGCCGGACGGACGTCTACCGCGAGGTCCCGTGCGGCGACCCCGAGGCCGTCGCACGGGTGACCGACCGGGTGAGCACCGGCAACGCCGAGCCGTTGTCGGGCACCACTTGCTCGGACTACACGGACTTCGCGATCGATGCGTCGATCAGTCTCACCGCCTTGGAGGGCACACAGGTGGCAGGTGACGGCTACGCATGCATGCGCAACCTGAAGCCTCCGCACCCCGGCGAGCCCGGCGGGGGCGGCGGCCCCAGGATCGAGCTCGGCGACTGCGTGCACAGCGGCCCAAAGAAGGGCGACGCGATCACGGAGGCCGCCTGCCGGACCAAGGGCAAGAAGAACGGCGCAACCCACAAGATCATAAAAATCGTTCAGGACGGGTTCGCATTCGGCTTCGACGACCCGTGCGAGTACAAAGCCGACGCCGTATTCACCGAGGACCCGATGTTCGACTCCGACCCGGCCAGGAGCGACCGCATCCTGTGCGGCAAGAAGCTCTGACTCACGCCACCGGGAGCAGCCCCGCCATCGGCCACGGCCCCTGCCACCCCGGATGCCCCTGATCCGCCGCATCCTCCAGATCAGTCCCGGTAGTCCGGCGCCACCCGGTCCAGCAGACGCAGCATCGCCGCCCAGGCCAGGTCGTACGCCCCGTCGTCCTGGAAGTCCGCGTCCGCCTCGCCCGCGAGCTGGCGGGCGGTGTACTCGCAGGTCTCGGGGGAGGGGACGATCAGCGGTCCGCCGCCCGCCTGGGCGGTGACCTGGATCTCGCACGCCTTCTCCAGGTAGTACATGCGCAGGAATGCCTGGGCGGCACTCTCTCCCACCGTCAGCAGGCCGTGGTTGCGCAGGATCAGCGCCGGGTGGCTGCCCATGTCGTCGACCAGGCGCTTCTGCTCGTCGAGGTTGAGGGCGACGCCCTCGTAGTCGTGGTAGCCGACGCGGTTGTAGAACTCCATCGACATCTGGTTGAGCGGCAGCAGCCCGTCGCGCTGCGCGGCCACGGCGCAGCCGGCCTTGGTGTGGGTGTGCAGCACGCAGTGGGCATCCTCGCGAGCGGCGTGGACGGCGCTGTGGATGACGAAGCCTGCGGGGTTGACCGGATAGGGGGTGGGCTCGACCGGGTTGCCCGCCAGATCGATCTTGACGAGGTTGGAGGCGGTGATCTCCTCGAAGAGGAGACCGTAGGGGTTGATGAGGAAGTGGTGATCGGGCCCCGGAATCCGCAGCGAGATGTGCGTGAAGATCAGGTCGGTCATCCGGAAGTGCGCCACGAGCCGGTATACGGCGGCGAGTTCACGCCGCAGCCGCGTCTCCTGGTCGACGGATGCGTCGGCGGCTGCGTCGGCGGTCTGCACGTCGGTCATGAAGGGGCTCCTTCGAGGGTCGGGTCGACCACGGGGGTGAGGGGTCGCCCGGTGCGGTGCCAGGCAATGACGTTCTCGGCGGGTGCGCACACGTACGCCCGCTGCGACGCGTCGGACAAATAGGCGCTGTGCGGGGACAGCTGGATGCGCGGGTGGCTGCGCAGCGGGTCGTCGAGCGGCGGGGGTTCGACCGGGAACACGTCCAGCGCCGCCGCACCGAGCCGTCCGCTGTCCAGGGCGGCCAGCAGGGCAGCTGCCTCGACGAGTTCGCCGCGGGCGACGTTCACAAGAAAGGCCCCGGGCCGCATCCGGGCGAGCAGCACCGCGTCGACCATGCCGCGGGTCTGCGGAGTCAGCGGTGTGTGCAGGGAGAGCACGTCGGAGGCGGCGACCAGTTCGTCCAGGCCGAGCCGCTCGACGCCGTCGGGCCACCCGGCCGCGTCGGCGTGCGGGTCGTACGCGGCGACCCGGCCGAAGACGGGGGCCGCGATGCGGGCCAGGACCCGCGCGATGCGTCCGAATCCCAGCAGTCCGAGCGTCAGCTCCCCCGCCCTGCGCGGCAGCGCGGCAAATTCGGTGTTCCAGCCGCCGCCGCGCACGGTGGCGTCGGCCTGCGGCAGCGCGCGCACCAGGCTGAGCGCGCTGGCGAGCGCGTGCACGGCGACGTCCTCGGTCGCGGCGTGCGGAAGGTTACTCACCCACAGCCCACGTCGCCGCGCCTGCGCCGTGTCGATCATGTCGTACCCGGCGGACATGGTGGCCAGCATCCCGACACCGGGGAGGCGGTCGAGCAGCGCGGCGTCCACGGGCGCGTAGCCGACGATCAGCGCGACGGCGTCACGCGCGGCGGCGGCGATGGCGTCCGGGTCCCGGCTGCCGACGACACGTGTGTCGAATCCTGCGTCGGTCAGCAGTCGTACGCCCGGACCGACGTCGAGTTCCTCGGGGTCCGTGAACACCACCAGGGGCCGACTCATCCCATCCTCCTCAAGATCCTCAGAGCGCCACACGAAGATGATTCGTTCGCCACGCTCGCGCCGAACCTACGTTTCATTCGACAGAATTGTCCAGCGATGGTGATGCGATCGTCAGCGGTGCACGCTGTCCGGGTCCGGCCCCCGTATCCCGGTGGTCGAGAATGGACCCCGCCCCGGGCGCACCCGCCCCGGGCTGTCGAGCCGAGGGGAACCGCTCAGGTGGATCTGGACCACACCGATCTGGCCGTCGTCCGCGAACTGCAGACGGACGGCCGCCTGACGTACGAGACGCTGGCGCAGCGCGTCGGCCTCTCCCGGCCCGCCACCCGCGCCCGGGTGCAGCGGCTGCTCGCGGGTGGTGGCGTGCGGGTGGTGGCCGTCGTGCATCCCGCCGTACGGGAGCTGACCGCATCGGCCCACCTGTCGATCGGCGTGAGCGGCCCGGCCGAGCCGGTGGCCCGCGCGATCGCCGCCATGCCGCAGGCACCGTTCGTCACGCTCACCGCGGGCAGCCGCGCCATCATGGCGGAGCTGCGCACCAAGGGACTGGCCGAGCTGGACCGGGCCGTGGAGTCCATCCGCTCCCTGAAGGGTGTGGACGTGGTGGATCCACTGATCTCCCTGGAACATCTCAAGGATCCGTATCTGCTGGCAGGCCGGCCCGAGGTGCCTGAACTGGACGAGACGGACCGGCTGATCCTGGACGAGCTGGAGCGCGACGGGCGGCTACCCTTCGCGGAACTCGCCGAGCGCGTGGGCCTCTCACCCGGCGCCGCCCGCGCCCGCACGCTGCGCCTCCTCGACGGCGGCGTCGCCAAAGTGCTCGCACTGGTGCGCCCGGAGCTGCTGGGGCTGGGCTTCCTGTGCGGGTTCGCCGTGCGGCTGGACGGCGAGCGGGACCCGGTCGCCCGACACCTGGCGGCCTGGGACCGGGTCTCGTTCCTCTCCGCCTGCGTGGGGCGCGCGGAGCTCGTCGGAACGATCAGCGCGGAGTCGCTCGCGGCGGTGCGCGACACGCTGGAGGGCATGCGGGCCTGTACGGGCGTACGGGCGGTGGAGAGCTGGATCCATCTGGAACTGATCAAGGAGCGCTACGACCTCACCACCCACCCGTCCTGACGAGAAGCCCCTCCCCCTGCGGCCGCGCCGGACGATACGGAAGCTAGACCCGCCATCACATTCCGAAAAATTTGCAAGTGAAGGGTCTAGGCAAGGCATCGTCCGTTGCATATCGTCCATGCGAACGAATCAGCCGTTGCGGACTCCCCGCACGTACGGCTCCTCATGGACGTCCCCCGGTCGAAAGCAGGCCCCCTCATGCACCACCCCCTCGACGACGCCGACCGCACGCTCCTGGTGACCGGCGCGGCCGTCGCCGCGCCCGGCACCTCCGTACGCGCCGAGGCGCTGGCCGTCCGCGGCGGCCGGGTCGTCCACGTCGGCACCGCCGCAGACGCCCGCGCAGCGCTCGGCGGCCGCGCCGACGACGTCCTCGACCTCGACGGCGGCCTCGTCCACCCCGGATTCGTCGACGCCCACTGCCACCCGGTGATGTACGGGCAGGCACTCGCCTGGGTCGACTGCCGCCCCGAACGCGTACCCGACATCGAGACGCTCGTCGCCGTTCTCACCGACGCCGCCCGCGAACTGCCCGCCGGGGTCCCGGTGCGCGGCTTCGGCTACGAGCACCGCCGGCTCGCCGAGCGCCGCCACCCCACCTGCCACGACCTGGACCGCGTCGCCACCGACCGCGAGGTGTACGTGATGAACGCCTCCGGCCACGGCGGCGTCGTCAACTCCCACACCCTGCGCACCTGCGGAGTCACCGCGGGCACCCCCGACCCCGAGGGCGGCAGCATCGGCCGCTTCACCTCCGGCGAGCCCGACGGCCAACTCTGGGACGCCGCCTGCGACCTGCTCACCGGCCCCGGCGGCGTGAAGATCGGCAACCATGGGCCGAACTTCCACCTCTCCGAGCCCGACGCCATCATGGCCGACCACCTCCAGCGCGCCCAGGATGTCTTCCTCGCCGCCGGAGTCACCACGGTCGGCGACGCCCAGGCGTCCCGCCGCGAGATGGAGACGTACCTGCGCGCCCGCGCCGACGGCTCCCTGCGCATGCGCGTCTCCGCCTACCTCACCTCCGCCCTCCTGGACACCGCGCTCGAACTCGGTGTCGTGAACGGCTTCGGTGACGACCTGTTCCGCGTCCAGGGCGTCAAGTTCTACGCCGACGGGACACTCGGCGGCTGGACCGCGTACTTCCCCGAGGGGTACGCCGCCGACTGCTGCCACCACGGGCAGCTGTACCACTCGTCGGAGGAGTACGCCGAGATCGTCGCCCGCGCCCACCGCGCCGGACTCCAGACCGCCACGCACGCCCAGTCCCCGTACGCCATCGGCATGGTCCTCGACGCCATCGAGAAGGCGCAGGCCGGCCGGGAGCGCCCCGACATGCGCCACCGGATCGAGCACTCCGGGCTGCCCACCGACGAACAGATCGCCCGAATGGGCCAGTTGGGCGTCATCCCGGTCATGCAGCCCCAGCACCACCTGCGCACCGGCGACGGCACCCTGACCGCCGTCGGCGACCTCGGCCACCGCTACAACCCGGCAGGCACCTGCCTGGCGGCGGGCGTCCCCGTCGTCTTCAGCTCGGACGCGCCCGTCGCCCCGCCCGCCCCGCTGGAGGCCGTCTCCGCCGCCGCGACCCGGCGCACCGTACTCGGCACCGTCCTCGGCGACGCATCGCTGCGGATGCCCGTGGCGGACGGGCTGCACGCACACACCGCCTCGGCCGCCCGCGCCCTGCACCGCGATCACGCCGTCGGCGCCCTGGCCCCCGGCATGCTCGCCGACTTCGTCGTCCTGGCCGGCGACCCGCTCACCACCGACCCCGCCGAACTCGCCTCCATCGGCGTACGCGAGACCTGGATCGGCGGCACCCGCGCCTGGGCAGCCCCCGGCCGCTGACCCACCGCACCATTCCCCTCGGCTCCCCCGCTCCCCCTCCCCGCTCTCCCCTTCCGCCGCTCCTCCCGTCCCCCGGAGGCCCCCGTGTCCCCGTCCCCGCAATCCACCACCGGGCAGAGCCCGTACAGAGCCGCCGTCGCGGCGCTGGCAGGCACCTCCATCGAGTGGTACGACTTCTACGCGTTCGCCACCGCCGCGGCGATCGTCTTCAACGACGTGTTCTTCCCACCGGACATGTCGCCGTACCTCAGGACCCTGTCCGCCTTCGCGACGTTCGCCGTGGGTTTTCTGCTGCGCCCACTCGGCGGCATCGTCTTCGGGCACATCGGTGACCGCGTCGGGCGCAAGAAGACCCTGGTCATCACCTTGGTGATGATGGGCGTCGCGTCCTTCGCCATCGGCCTGCTGCCCACATACGCCCAGGTCGGCGCCCTCGCCCCGATCCTGCTGATCGTGCTGCGCCTGGTCCAGGGCATCGCGATCGGCGGGGAGTGGGGCGGCGCGGTACTGATCGCCGTGGAGAACGCCCCGCGCGGCAAGGCCTCCTTCTTCGGCTCGTTCGCCCAACTCGGCTCTTCTGTCGGCGCGTTGCTTTCGACCGGCGCCTTCAGCCTGATGAACCTCTTCGGTGACGAAGCGTTCATGAGCTGGGGCTGGCGCGTGCCGTTCCTGGCCTCCGCCGTACTGGTGATCGTGGGACTGGTCGTCCGGGTCAAGCTGGAGGAGTCCCCGGTCATGGAGGAGGTGCGCAAGGAAAAGGAGGCGAAGGAGGACGGGGCGGCCAAGCTGCCCGTCGTGGAGGTCTTCCAGAAGGCCTGGCGGACGGTTCTCATCGGCGTCTTCGCGCTGGCCACCGCGACCGGCGGCTACTACGTCGTCACCAGCTTCCTGCTCTCGTACGGCACCGGCGACCTCCATCTGTCGGAGTCGATGCTGCTCAACGGCCTCACCCTGGCGGCCTTCCTGGAACTCCTCGTCACGCCCTGGCTGTCGTGGCTCGCCGACCGGGTCGGACCGCACAAGGTCGTCATCGCCGGGCTCGTGGGCGTCGTCGTCCTGGCCCTGCCGCAGTTCATGGTGCTGGGCACCGGCAGCGTCTTCCTCATCTGGCTGATGATGCTGGCCATGCGCCTGGTGATGTCCGCGCTGTACGGTCCGATCGCCTCGATCCTTGTCGAGGGCTTCGCCCCGCACGTCCGCTACACCGGCATCTCCCTCTCCTACCAGATCTGCAACATGGTCTTCGGCGGCCTCGCACCGCTGGCCGCCGTCTCCCTCGCGGCGGCCGCGGGCGGCCACTACTGGCCGCCGGCCGTAATGCTGATGGTGATCTCGGCGATCGGCATCGTCTGCACGGCACGCCTGCGCCGGCTCGGCAGGACACAGGCCGAGGGACGGCCCCAGGCACCGGCGGCACGCGAGGCGGTACCGACCGCTACATGACCGGCTGCGGACGCGCGTTCCCCTGCCCGCCCCGCGGGCAGGGGAACGCGTACGTTCAGGCACTCGCGGCCGCCTGGCTGAACCGCCGCAGACACCCTGGCAGGCCCGCCCACCGTTAGCATCGGCCGCATGGCGATGTTCGTGCACCTGACACCCACAGCGAACGCGGCACGCATCCGCCGTTCCGGGATACGGGCCACCAACCACGGCCACGACGGCTCACGGGGCCTCTACTGCTTCCCCGTCCTCCCCTCGTACACCCTCACCCACCAGTGGCTGCGCGAACTGGCCCGGCACGGCGGCCCGCGCGGTCTCGTCGCCGTACACATACGGCTGCCCGACGACGAACCCGTCACCGTGGGCCGCTACAACAACCGTCCCGCAGTCACCACGGCCGCCGAGGCCGTCCGCCGCACAGCCGCCCTGGACGACCCACGCGGCTGGGAAGTGTTCGTCCCCCGCGCGGTCACCAAGCGGGAAGTGCACCGCCTCCGCGCCGTCAAGCAGGTCACCGGCTGGCGCTACTTCCCCGACTCCAACGGCAGGACGCCCTGCACCTGCATGGGTTGCAGGGTGCGCGGCGAATACGGATCACAGCGCCTGCGCCGACGCCGGCCGCACCCCCTCGACGGCCCGGCGCCCGCAACCCCGGTCCTCCTGCGCCGGATCGCCGCAGCGGGAAACCCGGGCGACGCATCACAACTCACCGAAACACTCAACTGGTTCGGCCTGCGCCGACGCGGTCCGGTCGATCAGCTGACCCACCTCGCCGACCACCCGGACCCGCAGGTCCGGGTGGCTCTCGTCGAGGCCGTCGCCAACTGGTCGACACCGGGCGTCGCGGAACTCCTCCACCGCCTCGCCCAGGACCCGGACGCGGATGTCCGGGAAGCCGTCGAATACACCGCGCCCGAGCAGCAGCCCCAGTAGGCGAGGGGTTCGGCCTTCCGGTCGGTGCACCCCGCGTTCGAAAACCCGCATGCGTCGCCCCGCGTGGTTCTGGAACCATGCCCGGATGGCCCACCCTCTCGAGCCCCTGGTCATCCGGCACACCCACCGCTTGCCTGCCCCGTCCGGACCTGCCGGGCAGGGAGGCGTCGCGGCGCGGCAGTTCGACGCTGCACTGATGTCCGTGGGCTTCAAGCTCTCGGCAGCCCTGCTGGAGCGTCTGTCGGAACTGTCCGAGGAAACGGTTGTCGCCACCGCCGCGCGCACGCTGGACACCGTCCGTGAGATGGCCGGTAACCACGTCCAGCACAACGTCTACTTCATCGACTTCCCGGCCAACGTGCCGGACGCGTTCGACTTCTGGATGCGGTGCATCGCCGAGGCGCTCGCCGACGACACGTCGCGCAACGGCACACTCGCACAGCTCCGCACCGGTGTGGTCGACCTGCTGACCCTCCCGTCGTACGGCAACTACCAGCACACGTACGCCGAGATGCTGGCCGCTCACGACGAGCTGATCGCAGCCGCAGGCGACCGCACGACCGTCGTGCACCTTGGCGGCTCTCCGGACGACGAGGTCACCGCCCTGTACCTGGCCCTGGCGGGCAGCACCACTCCGCTCGGCGAAGAGGACCTGCGCGACCTTCGCTCGCTCGCCGAGCACTGCGTCGACAGCCCCCAGCCCGAGGCGATCCCGGTACGGGAGAGCCGCGCCGTCATCAACGTCGCCCGCCTGCATGCCGGCCGGGACCTCCTTCTGGACACCGTCACCGACGTACTCCGTCTGGCCTGCGCACTCTCGGACGGCGACGTGGCTCTCGTGGAGCCGACCCGCTTTCGGTCGCTGCCCCGACCGGTCCGCCGCGCCCTGCTCGCCGGCCTCGACTCAGTGGTCGCGGCCACCCCCGCCAAGCTCGCCGACGTCGCCGCGCACCGCGAGGCTTTCAAGCGCCTCGGCGAGCGCCTCCACCCGCACGAGTACCCGCGATGGCCGCACGCCGCTGATGTGTTCGCCGTCGCCCGGGGCGAGAAGGAAGCCCGGTCCTTCGACAGCCACATCGAGGAACTGCTCCGCTCGAACGACGTCACCGGGGCGACGCAGCTGCTGAAGACCGCCCCGGGCAAGCTGTTCCGCTCCCTGGACCGCCTGCTGCGCGAGAGCCTCACCCAGGACGAGCGCGATGCTGTCGTGGCCGCTGCCGAGCAGGTCGCCCCGCAGGTCTCCGGCCGGGTCCTGCTGTCCGTGCGCGAGCACCTGCACAACCGTGCCCGGGAGGCCGGCGAGCGCCGCGTCTTCGTCAACCGCCGCGGCGGCGCCTGGGCCACCGCCGACAACCGTCCCCCCTTGCTGCCGCCCGAGTGCAAGCGCCTCATCGACGTCCTGGACGCCGACACGCGCCGCCGCCTCCCGCAGCCGGGGCACCTGTTCATCGACCCCGACATCCTCGATGTCGCGCTCCCGCTCAGCGGAAAGGCGACGGCAGCCGGCCTGGGAGTGCTGCCCCGCGGCTCCCTCTCCCCCGTCGACGGTGAACTGCTGCGCTTCTTCGTCTACTGGAAGCAGAAGAGCGACGACACCGACTACGACCTGTCGGCCCTGATGCTCGACGCCGAGTACGCGACCGTCTGCTGGCTGTCGTACACCGCCCTCACCGAGGTCGAGGGCGAGCACTCCGGTGACATCACGGAGGCACCCCTCGGCGCCTGGGAGTTCATCAACCTGCGCCTGAACGCCGTACGCGGCACCTTCATCGTCCCGCAGGTCAACATCTTCTCGGGGGAGGGCTTCGAAACGGTCGAGGAGTCGTTCTTCGGCTTCATGCTGCGCGATGCCGAGCAGCGGGGCCTCCCCTTCGAGCCGCGCACCGTGCGCATGAAGTCGGAGCTGCGCGGGCCGGGCCGGGTCGCGCTGCCGTTGGCGTTCCTGCTCGGCAGCGACGGCCGCTGGCGCGCCAAGTGGCTCCACCTGTACCTCCGGGGCAACCCGAACGCCAACCGGGTCGAGGAGAACCGGGTGTCGGTCGCTGCGCTGCTGCGCGGCATCGTCGAGCGCGACTACCTCACGGTGCGCCACCTCACCGACCTGATGGCCGACCGCGCCACGGCCATCACACTGTGGGACGGCACGACGATCCCGGACGGCCCCGTCACCTACATCGGCCTGGAACGCCCGGACGGACTGCATCCGGACTCCCTGATCGTCACCCCGGAAAATCTGCGCGCCCTGATCCCCGGCTGACTGCTAGCGTTGGCCCCGGCGAGGCCATGGACGGACTTCCTTCTCATTCCTCCCTGAAACTAGTCCCTCCGCTTTCCTCGCCCTCGACGTCACGCCGGGGTGCCGAACGGCACTCCTTGCTTTTGCTTTGCGAGCAACTGCTGCGATCTGCGTGGCTGTGCCCGTTCTAGGCTCAGCGCATGAAGATCAATGTGCGGTCAGCGGCTGAGGCGGACCTGTCAGCGTTGCTGACTCTCTACAGCGAGTTGAATCCGGACGACACGCCGTTGCCACAGGCGTCCGCAGATGCCATCTGGGCAGCCATATCAAGGCAGCAGGGACGGACGATCCTGGTGGCTGAAGCTGACAGCACTGTGGCCGGAACAGCAGATTGCATCGTCTTGCCGAACCTCACACGCAGTGGCCGGGCCATCCTGTTCGTGGAGAACGTCGTGGTGGCCAGCTCCTTCCAGCGGCGGGGTGTCGGCCGTTGCCTGATGGAGTCTGCCGTTCAACTGGGTGAGTCGGCTGGCTGCTACAAGGTCCAGTTGCTGGCGGCGGATGACGAGTATGTCCACACCTTCTACGAAGCATGGGGTTTCAAAGCCCTGGCAGAGGGCTTCCGCCGCTACATCCCTCAGGGGAGCCGCTGTTGAGGCGATGCTTGCCCAGGCGGTGGCATGGCCTGTGCCGTCTTGAGCGCGGGCTTCCCGGCCCCTCGGCTGCTCTTCTGCCTCTTGGTCTGATTGAGGACCCAGCGGCCGGGCTCGACTGTGTCCCGGCCAGCGCGGGTCCGGAGCACGGGCCATCAGTTGGGTGTTCTGATCGCGCGGGGGTAGTTCCGGTTACGACGGGGCGGGAGCAGTCGACTGCGTGCCTCAGATACCGATCCGTACTCGTTCCCTACCACTGCTCGGCTCCTCCACGCGAGGTCAACAGCACTTGACGCTCTGGGGGTACGGGGCGCATCGAGCGGTAGCTCCTCAGCCCTGGCGGGCTTGCGGCGCCCCGCCGGAGCAGCTGTTCGCAGAGGTTGAATCTCAAGCTCACTGCTTGAGGCTTGACATCAGGTCACGCATGTCGCTGATCATGGCCGATTGGTACGGGGACAGGTCAGGGATGTCCGGCCCATTACCGGCCACGGCTTCGCTGTATTCGTCGCTCTGGTACTGCGTGAAGGCGGAGAGACGCAGCGAGAGGACGGCTCCGCCCTCCAGCACCCGCAGCTCCGAGTTACCGTCGTCCCGGGTCAGCAGATACGCCTTGTCGCCAAGGTCCGGAACCGTCTCCAGCTTCGCTTCAGGATCAACGCCGAATTCAGTCACCCGTTGCAGCGCCTCGAATTCGGCGCCGGGGTCGGTCTTCTTGTGCAGTGCCACCGTGATCCCGACGGTGTAGTCGATGGACCAGCCGTTCCCGGGCCGCTCCGCCCTGGCCCGAGACCGAAGAGGAATGAAGCACTGGACCTGGTCGAGGGCAGCATGGTTCAACAGCTCCCCTGATTCGAACTTGGTGGTGGACTCTCTCGGTTCAATCGCCGCGCCGATCGACTTCAGCTGTAGAGACGGGCAAGGGTTTTGGTCCAGCCGGTACCCATGCATGTCCGGTTTCCGATCGCCCAATCCATACAGGAACAGCGCCGCCGCCCAGAGAGCCGACGCCATGACCATCCCGCCCAGCGCCCACAACCACGGCTTTCCGGGCCGACGTTCCCCAACGAACACCCGGTCGAAGTCGCCCATCACCTCGCGGGTTTCAACCGCACCGAACTCCCCCGCCATCTCCGGCTCAGAAATCATCCTGCTCCCCCTCCGCCGCGCCTTCCGCCCGCGTCATGATGATCGCAGCACTGAACCCGCCCCCGCAGAGGCGGTTGGAAGGATCCCGGACACGGTGAACCTATGGTCACAGCACTAGAGTCGCGGCCATGGCAACGCTCCCGAACCCGCTCCCGTCCCTGGCGAGACCAGGGCTTCAACTCCCGTCCGGATCGCTGGTGGACGCCACAATCGACGGCCCCTGGCACGAACCGCTGCTCTGGGTGGCCGACGAGCCCGCGTCCTCGGGGACGTGGGACGCTCTGCGCGCGGCCGGGCGGGCAATGGGACTGCTTCCCGTGCTGATCGACGGCGGCAGGCGCGGCCAGTGGCCCGACACCTGGGATCTGGACCCGGACAGCACGTCGTACCCCGGTGACCACGACGCCGAGGAGGTACTCGGCGAGTACTGGGACGACTGCGCGCCCGACGAACTCGACGCCGACGAAGAGGAATGGCCGGGTCTGGCACCCGTCCCGGCCGCCGAGGAGCGGGTTTCCCCCGACGATCTGGCGGCCGAGATCGCGGACGAGTGCACCGGTCCGGACGGCTGGTACCCCGGCTCGCGGGCGGCGCTCGTCCCGGCCCGCCGCAGTGCGGACATACCGGCAGCGATCGGCTGGTCGGGACCGGTCAACTACGAGGACGACGTGGCACGCCTCTGCGCGGTGCTCCGCTCCTGGGAGGACCGCTTCGGCATACGGGTCGTGGTGCTGGGCTTCGACACCCTGACCGTCTCGGTCGGGCGACCGCCCACCACACTCGCGGAAGCACGGGCGCTTGCCGTCGAACACTTCGCGTTCTGCCCGGACAACATCGAGCAGAGCCCGCCGTACGACCTGGACGTCTACGCCGAGAAGATGGTGCTGAACCAGGAGACCTGGTCGTTCTGGTGGGACTGAGCAGGACGTCAAGGGACTGAGTACGACAACTCATGCGACCTTCCCTGAAGCGGAGTTGACTCCTGTGCATGCCCGAAGACGTCATGAACGCCCGTCCCCAGCGTGCCTGGATCGCGTCGCTGATCTCCACGATCGTGACGCTCCCGCTCGCGCTCTTCGCCCTGGTTTTCGGCGGGATGTCGCCGATGACCTGCGACTCCTGCTCGCAGGCTGATTCCGACCGGTTCGACAGCAGCTTCGGTCCTGCCTGGACCGCTCTCTGCTGCGGTCTGGTTCTGGCACTCGTCGTACTGGTGGCGAGCTGGGTGTTCTGCCGTCGCAAGCCTCCGGCCGGTGTCGTCCTCGCCGTGTCCGCACCCGGAACCGTGTTCTTCGCGTGGGTGACGTTCATGGCCCTGGTCGACTGGCCCTGATTCTTCGGGAGCCCGCTGCCACCCACAGGGCCTCTCGTCCGGATCACGCCGGGCTCGCGTGATCCGGACGAAAGACCGTGCGGACGGTGCCCGCTACTGAACCCTGAAACTGTCGACGATCATGTAGTCGCCCGTCTTCATCACGCCCTTGATGGTGTGCACACCGGGAGCGAGCCCGGTCGCGCTGAAGACGGTCTTCTGGTGCACGCGCGTGGCGTTGTGGTTGTCGATCGTGCCCACGGACCGGCCGTCGATGAAGAGCTCGACCTCGCCCTCGTCGGTGTTGACCTGGGTGAGGAGATCGATCGCGGTCCCGTTGAAGGCGAGCTCGAAGGAGTCCCCCTTGTTCTGGGTGGCGTGCACGTCGTCGACCCAGCCGCCCGCGCCGCCCCGGTGTCTGTTCTTCCAGTCCCAGCCGGTGCCGGTGTAGACGACGCCGGAGGTGTTGTTGATCTGCTGAACCCCGGTGGGCTTGCGCAGGGTCACCTCGACGGACGCCTGATTGCGCCAGACCTTCAGCACGACATCGGCCCCGGGAGCGGTCTGGTTGTACGCGAGCCAGAAGCTGTTGCGGTCGGTGACCGGCCGGCCGTCGATCTCCCGGATGACGTCATTGGTGCGGAGCCCCTGCCGGTACGCCTCCGAGGTGCTCGGCACGGAAGCGAAGTGCAGACCGTTGGTGTCGGTCAGCCCCGTGGCGGACTTGATCGTGTCGGAGTAGATCCGGGTGACCGGCACGCCCAGCAGCGGTTCCGGAAGGGCGTCGAGGGTGTCGGTGTCAGGTGCCTCCGTGGACCAGGTGAGCGGCGGCGGAGTGGGGGATCCGGCCTTGCCGAAGCCGCCCATCGCAATGTTGTGGAAGCCGAGGGCCAGGGCGGGCGAGTCGGGCTGGACGGTGTAGTCGAGCTTGGCCGGATCGGCGAACGGGGAAGCGCCGGTGAACTTCGGGTCGGCGATCACCGAGCGGGTGTCCAGCCCGTTCGCCCGCCAGGTGTCGCTGAGGCCCTGGACGGCTTTGCCGTTGTTCCAGAACAGGTTGTCGTTGATGACGGGCCTGCTCCTGGCCATGTCGACCTGGATCAGGCTGTAGGGGGTGTCGGTGACGAAGACGTTCTTCTCGACGGTGTCGCCGCTGTCCGCGAACCAGACGTGGAAATGCGCGCCGCCGTTGACGAAGACGTTGTTGCGTACGGTCCGGTAGAAGCCTTCGCGAAGCTTGACCCCGCCGTTGAGCAGCACGTTGTCCTCGATGAGGTAGTTCGAGCTGCCGTCGTCGAGGTCGATGTCCCAGTGCGACGAGTGCCGGATCCGGTTGTGCCGGATGACGGTGGTCTCCATCGCGTCCAGCTTCGCGTACGACTTCTTCGTGGCGTCGTCGGCGGACAGCGGCCAGAAGCGGTCCCGGCCCCAGGAGTTGAAGGGGCCGTGGTCGGACGTCTCCTTGACGCAGTTGAAGATGTCGTTGTTCTCGATGAGGTGACCTCCCCAGGTGCCGTCGTTGATATCGACGCAGGCGCGGGGACCGTCGTGGATGGTGTTGCCGTCGACGGTGACGCGGCGGCTCATCGATATCTGCACACCGGAGGTCTGCTTCTCGAACTGTCCGTTGTCGTGCAGGTAGTTGTCGCGGATGGCGATGTCGCGCGGGTAGTTCTCGCTTTTCGGTCCGGGCCGGATGTCGCTGATGGTCCTGCGCATGCTGTCCCAGGTGGACGGCTCGCGGACCGCGTCCGGGTTGCCGATGACCGCGACGTCGGAGGCCCCCGAGTGGCTGAACTCGTTGCCCGAGACGACGCCGTGGCTGTTGTACCCGTCGATCAGGAGGGCGTTGCCGCCGAGCTGGTCGAAGTGTGAGTCGCGTACGGAGACGTTCTCGGTGTTCTTCAGATGGACGGCGGCCACCCGCGCCAGAGCCCAGTCACCGAGCTGGAGCTTCTCGTACGGCTGGTTGAACAGGGTGCGGTGGGTCCGGGCGAAGGTGAACCCGGAGAAGGTCAGGTCGCGGACGGCGTCGCCCGGCCCGTTGCCCTCCACCCGGACCAGCTCGTTCTGCTCGGCCGTGTCGACCTGGGCCCGTGCGGGGTCGACCCCTGCCGGGGGATAGAAGTACAGCTTCCCGGCGGGCTTGTCGTAGAACCATTCGCCGGGCGCGTCGAGCTCCTCGAAGACGTTCTCGACCATGCGGTACGTGGCGTGCAGTCCGCTACCCCGGTTGTTGTCACCGACCCAGGCCAGCTCGGGCGTGCCGTCCGCCTTCACACCGGTGACCTTGAAGGAGTTCCCGCCCCACATCCCGTCGTGCAGACCGCGCACGAGTGCCGTCGTCGGATTCTTCCAACGGGCCACACGCTCGGGGGAGATGGCGTCCGGCGCGTACCCGCCGAGAATCGCCGTGTCCGGGTCGTAGTCGGGGTAGCGGGCCAGCGTCTGCCGCTGCCCGTCGACGAAGAGCCCGTCGAAGTCGAGGCCGGCTCCGATGTCCGCGACCTTGATCGAACCGGAGAAGGACCTCCAGCGGGGCGCGAGCGAACGGCCGCCGCTGATGACGACACGCTCACCGGGCGCCGCGAGGTACCGGACCGGAGCCCCGGCCGTACCGGAGTCGGCCGTGGTGAACTTCAGGGCGGACCGCAGCCGGTACGTACCACCGTGCACCACGACGTCGACCGGTCTTCGCTGCGCCACCCCCTGGTGCAACGCCGTACGGACGGCCTTCTGGGCCCGCTCCAGTGTCCGGAACGGCCGGGCGGCCGAGCCGTTGGCGCGGTCACTGCCGGTGGCCGACACGTGGAGGACGACCGGTTTCGCGCCCTTGTCGTGGGCGGAGGCGGGGACGACGGGCAGGACGGCCAGCCCGGCCCCCGTCGCCGCTGCCACGAGCGCAGTCAGCACCGGGGGCGGGGTCGGGCGGCTGGAACTCGAACCTGGAACAGTGCGCACGGGCACTCCTCATCGACGGTCACGTCGTGTTGGCTTCCATGAAAGCCAGGCATCCAATGTCTATGCCCAACTTCTGCGAGTTGTACGGGGATCACCGCGCCGCAAGCTATAAATACATCGGATGACCGTCAAGGGCTTGAACTAAAAAGAGTCCCCGCCCGTCCCGGCATCGGGACAGACGGGGACTCACTGGACCGGCAGCGATCACTCAGGACAGCGATCGCTCAAAGGCAGTCACCGACGCCGAGGACGACCCGCGCCCAACGCCTGCTTCGCCTCCGCTCAGCGCCGCCCCAGTCGCTGCGCGACCTCCGTCGCCCAGTACGTCAGGATCATCTGCGCACCCGCGCGCCGGATCCCGGTCAGGCTCTCCATGATCGCCGCGTCGCGGTCGATCCAGCCCTTCTCGGCGGCGGCCTCGATCATCGCGTACTCGCCGCTGATCTGGTACGCGGCGACCGGCACGTCCACCGAGTCCGCGACCTTCGCGAGGATGTCCAGGTACGGTCCGGCCGGCTTGACCATGACCATGTCGGCGCCCTCTTCGAGGTCGAGCGCCAGCTCGCGCAGGGACTCGCGGGCGTTCGCCGGGTCCTGCTGGTACGTCTTGCGGTCGCCCTTGAGCGAGGAGCCGACCGCCTCACGGAACGGCCCGTAGAACGCCGACGAGTACTTCGCCGTGTAGGCGAGGATCGAGACGTCCTCGTGGCCCGTCTGGTCGAGCGCGTCACGGATGACGCCGACCTGGCCGTCCATCATGCCGCTGGGGCCGACCACATGGGCGCCCGCATCCGCCTGGACCTGGGCCATCTCGGCGTACCGCTCCAGCGTCGCGTCGTTGTCGACGCGGCCGTCGGCGGTCAGGACGCCGCAGTGACCGTGGTCCGTGTACTCGTCCAGACACAGGTCCGACATGACAACGAGGTCGTCACCGACTTCTTCACGCACCGCGCGCAGACCGACCTGAAGAATGCCGTTCGGATCGGTACCCGCCGTCCCCCGGGCGTCCTTCTTCTCGTCCGCCGGGACACCGAAGAGCATGATCCCGGAGACCCCGGCCGAGACCGCGTCGACCGCGGCCTTCCGGAGGGTGTCCAGGGTGTGCTGCTGGACACCGGGCATGGCCGAGATGGCGACGGGCGCCGTGATGCCCTCGCGTACGAACGCGGGCAGGATCAGGTTCGCCGGGTCGAGCCGTGTCTCGGCGACCATGCGTCGCATCGCCGGGGTCGTCCGCAGTCGCCGGGGGCGGGAGCCGGGGAAGTTTCCGTACACAGTCATCCTTCGACGATAGACCCGTACACATCACCGTCTTACCGACACCTGTGCCGGAAAAACGGCTCTTTGTAGATCGGCCCGGGGCGGCTCCTTCGGCCGACCGAGGCCTCGTACCGTCTCGCCCTCGCACCACGTCGTGGACCCGGACACCACGGGACGGCTCATCCAGGCTCGTCCACGAGTGCCAAAAAAATCGGAGGGTGATGTCGAGAAGCGGTGACTGGCTCCGTCCCAGCGGTGAACGCGACCAGAATGGGTCGCACAGCACCGAGGAGAAACACGATGGCCAAGTACTTGCTGCTCAAGCACTACCGCGGCGCTCCGGCTGCGGTCAACAACGTGCCGATGGACCAGTGGACGCCGGAGGAGATCTCGGCGCACATGCAGTACATGCGCGACTTCGCGGCCCGGCTCGAGGAGACCGGCGAGTTCGTCGACGGTCAGGCGCTCGCCCCCGAGGGGACGTTCGTCCGGTACGACGGCGAGGGCCGCCCGCCGGTCACCGACGGCCCGTTCGCCGAGACCAAGGACCTCATCGCCGGCTGGATGGTGATCGACGTCGACAGCTACGAGCGCGCCGTCGAGCTGGCCGGGGACCTGTCGGCCGCCCCTGGGGCGGGCGGGAAGCCGATCCACGAGTGGCTTGAGGTGCGCCCGTTCCTGGCCTGTCCGCCCACCATCACGGAGTGACCTCATCGATGAACGAGGCCCTGCTCCGGAGCCTCATGCCGAGCGTGCTCGGGATCCTCGTCCGCCGCGGTGCCGACTTCGCGGCGGCCGAGGATGCCGCGCAGGATGCGCTGGTCGAGGCGGTCCGCGTCTGGCCGGCCGACCCACCGCGGGACCCGAAGGGCTGGCTGGTCACCGTGGCCTGGCGCCGGTTCCTCGACGCGACCCGGGCGGACGTCGCCCGCCGCCGGCGTGAGGACCTCGTCGACGAGGAGCCGGCGCCCGGGCCCGTGCCCGCGGTGGACGACACGCTCCGGCTCTACTTCCTGTGCGCCCACCCGTCGCTGACGCCGTCGTCCGCGGTCGCGCTCACGCTGCGCGCCGTCGGCGGGCTGACCACCCGCCAGATCGCCCAGGCCTACCTGGTGCCCGAGGCGACCATGGCGCAGCGCATCAGCCGTGCCAAGCGCACCGTCTCAGGCGTGCGGTTCGACCAGCCCGGCGATGTCGCCACCGTGCTGCGCGTCCTCTACCTGGTCTTCAACGAGGGCTACTCCGGCGACGTCGACCTCGCCGCCGAGTCCATCCGGCTCACCCGGCAGCTCGCGGCCGCGATCGACCACCCCGAGGTGGCGGGACTGCTCGCCCTCATGCTGCTCCACCACGCCCGGCGCGCCACCCGGACCGCGCCCGACGGCAGCCTGGTGCCGCTCGCCGAACAGGACCGCGGCCGGTGGGACACCGAGTCGATCGCCGAGGGCGTCGAGATCCTGCAGGCGGCCCTTGCCCGCGACCGGCTGGGCGAGTTCCAGGCCCAGGCCGCCATCGCGGCACTCCACGCCGACGCACCCACCGCCGAGGAGACCGACTGGGTGCAGATCGTCGAGTGGTACGACGAGCTCGCGCGCCTGACCGACAACCCGGTCGTCCGGCTCAACCGCGCAGTGGCCGTCGGTGAGGCCGACGGACCGCGCGCCGGGCTGACGGCGCTCGCGGCGCTGAACGACTCACTGCCCCGCCACGCCGCGGTGGCGGCGTACCTCCACGAGCGCGACGGCGACCTGGCGACGGCGGCACAGCTGTACGCCGAGGCGGCCCACAAGGCACCCAACCTCGCCGAGCGCGATTACCTGACCCGTCAGGCCGCCCGGCTCAACGCCCGCCGGCGTCGATAACGGGTCGCGCCCGGATTTTCCCGCGGCACCTGGCGCGGCCCCGTGGCCAGAGCAATCGCCTCACAGAAAGCAGGCAGATCGAACGGGCAGGGGCCCGGCTGCCGAAGCAACCGGACCCCTGAACACTTCCGACCCGGCCGGTCAGGTAGTCGTACGACGCCTGCGCGCACCTGGACGCCGCTCGCTCGGACGCGTCACCGGGTCACCGGCCTCCTTCGCCGCCTCCCGGCGCTGCGCACCGAACTCGGCGAGCGCCTCGGCCAGCTTGTGCACCGACGGCTCCGGGGAGAGCACGTCGACCCGCAGGCCGTGCTCCTCCGCGGTCTTCGCCGTGGCGGGGCCGATACACGCGATGACCGTCACGTTGTGCGGCTTGCCGGCGATACCGACCAGGTTCCGGACGGTCGACGACGAGGTGAAGAGCACCGCGTCGAACCCGCCGCCCTTGATCGCCTCACGGGTGTCGGACGGCGGCGGCGAAGCGCGGACCGTGCGGTACGCGGTGACGTCGTCGACCTCCCAGCCCAGGTCGATGAGGCCGGCGACGAGCGTCTCCGTGGCGATGTCGGCGCGCGGCAGGAAGACGCGGTCGATCGGGTCGAAGACCGGGTCGTACGGCGGCCAGTCCTCCAGCAGACCGGCGGCGGACTGCTCACCGGACGGCACCAGGTCCGGCTTCACACCGAAATCGATCAGTGCGGCGGCGGTCTGTTCGCCGACCGCGGCAACCTTGATCCCGGCGAAGGCACGGGCGTCGAGCCCGTACTCCTCGAACTTCTCCCGGACCGCCTTGACCGCGTTGACACTGGTGAAGGCGATCCACTCGTAGCGGCCCGTGACAAGGCCCTTGACCGCGCGCTCCATCTGCTGGGGCGTACGCGGCGGCTCGACGGCGATCGTCGGCACCTCGTGCGGCACGGCACCGTACGAACGCAGCTGGTCGGAGAGCGACGCCGCCTGCTCCTTCGTCCGCGGCACGAGCACGTTCCAGCCGAAGAGCGGCTTGGACTCGAACCACGAGAGCTGGTCGCGCTGGGCGGCGGAGCTGCACTCACCGACCACGGCTATGACCGGCTGGTGCCCGTCCGGCGACGGCAGCACCTTCGCCTGCTTCAGGACCTGGGCGATGGTCCCGAGGGTCGCCGTCCAGGTGCGCTGGCGCGTCGTCGTGCCGGCGACCGTCACGGTCAGCGGGGTGTCGGGCTTGCGGCCCGCAGAGACCAGCTCGCCCGCGGCGGCCGCGACCGAGTCCAGCGTCGTCGAGACGACCGCCGTGGCATCGCTCGCGCCGACCTCGGTCCAGCAGCGGTCCGAGGCGGTCCGGGCATCGACGAACCGGACGTCGGCGCCCTGCGTATCACGCAGCGGCACGCCGGCGTACGCGGGCACGCCCACGGCGTTCGCGACACCCGGCACGACCTCGAAGGGAATGCCGGCGGCAGCACAGGCGAGCATCTCCGCGCCTGCGTTCCCGTCCAGGCCCGGGTCCCCTGAGACAGCACGGACGACCCGCCTGCCGCCCTTCGCGGCCTCCATGACAAGATTGGCCGCGTCCCTGAGAACGGGCACCCCGGCGGCTGTTGACGCCACGTCAACAACAGCCAGCTCGGGCGTGCTGACGCCTGCCCGCGCATGGCCGCGGACGACGCCGAGAACGTCCGGCTCGGCGACAAGGACGTCCGCGCTCGCGAGCGCCTCGACAGCGCGCAGAGTCAGCAGTCCCGGATCGCCGGGACCGGCGCCGAGAAAGGTGACGTGCCCTGCGGACAGGACCGGAAAGTCGGATGCGGCGGGGCCGGTGGGGCTCAAAGTGCTCGCTCCCCCATAAGACCGGCCGCACCCTTGGCAAGCATCTCGGTCGCGAGCTCGCGACCGAGGGCCGCCGCGTCGTCGGGCGACGTGGGGACGGGACCGGTGGTGGACATCTGTACGAGCGAGGAACCGTCGGTGGAACCGACGACACCGCGCAGGCGCAGTTCGTTGACAACCTGTCCGTCGACCAGGAGGTCGGCCAGTGCACCCACAGGTGCGGAGCAGCCGGCCTCCAGGGCGGCGAGCAGGGCGCGCTCGGCGGTCACGGCGGCCCGGGTGTACGGGTCGTCGAGCTCGGCGAGTGCTGCGGCGAGGTCCGCGCTGGTTGCAGCGCATTCGATCGCCAGTGCTCCCTGGCCGGGAGCGGGCAGAACGGTGTCGACCGACAGGAATTCGGTCACCTCACCGGTCCGGCCGAGGCGGCTGAGCCCGGCCGCGGCGAGAACCACCGCGTCCAGTTCACCGCTTCGTACAAATCCGATACGCGTATCGACGTTGCCACGGATCGGCACGGTCTCGATGTCGAGGCCGTGGCTGCGGGCGTACGCGTTGAGCTGCGCCATGCGGCGCGGCGAACCGGTGCCGACGCGGGCACCGGACGGCAGCTGCTCGAAGGTCAGCCCGTCCCTCGCCACCAGCGCGTCGCGCGGGTCCTCGCGCACCGGCACGGCGGCGAGGACGAGGCCCTCGGGCTGTGCGGTCGGCAGGTCCTTCAGCGAGTGCACGGCGAAGTCCACCTCGCCGCGCAGCAGCGCCTCGCGCAGCGCCGCGACGAACACACCGGTGCCGCCGATCTGCGCGAGGTGCTCGCGGGAGACATCTCCGTACGTGGTGATCTCGACGAGCTCGACGGCGCGCCCGGTCACCTCACTGACCGCGTCGGCGACGAGGCCGGACTGCGCCATGGCGAGTTTGCTGCGCCGGGTGCCCAGCCGGAGCGGCACGTCGGTCTGCACGCGCTGGGATGAGTTGTCGGTCATGACCGCCCTCTATTCGGGTCGTTCAGGTCTGCCCGGGAGACGGCGGCGACCGTCTGCGGGTCGAGGTCGAAGAGTTCCCGCAGCGCATCGGCGTACCCGGCGCCGCCGGGCTCGCTGGCGAGCTGCTTGACCCGCACGGTGGGCGCGTGCAGGAGCTTGTCGACGACGCGGCGCACGGTCTGCGTGATCTCGGCGCGCTGCTTCTCGTCCAGGTCGGGGAGGCGTCCGTCGAGCCGTGCGATCTCGCCGGCCACCACATCGGCGGCCATCGTGCGCAGGGCGACGACGGTCGGTGTGATGTGGGCGGCGCGCTGGGCGGCACCGAACGCGGCGACCTCGTCGGCGACGATGGTGCGCACCTGGTCCACATCGGCGGCCATCGGAGCGTCCGCGGATGCCTCGGCGAGCGACTCGATGTCGACGAGGCGCACACCGTCGAGGCGCGTCGAGGCGCCGTCGATGTCGCGCGGCATCGCGAGGTCGAGCAGGGCGAGCCTGACCGGTCCGGCGGACGGGGACTGCGCGGGCACGGTGGCCCGGCGGACGGCCTGTACCTGCGCGGTCGTGGTGGCGGAGCCGTTCTCCACCCACGCGGCGTGCTGGTCCAGGTCGGCGGCGGGCACGGCGGGCGCCGGGGGCACGGTGACGGCCGCATCGAAGGGCAGCCCGAGCGCTCCGGCGACGGCTTCGGCAGTCAGCACGAGACCGGTCGCACCGGTGCAGGAGACGACGACATCGGCACGTGTCAGTTCGTCGGAGACCGCGGCCATCTCCACGGCGCGGGCAGTCACTCCCGTTCCACCGGGCTGCTGAAGGATCTCGACGAGCCGGTCGGCGCGGGCCCGGGTCCGGTTGGCGACGACGATCTCGGCGACACCGGTACGGGCCAGCGTGGCGGCAGCCAGCGAGGACATCGAACCGGCGCCGATCACCAGGGCGCGCTTGCCCTTCGCCCAGACGGCGACATCGGCGCCGTCGGCGAGCTGCTGCAGACCGAAGGTGACGAGCGACTGCCCGGCCCGGTCGATCCCGGTCTCGCTGTGGGCACGCTTACCGACCCGCAGGGCCTGCTGGAACAGGTCGTTCAGCAGCCGGCCGGCGGTGTGGAGCTCCTGCCCCAGCGCGAGCGCGTCCTTGATCTGGCCGAGGATCTGGCCCTCGCCGACGACCATCGAGTCCAGCCCGCACGCCACCGAGAAGAGGTGGTGGACGGCCCGGTCCTCGTAGTGCACATAGAGATACGGAGTGAGCTCGTCCAGCCCGACCCCGCTGTGCTGGGCGAGGAGCGTGGACAGCTCGGCGACACCGGCGTGGAACTTGTCCACGTCGGCGTACAGCTCGATGCGGTTGCAGGTGGCCAGCACGGCGGCCTCGGCCGCGGGCTCCGCGGCAAGGACGTCCTGCAGCAGCTTCGCCTGCGTCCCGGCAGCCAGCGAGGCCCGCTCCAGTACGGAGACGGGAGCGCTGCGGTGACTCAGTCCGACGACAAGAAGACTCATGCCGGCATCACGGCGGGAACGTCCCCGTCGGGTCCCTTCCGGCTGCTGTCCGTGGCGGCACGCACGGGCGGCGCGGCCGGGTCGACACCGCTCCCGCCTGGGGCTTCATCGACCGCCTTCCGCTGCTCGTGGAAGGCGAGGATCTGGAGCTCGATCGAGAGGTCGACCTTGCGGACGTCGACACCGTCGGGCACGGAGAGCACCGTCGGCGCGAAGTTCAGGATGGAGGTCACGCCCGCGGCGACGAGCCGGTCGCAGACCTGCTGTGCGGCACCGGCGGGGGTCGAGATGACACCGATCGACACGCCGTTGTCCCTGACGATGTTCTCCAGCTCGTCGGCGTGCTGGACGGGGATCCCGGCGACGGGCGTACCGGCCATCGCGGGGTCGGCGTCGATCAGCGCGGCGACCCGGAAACCACGGGAGGCGAAGCCGCCGTAGTTGGCGAGCGCGGCGCCGAGGTTACCGATACCGACGATGACGACCGGCCAGTCCTGGGTGAGCCCGAGTTCGCGGGAGATCTGGTAGACGAGATACTCGACGTCGTAGCCGACGCCACGCGTCCCGTACGACCCGAGGTAGCTGAAGTCCTTGCGCAGCTTGGCGGAGTTGACCCCCGCCGCCGCGGCGAGTTCCTCGGACGAGACCGTGGGGACCGAGCGCTCGGAGAGCGCGGTCAGTGCGCGGAGATACAGCGGAAGCCGGGCGACGGTGGCCTCGGGAATTCCTCGGCTACGGGTCGCCGGTCGGTGAGTTCGGCCAGTTGCCACGGTGCTCCTGCGGGATGAGCGGGGCTGCAGGCGGCCGTATGTTCCAAGACCGCCCCGTCGAATGCAGGCTATGTCTTTGTGAACGTGTGCACAAAGATAGTGTCCGTTTTGTCCGGTCAAAGTGACCGGGGTCACGCACATTCGTCGTGCGATCCCGGAACCATGGATCGCATCAGCCCGTTGCAGGCCCGAAGGGGGCAAGACGGTACACACTCCTCACAACGACACCCCCGAGATCACCCAAAACGCCCATGATGGTAACCGGGTTTCACTCAGGAAAGCAGCGCCCTGCGCAGCCTCGCCGGGTCCACCCGCCAGAACGTGTGCTGTTCGTTATCAATGAGGACGACCGGAATCTGCTCCCAGTACTCCCGGTGCAGCTCCTCGTCCTGGGCGATGTCCTTCTCCTCCCAGGACGCGCCGGTCTCCTCGCAGATCTCCCTCACCACGAGCCGAGCGTCGTCACAGAGGTGACAACCGGGCTTCCCGACCAGGGTCACGACACGGTCCGCGGGCTTCTTCTTCGTACGACGCAGCAAGGCACTCATGCCTTTATTCTGCGCCGCCGGCCAGCCGTTTCCGGAGCCCGTCGGGCGCCGATGCGTTACGTCCGGAATCGCCCGCTTAACAATTCGGTCCGCGAGAGTTCACGCCACCGCATCCCAGCACGTCGGGAAAGGCCGAACGGACTGGCTATGCTCACGACATGGCCGCTCTTGGATGGCTCACACCCCGTAGGCGTTCCGCGACAGCACTGAGCGTGCTGGCAGGCGAGGCAGCAGCCGAGGCAGCGCGGAAGTCGTCACTCCCCGCCGGACGATCCGCCGGCACGGTCCCCGTCACGACCGAGGAGCCGGAACCGGCCTTCCCGGTCGTCGGCGACGAACGGGCCGCCGCCTTCTTCGACCTGGACAACACCGTCATGCAGGGCGCGGCGATCTTCCACTTCGGCCGCGGCCTGTACAAACGCAAGTTCTTCCAGCGCCGCGAGCTGACCCGGTTCGCCTGGCAGCAGGCCTGGTTCAGGCTGGCCGGCGTCGAGGACCCGGAACACATGCAGGACGCCCGGGACAGCGCCCTGTCCATCGTCAAGGGCCACCGGGTCTCCGAGCTGATGTCCATCGGCGAGGAGATCTACGACGAGTACATGGCCGACCGCATCTGGCCCGGCACCCGCGCCCTCGCCCAGGCCCACCTCGACGCCGGGCAGAAGGTCTGGCTGGTCACGGCCGCCCCGGTGGAGACGGCCACGATCATCGCCCGCCGCCTCGGTCTGACCGGCGCGCTCGGCACGGTCGCCGAGTCCGTCGACGGCGTCTACACCGGCCGCCTGGTCGGTGAACCGCTGCACGGGCCCGCGAAGGCCGAGGCGGTCCGCGCCCTGGCCGCCGCCGAGGGCCTCGACCTGGCGCGTTGCGCGGCGTACAGCGACTCGCACAACGACATCCCGATGCTGTCCCTGGTCGGACACCCGTACGCGATCAACCCGGACACCAAGCTCCGTAAGCACGCCCGGGCCCTGGACTGGCGACTGCGCGACTACCGCACGGGCCGCAAGGCGGCCAAGGTCGGCATCCCGGCCGCCGCCGGTGTCGGTGCCCTCGCGGGCGGCACCGCGGCCGCGGTCGCTCTGCACCGCCGCCGCCGCTGACCCCCGGACGCACCGACCACGTGGCCCGGCCCCGCCTCGGGGGGCCGGGCCACGCCCGACCGCGCCGCCAAACGGGACCCCTTACCCACCGACCGCTCCCGCCAGTCGGATTGCGCGCACCCGACCACAACCCGTCGCGGCCCCAGCCAGATCACGAAGTATTCCGATCAATATCTGGTCACGATGTGCTACTTGATGCGCCTCAAAGTCGCTACAGAAGCGACGGAATCGGTGATTTGAGCAACTGGGTGTAGCGCTGCCTGTACGAAGCGTTATTCTCCTCAGACGCATTCCGGAACACCCACTCACTACGACGAGTGACGGTTTCGCACTGCACGTGATGGAAGCTCTGCCTCTGGGAGTCCCGTGTACCCACACGTCGGGGTTGACGCCTCGGGCCTGGCTACGCTGCGCGCAACGGTCGTCGACCGCTTGCGCGGCTTCGTCCCCACCGCGTACGCCGTACCCGCCTTTGCCACCCCTGCACCTGTCGGCCCTTGCTATGCCCTGGCCGAACGCGGTGCGGCGGTCGGAAGACGCAGCAACCGCGGCGCAACGACCACGTCCACCGTTCGTCGGCCGACCGCCGACAGCGACAGCGCGCGCATGATGGATCTCGTCGAGCGCGCACAGGCCGGTGAGGCTGACGCCTTCGGCCGTCTCTACGACCAGTACAGCGACACCGTCTATCGATACATCTACTACCGGGTGGGCGGCAAGGCGACGGCTGAGGATCTCACCAGTGAGACCTTCCTGCGCGCCCTGCGCCGCATCTCGACCTTCACCTGGCAGGGCCGCGACTTCGGCGCCTGGCTCGTCACGATCGCCCGCAACCTGGTCGCCGACCACTTCAAGTCCAGCCGGTTCCGGCTGGAAGTGACGACCGGTGAAATGCTCGACGCCAACGAGGTCGAGCGCAGCCCCGAGGACTCCGTCCTGGAGTCCCTCTCCAACGCCGCACTGCTGCAAGCCGTGCGCCGACTCAACCCCCAGCAGCAGGAATGTGTGACGCTGCGCTTCCTGCAGGGCCTCTCGGTCGCCGAGACGGCCCGCGTGATGGGCAAGAACGAGGGCGCGATCAAGACTTTGCAGTACCGCGCCGTCCGCACCCTCGCCCGACTGCTGCCGGACGATGCCCGCTGAGAACACCGTCGGCGACTCCGCGATCACGCACTGGTCCGATCATCTTTCGTGCGTAACCCAAGTGCCGCGCCACTCGTTGTGCCGGTTGCAGGCCCCCTGTCGTCACTCCATGTCCGCCTACACTCACTCATTCGTGTGGAAGCGCTCAAGGTGTGCAACCTTCCGGACCCCCAGGGGAGTCGACCGTCATGACGAGAGGAGGTGCCGCCAGTGATCGCAAACGTTTCGACACACCGGCGGGCGAACGCCTTCGCCCAGGCTCTGGAGGAGCAGGAGCTCCAGGGTGCGGCGGCCGTACAGCCCGAGGAACCGGCCGAACCGGCCGACCACGGAACGCTGTTGGCCCTGGCGAACGGCCTCGGTGAGCTGCCGAGGCCGGAGTTGGATCCCGAGGTCAAAGTGGTGCAGCGAGCGCGGCTCGTGGCAGCCATGGAGGCCATGTTTGCCGAGGGCGGCGCGTCCACGGGCCCTACGGTGCCCGAACAGCGGAGCAAGGGGGCCCACCGGGCCTCCCCGCTCCAAAAATTGCGCCCCCGCTCCCGCTGGACGAAGGGGCTCGCCGCCGGCGGGCTCACCGTCGGCGTCGCCGCGGGAGCCTTCGGCGGAGTAGCCGCTGCCAGTTCCGACGCCCTTCCGGGTGATTCGCTGTACGGGCTGAAGCGCGGCATGGAGGACATCCACCTCGGTATGACCAACGGCGATACCGACCGCGGCGAGGTCTACCTCGACCAGGCATCGACGCGGCTGAGCGAGGCCCGCAGGCTCATGGAACGCGACCGCGCGGGCGATCTGGACCACGAATCACTGGGCGAGATCAGGCGCACGCTGAACGGCATGACGCACGACGCCACCGAGGGCCACCGCCTGCTCCACGCCGCGTACCAGCGCGATGGAGCACTCGGCCCGATCCAGACCCTGGATTCCTTCTCCCGCAACCACCGCGGGAGCTGGAGCAACCTGCGCGACCGGCTTCCGGTCCAGCTGACGGACGTCGGGGACGAGGTCAGCTCGGTCTTCGAGGCCATAGACGAAGAGGTCGCACCACTGCAGTCTCTGCTGCCCCGCACCCCGGACCGGAACACCGACTCGGAACAGTCCGGGTCGTCGCAGCAATCCGACGACCCGTCCGTCACGGACAGCCCGGCACCCTCGTCCCCCGAATCCTCACAGGGCCGACGGGGCGACACCGGCACCCCGGACCCGTCCGGTTCGGCCTCCACTCCCGCCGACGGCCTGATCGCGGGCGGCACGGACGGCCTCCTGGACCCCCCGTCACCGGGCGCCACCCCGTCCACAACGGGCAGGGGATCCACCTCACCCACCCCGGACATCACACTGCCCCCGCTGCTCCCCGGGCTGCTCCCAGGCCTGGGAATCAACAGTGAGAGCGAAGACAACTAATGCCGTGACCGGCAATGTTTGCCCCGGGAGGGGCACCAGGGCGTGTTTCGAAAGTCCCGTCTGCCGGGTTACGGGCGGACGACGCCACTTTCGAAACACGCCCTAAGGGCTGTCCCGTAATCCCTGGTGGATCAGCGCGCGGCGTCATGTGGTGCATCGCAAGGCGGAGGGGCGTCCTCATACTGGGCGTATGCGGGCGCTCCGACAACGCAGCGAGGTGCCGCAGCTGTCGTCGCGTGCCCGCCAGGGATTACGGGACAGCCCTTAGGGGGAGACCCCTGGCCCCAAGCGTCCTCGATCGCCGGTACATCAAGCCCGTCCGACGATTGAGGACAAACCGGCGGCCGGACGCTCCGGGCACACACCGCACGCACCGTCAGAAGAACACCGACCGCCGCTCGACCAACAACTTGTACAGCGTGTGCTGAATCTGTTCCCGCACCTGGTCCGTCAAGTTGAACATCAGCATCGGATCCTCCGCCGCCTCCACCGGATACCCATCCGTAGAAATCGGCTCCCCGAACTGAATCGTCCACTTCGTCGGCAGCGGAACCGCGCCCAATGGTCCCAACCAGGGAAACGTGGGTGTGATCGGGAAGTACGGAATCCCCAGCACCCGCGCCAGCGTCTTCGCGTTGCCGATCATCGGGTAGATCTCCTCCGCCCCCACGATCGAGCACGGCACGATCGGCACCCCGGCCCGCAGCGCCGTCGACACGAAACCGCCCCGCCCGAACCGCTGCAGCTTGTACCGATCGCCGAACGGCTTGCCGATGCCCTTGAAGCCCTCGGGCATCACGCCGACGACCTCGCCCTGCCTCAGCAGCCGCTCCGCATCCTCCGCGCAGGCCAGCGTGTGCCCGGCCTTCCTGGCCAGTTCGTTCACCACCGGCATCATGAACACCAGGTCCGCGGCGAGCAGCCGTAGATGCCGGCCGGCCGGATGGGTGTCGTGCACGGCGACCTGAAGCATCAGCCCGTCCAGCGGCAACGTCCCCGAGTGGTTGGCCACGATCAGCGCCCCGCCGTCCGACGGGATGTTCTCAATGCCCTTCACCTCGACCCGGAAGTACTTCTCGTACATCGGTCTCAGCACCGACATCAGAACCTGATCGGTGAGTTCCTTGTCGTACCCGAACTCGTCGACCTCGTACTCACCGGTGACCCGCCGCCGCAGAAACGCGAGCCCACCCGCGATCCGCCGGTCCCAGCCGCCGCGCCGAGCCCCTTCTTGAGCCTGCGCACCCTCCACCCCCTGCACCGCCTTCTGGGCCTGCATGGCGTCCTGCTGCCCCGGCAGGGCGCTGAGGGCCGCGGTGCCCACCGCGGGTCCCGCCGCCCTCCGGCGGGCGGACCGCTGCGCGCCACCCGACCGTGAACGGTCGTCATCGAACGGAATGACCTTGGCATCCGCCATCGTCGGTGCGCTCCTCTACCTGGCGCCGGGAGTCGGTTGTGTGTCGCCTGCCCCGGTGCTCACCGGAACCTCGCCGGTCCCACCGGCGAACGGCAGCGCCGCCAGCCGGTCGACGGCCCTGCCCACCGTCTCGGGCGGCAGCAGTCCGGGACCCACGCCGCGCACAAACGCGGCGAACGTCTCCGCGGTGGTGAATCGCGGGTGGAAGCCAAGCGTCTCGCGCATCTGGACGGTGGAGACCACCCTGCCATGAGTGAGCAGCCGGATCTGCTCCGGCGAGAAGTCCGTCATGCCGATCGTGCGGAGCGCCTGGCCCACCCAGGTGACGGCGGGCAGGGGCACCGGCATCGTCGGCCTCCCGAGCCGCCGCGCGCACTGCGAGAGCAACAGCACCCCGTCGCCGGCGATATTGAACGTGCCACTGTTCAGCGTCCCGCGCCGCGGCTCGTACGAGGCGATCCTCAGTACGTCGATGACATCGTCCTCGTGGACGAACTGGAGCCGTGGGTCGTACCCGAACACCGTCGGAAGCACGGGCAGTGCCAGATAGTCGGCGAGCGGCGAGTCCGCGTCCGGCCCCAGGATGTTCGCGAACCGCAGCACGCACACGGCCACGTCGGGCCGGCGGCGTGCGAAGCCCCGTACGTATCCCTCGACCTCCACCGCGTCCTTCGCGAAGCCCCCGCTCGGCAGGGACTTGGGCGGGGTGGTCTCGGTGAAGACCGCCGGATCGCGCGGCGCGGAGCCGTACACACTCGTGCTGGACTTGATCACCAACCGCCGGACCGTCGGCGACTTCTGGCAGACACCGAGCAACTGCATGGTGCCGATGACGTTGGTCTCCTTGATGGTGGTCCGGCCGCCCGCGCCGAGCGTCTTGCCGCTGACGTCCAGATGCACGACCGTGTCGACGGCGTGCGCGGCCAGGACTCTGGCAATCGCGGGCTGGCGGATGTCCACACGTACGAAGTCGGCGTCACCCAACTGCTGTGACGGCGCGACTGCGTCCACGGCGATCACCCGGTCCACGTCCGGATCACGCTGGATGCGCCGCACGAATCGGCCACCCAGTTGCCGGGCCGCTCCTGTGACGAGCACGACCTTCCCCAAGATCAGCGCCTTCCGTCGAAGAAGTTTCCCCTGGCCGTCACCGTAGCGGGTGGATGTTGCCCTGGGATGACTGCGCGGCGGCCTTCTGCCGAGTCTTTGGCCCGAATGTGCATCACAAGGCCCACACACGCCCGCGGAGACACCCTCCCGCAAACGCACCGCAGCCCTCCCGCCGTTTCGGCGGGAGGGCTGCGGATTCACGAACTGCGTTCGCTTACTTCTTGTTGCGACGCTGAACGCGCGTGCGCTTGAGCAGCTTGCGGTGCTTCTTCTTGGCCATCCGCTTGCGCCGCTTCTTGATAACAGAGCCCACGACTACCCTCGCTCACTTCTCTTCACTGGTGCGGGGCGTCTGGGCCCACACGACCTACGTCGGCCTAGCCTACCCGCCACCGCGCGAGGGGCGTAATCCGAGGTGACCGTCAGGCGGACTCCACCCCCACAAAGGACTCGCGGAGATACTCGTGAACCGCTTGCTCCGGGACCCGGAAGGACCTGCCCACCCGGATCGCCGGCAGATGACCACTGTGCACCAAGCGGTACACGGTCATCTTCGACACGCGCATGACCGAGGCGACTTCCGCCACGGTCAGAAACTTGACCTCGTTGAGAGGCCTCTCGCTGCCAGCACCAGCCATGACCCACCTGTACCTTCCGCACGAGACGCGCACCGGCTTCCCCTCCGGTGACTCTTCGTCGTTGTGCGCTCACTCCCCAGATTAGGGGCGGGTGATGCGAGTGGGGAAGAGGAGGGACCATCGGCCGCCTACTGTGACAGACATGCCCGATTGAGTACATAGCGAGTAAGCGGACGGTAATAAGCGGACGGCACGGCGTCGTCGAGCGGAACGGCGACCGAGACCCGCCCCTCGGCCTCCCCGACGAACAGCGCGGGATCGTCCGTGTCCGCCAGACCGATTGCCTCAATGCCCAACTGACCTGCACCGCAGACCCAGCCGTGGTCTCCGACAACCAGCTCCGGAAGCCGTCCGTGGACCATCACCGCCGCCTCCAGCGCGACCCGGACCGGCAGCGGCGAGTGGGTATGTGCGCCCGGCTCACCACCGTGGGGCCGCACGCCGGGTTCGCGCACCATGGCAACTCCCCGTACGTAGTCGAGCTTGTACGTGCGTACGCCGAACCGGGTCGTTATGTCGATACATCTGCCCTGCGCTGGGGTGAGTACGGCGCACCCCGCCGCCGACATGGCGTCTGCCAGCGCGACGTAGAACCCGAGCAACCGGTGCGGATGACCGGTCCCGAACAGCACCGGCGCCCGCCGGACCGCCGCGCTCGACAACCGCTGGGCAAACGCGTCCAGACCGGCCAACGTCCGCTCCGGATCGATCACATCAGGACCCGCAACGTGAGCGGGATCGTTCGAAACCCCGCACTTGTCGGCCATCAGTCGAAGCAGATCGGGCGCCTCCCACCCCCATGCGGGGTCGAGCCCGAGCATCACCCGCGGATCCCTGGCCGCGAACAGCCGATAGCTCCGCAGACTCACCTCCCGCGAGGTGGCCACGGGCCCGGCCAGCCGGGCCGACAGCAGATGCGCGCGCAGCGCTCCGGTGCTCAACACCCTGCCGATGCTGCCTCAATCACCCGGACGGAGGGCCAAAAGAGAGGTCCGGCCCCACAGTTGGCGTAACCCCGCCCCCTCGCCGCGCGGAAACGGCCGAACCGGACCGCTCCCACCTGCCTCAGGCCAGCAGCCCGCGCAACGGGAACGCCGCCCGCCTGGTCGCCCGCACCGCCTGATCCAGCCGGTCCGCCGGGTCGTACCCCGCCTCCCACGGCTGCCACGACGGCATACGTCCGTCGGTCATCCGGCCCGGTCCCAGCTGCCGGGTCCGGGCATAGACCTCGTCCTGCCACGAGGAAGGAATCACCGCCTCGGGGTCCACCGGCGCATGCGCGGCGATCCCCACCAGATGGGTCCAGGATCTCGGCACCACATCGACGACCGCATACCCGCCCCCGCCGAGCGCCACCCACCGCCCGCCCTCCGTGTGCGCGTGGGCGAGCTCATGGCACGACTCCATGACCGCCCGCTGCGCGTCCAGCGACACCGCCAGATGCGCGAGCGGATCCTCGAAGTGCGTATCGGCCCCGTGCTGGGTCACCAGCACCTGCGGCCGGAAGTCCGCGATCAGTTCCGGCACCACCGCGTGGAAGGCCCGCAGCCACCCCGCGTCCCCCGTACCGGCGGGCAGTGCCACATTCACTGCGGCCCCCTCCCCCGCACCGGAACCGGTCTCCTCCGGCCAGCCGGTCTGCGGGAAGAGCGTCCGCGGATGTTCGTGCAGCGACACGGTCAGAACCCGCGGGTCCTCCCAGAACACGGCCTGCACCCCGTCACCGTGGTGGACGTCCACGTCGATGTACGCGACCCGCTCCGCACCCAGCTCCAGCAGCCGGGCAATGGCCAGCGCCGGGTCGTTGTAGATGCAGAACCCTTCCGCAGCGCCCGGCATCGCATGGTGCAGCCCGCCTGCGAAGTTCACCGCATGCGCGGTGTCCCCGCGCCACACCGCCTCGGCGGCGGCCACCGACTGCCCGGCGATCAGCGCCGACACCTCGTGCATCCCCACGAACGCCGGATCGTCCACCGTCCCGAGCCCGTAGTTCTGGTCGGCCGCCCGGGGATCCGCGGAGGCCGCCCGCACGGCCGCCACGTAGTCCTCACGGTGCACGAGCCGCAGCGTGGATTCCCCGGCCGGCTTGGCGGCCACCACATCCACCGCGTTGTCGAGACCGAACGCCCGCACCAGCCCCATCGTCAGGGCAAGCCTGACGGGGTCCATCGGATGACTGTCCCCGAAGTCGTATCCCGTTACTGCGTCATCCCACATCAACTGTGCGCGGCCGCTCATGCCCGCCACCGTATCGGGCAGACTCCGAACCGAACGACTTGGCGTACGCGAGCGTCGCGAGCACCAGCGCCATCGGGACAAGCATCGCGCCCCGGTAGCTCCACGCGTCCCCGAGCGCACCCACCAGAGGCGACCCCACCAGGAACCCCACGTAGTTGAAGACATTCAGCCGGGCGATCGCCGTGTCGCTCGCCCCGGGGAACATCCGCCCGGCGGCCGCGAACGTCTGCGGAACGATCACACAGAGCCCGAGCCCCAGCATGGTGAACCCGAGCATCCCGATCCACGCCCCGGAAGCCACCGCCACCACCGCGAACCCGGCCGCGGCCAGCACACTCCCGAACCGCACGACAGCCACAGCCCCGAACCGTCGCACCCCGAAGTCCCCCACGGCCCGCCCCAGGAGCGTCGTCACCATGTAGACGTTGTACGGAACGGTCGACAGCTGCTCGGAACTCCCCAGCACGTCCTGCAGATACTTCGCACTCCAGTTGGAGACCGTCGAGTCCCCGATGTACGCGAAGCTCATCACCAGGCAGAGCGGCATCAGCAGCTTGAACGAGACGGAGCCACCCTGACGCTCTGCCCCCTGCCCGTCGCCCTCAGCCTTCCCCTCGACGTACCACCGGCTCCCGATGAACGCGGCAGGCAGCAGCAGAACGACCGCGGGAAGGTACGACACCAGCAGCGTGAGATCCCAGTGCGCCCCGGCCCACGCCATCGACGCCCCGGCGATCCCGCCCAGGCTGTATGCGGCGTGGAACCCGAGCATGATGCTGCGCCCGTACGCCCGCTGAAGGCTGACTCCCATCATGTTCATGGAGGCGTCGAGCGCCCCGACGGACAGTCCGAACACCCCGAGCGCGACGGCTGCCTGCCACAGCTCGCTGCCGGCCCCGACACCGAGCAGCGCCAGCAGCACCACGGGCTGAGCCCACCTCAGTACGACCCGTGGCCGTACCCGCGCGACCACCTTCTCGGTGATCACACTGCCCATACCGGCCAGGATCGGCACGGCGGCAAGGAACACGGGCAGCAGCCCGTCGGATATCCCGTACCGGTCCTGAATGGCAGGAATACGCGTCACGAGCAGGGCAAAGGTGACCCCTTGCACGAAGAAGCTCAACGCCAAGGAAGCCCTACCGTGCCGCAGCCGCGCATCCGTCATGGCGGCAGCGTAGGGCTCTGGCCTACCCATGGGTAGATGGATCAGGCGAGCAGTTCCCGCAGTTGGGCCATGTCGGAGAAGTGCCCGGTCACTCCGGCGAGCCGGTCGGCCGGCATCATCGACGTGAACCCGTACACATCCATCCCCGCGGCCCGGGCCGCCTCCACCCCGAGCGGGCTGTCCTCGATGACGACACACCTCTCGGGCGGAACGCCCATCCGTTCAGCGGCGAGAAGGAACAGATCGGGTGCCGGCTTCCCGTGACCGACGTCCTCCGCGCTGAAGATCCACTCCTCCTCGAACCACTGGTCGAGCCCGGTCTTGCGGTGCCCGACCCGGATCCGTTCGTGGCTCCCGGAGGAGGCGACGCAGTACGGCACGCCGTCGGCGACCAGCTTTCCCAGCACGTCGTCGATTCCTTCGACCGGTTCCAGCTCCTCCTGGAACGCGGCGAAGATCCGGGAGTGGAGCGTCTCGTCGAAGTCCGCGGGCAGCTTCTCCCCGGTCCTTTGCTCGACGAGGTCGTGCACCCGGTGCACGGCGGACCCCATGTAGTCATGGAGTGATTCCTCGTACGAGGTGGGGTGACCGAGCTCGGTCAGGTAGCCGGAGAGGATGGCGTTGGAGATCGGCTCACTGTCGACGAGCACACCATCGTTGTCGAAGATGACCAGTTCGTAGCGCATGGTTCGAGCCTAGACGCTCAGAACGCAGAAAAGCCCCGTGCCACAAGGGCACGGGGCTTTCCCGGAATAATTGTTCGGCGGCGTCCTACTCTCCCACAGGGTCCCCCCTGCAGTACCATCGGCGCTGAAAGGCTTAGCTTCCGGGTTCGGAATGTAACCGGGCGTTTCCCTAACGCAATGACCACCGAAACACTATGAAATTAACCAACACCGGACAACAACACGGCCGTTCGTTATTTCAGAACTAACACAGTGGACGCGAGCAACTGAGGACAAGCCCTCGGCCTATTAGTACCAGTCAGCTCCACCCGTTACCGGGCTTCCACATCTGGCCTATCAAC